>JBDHTA010000165.1:0-9065 GCA_039808465.1 Rhizobiaceae bacterium | reverse complement strand
CGACGGTGGCGGTGATCGTCTGGCTGCGCCCGGTTTTCGAATCCTTCGAAACCGGCTCGGTGAGCGTGAAACTCGCCGGGATCGGGCCGATCCTGCCATCGGCATTCAGCACGGCCTGCTCCGGATCGATTTCCAGCGTGCCGTCGAGCGCGGTGATCGTCTGGCCGTCGAGCGGCTTTTTCAGGTCGACGCCATCGAGCGACAGCGCCGCCTTCCACACCGGCGGCGGCGGCTCCTGCGCCGTCACCAGCCCGAATTTCGCCTGCACCGAGGCGCGGACATCGCCTGCGAAATCCTCCGGCTTGAAGCCGGTGCGATCCAGCACCGCCACCGGCCGGAAGGTCACCAGCTCGCCGATCGCATCCGCCTTGCCGCGCACGGCGAGATCGATTTCGGCCATCAGCGGTTTTTCATAGGTGTCGGTGATGGTGAAGCGGCTGCCTTCCGTAAGCGATACGGATTTTCCGGATGCGAAATAGGATGCCGCCTGTTTGACGCGCACATTGAGTTCGGGGCCGAGCAGGTCGAAACGGCCGGTAACGTCGCGCAGCGGCGGAATGTCGCCGGTGACGTTGACACGGGCCTCGTTCATGTCGAAGCCGATATTCAGCTCGTCCCGTGTCAGATGCAGCGGCCCGCCGCCGGGCGGAATGCGGCCGCTGGGAATGAAGACGGAAATCGACGCGTTGGTCAGCGTGCCGCCATAGATGTTGGCGAGCGCCCAGCTCCGCGCCTTGGCGGCCATCCAGTAAGGCCACATCTGCTTGACGGCCTGCGTCTGGAGGCTGGAGGATTGCGCCCCGAAGCTGATTTCCGGCGAGCCCTCGTCCTTCAGGCGCACCACCATCGACCCGGCCAGCGTGCCTGCCGGGCTGGACGCCGCCATGCGCGCGAACTGGAATTCGCGGCTATCCTTGAGATAACGCCCGGTCACCGTGGCGCTGTAATCCATCGGCCCGGCGCCGGTGCCGCCCGGCGCGGCAATGCCGCCGCTGACCAGAAGATCGATGCCGAAACCCTGCGGCGATTCCGGGTCGAGCCGGTCGAGATCGATCAGCCCGGCGGTGAAGGGAATGGTGGTTGCGCCGAAGCGCAGGCGCGAGGGCAGGAATTCGATGGAATTCTTGCCGAAATCATAGATGGCGCGCAGCGCCGCCTCGTCCAGCGACTGCTCGATGCCTTCGGCGTAGACGGTGCCGTTTTCGATATCCACCCGGGCCGAGAGCGCGCCGGGCGAGCCTTCGGAGGCGCGCAGCGCCGCAAGCTCCAGCTTCGCCCGCCCGTCGACGCCCGCGCGCGGCTCGCCGGTGGCGGCATGGGCGAGAAGGAAGCGCGTCAGCGGCACATCGGAAATGGTTGCGGAAAAGCCCTTCGTGCGGGCGCCGTCCAGCGGCAGCTCCGCCGTGATCGCGGAGGTGACGTCGTCGATGGTCAGCTTGCCGTCCAGCGAAAGGCCGCTATCGGTGCGGGTGAAGCCGAGATCCTCCAGCGCGATCGTCAGCGGCTCGCGATGGCCGGAGGGCAGCACCAGCATGATCGAGGAAATCACGACCCGGTCGGTGCGGGCGCGCGCGACGATGCCGCTCAGCGTATCCAGTTGCAGGAACAGGCTTTCCAGAACCGCCGGAATCTGGTCGATGCGCAGCGCCGAAAGATCGAGCGGCTTGCCGGAGGGCAGCAGCGTGGCGTCGACATCGATGCCGTCGGCCTCGATGCGGTTGACGACGACATTGCCCGAGAAGAAGGCCCGGGGATCGACGGCAAGGCGGATGGAGGCCGCCTGCGACATGTGCTGGCCGCTGGCGACATCGATGGTATCGACATCGCGCGCTTCCAGCGCCAGCTTGGCGTCGGAGGTGAAGCGGATCTTGGTGGAGCCGACGCGGGCGGTGAAACGCGGCCCCAGCGCATCGTTGAGCGCGGCTTCGGCGCGCTCGGTCAGCACGCGGTCGAACAGCCCGGCCTCGATCGCCGCCAGCGTTCCGCCGAACAGCAGCAGCGCCGCCACGAACAGCCCCGCGGAAACCTGCCCCATGCGGCGCCAGAAGCGCGACGGCTTTTTTTCGCGCAGCGGCGGACGATCTTCCGCACGGGCGAAAAGCGCGCCGTCCGGCGTTTCCGATCCGGCGTTGCCGTGGCCGGTCCTGTCGCCGCCGTCTGCTTCCATACCTATGACGCTGTCCTCGTGGCACTCGAATAAATTTGCGCGCGGATTGGCCGCAAGCCTGCGCGGTTATATATGGAGCACGGCATTCGTGTTTCAAAAAATCGGCATAAGAAAGGTTTCAGCATGGCGGAATTGCGAATCGGCGACGTGGCTCCGGATTTTACCTTGCCACGGGATGGCGGCGAAACCATACGCCTTTCGGATTTTCGCGGGCGATCCCTCGTGGTTTATTTCTACCCCAAGGACGACACGCCGGGCTGCACCACCGAGGCGATCGACTTCACCGCCCTTGCCGGGGAGTTCGAAAAGGCGGGCGCGGTCGTCATCGGAATCTCGCCCGATCCGGTGAAAAAGCACGATAAATTCGTCGCAAAGCACGACCTTTCCATTCCGCTCGCCGCCGATGAGGAGCGGCACGCCATCGAAGCCTATGGCGCCTGGCAGGAAAAGAGCCTTTACGGCCGCCGCTACATGGGCGTCGAGCGCAGCACCTTCCTGATCGACCCCGAAGGCAGGATCGCGCGCGTCTGGCCGAAGGTGAAGGTGAAGGGCCATGCCCAGGAGGTGCTGGCCGCCGTCAGGGAATTGCGGGCATGAGCACCGGCATTCCCAAGCCCGAATCGCTGCGCGGCGGCGCGACCCGCGCCATCATGGCTGCCGATCTCGATGTGAAGACGGCCTTGGCGCAGGACACGGCGACGCGCTGGTTCGAGCGCCGCCTTTCCCTGCGTTCACCGCTCGACCCGCCGCTGCCGGAGCGCCCCGGACGGCCGGACAAGCCGGATCTGGTGCCGCCGAAGCATATGGAAAAGCGCTCGCTGCACACGCTGAAAGGCCGCATCGCGCTGCTGCACGCCATTGCCCATATCGAACTGAACGCCGTCGATCTGGCGCTTGATATCGTCGCCCGCTTCACCACGGAGCGCGTGCCGCATTCCTTCTTCGATGGCTGGATGCAGGTCGCCTACGAGGAAGCCAAGCATTTCCGCATGGTGCGCGACCGCCTGCGCCAGCTCGGCGCCGATTACGGCGACCTGCCCGCTCATGACGGCTTGTGGCAGGCGGCGCATTCCACCCGCAACGACCTGACGGCGCGGCTGGCCGTCGTTCCCCTCATTCTGGAGGCGCGGGGGCTGGATGTGACGCCTTCCCTGCAAGCCAAGATGATCGAGACCGGCGACATGGAAAGCGCCGCCATTCTCGACGTCATCTACAACGACGAAAAGGGCCATGTGGCGGTGGGCGCGAAGTGGTTCCGCTTTCTCTGCGCCCGCGAGCGCAAGGATCCGGCCGAAACCTTCCGGCAACTGGTGCGCGCCAATTTTCGCGGCTCGCTGAAGGCGCCCTTCAACGATATCGCCCGCGCCGAGGCGGGCCTGACGCCAACCTTCTACCGGGCGCTGACCTCCACCAGCAGTTGAGGCAAGGGTGTGGCCCGGCGAAAATTAACCGGTTGTTAACCTTAACGGTGTGTAATTACCGGCAACAGGCGTCGCCACAGGACCGCCTTCCGCTGGAGGATTCCCCCGTTGAGCAATCGGCCGGACAATCGTGTTTTTGGAAAGCGCGCCAAGCAGCACGTCCTGATTCTCGCCAGCGGCGACAAGGTGCGCCACATGACGGTGCGCCCGTGGATGGCGGCACTCGGCTTTTCCGTCGCGGGCGCGGTCACCATCGGCTATCTGCTCGCCACCTCCTATCTCGTGCTGCGCGACGACCTGATCGGCGCCACCATGGCGCGGCAGGCGCGCATGCAGCATGAATATGAAGACCGCATCGCCGCGCTGCGCGCGCAGGTCGACCGCGTCACCTCGCGCCAGCTTCTCGACCAGCAGGTTGTGGAAGAAAAGGTCGACAAGCTGATGGAGCAACAGATGGCGCTGACTTCGCGCCACGGCCGCATCGGCACGCTGCTCGACAAGGCGAGCGAACAGGGGCTTCCGTCATCGCCGGTTCCGGTTCCCGCCTTCAATCCCGAGCGCAAGGCGGATGCCACCGGCGGCATCAAGGCCATCGAAAACCTGCTGTCGGGCGGGCGCAAGACCGGCCGCATCGGCAGCGTGGCGCTGGCCTACGCGCCCGCGGACGAAACGGTGGCCGATCGCGCCGACCGCATGTTTTCCAAGGTCAGGCATTCGCTGAAATCCATCGAGCGCGAACAGCTTGCCCAGATCGAGCAACTGACCGAAGCCGCCGACAGCAAGTCGGGCGCCATCGAGGATATCCTGTCGCGCAGCGGCATCCGGGTGAATACGGCGGCGCAAGCCGAGTCCGCCACCGCCGAAGAAGAAGACGGCATCGGCGGCCCCTTCATCGAACCGTCGGCGACGGATGCCTTCGAGGAGTCCATCGACAGTCTCGACATGGCCCTGAAGCGGCTGGATTCGGTGCGGGGGCTGGCGGCCGCCCTGCCCTTCGCCGATCCCGGCCCCGGCAAGGTGATCACCAGCCGGTTCGGCAACCGCACCGATCCGTTCCTGGGACGGCTCGCCATGCATTCCGGCATCGATTTCCGATTCGGCAGCGGCGAGCGCGTTCCCTGCACCGGCTCCGGCGTCGTCACCGCCGCGGGCTATTCCGGCGGCTATGGCAACATGGTCGAGGTCGATCACGGCAACGGCATCAGCACCCGCTACGGCCACATGCAGCGCGTTCTGGTGAAGGTGGGCGACCGGGTGGAGCCGGGCGACACGGTCGGCCTTGCGGGCAGCACCGGCCGCTCCACCGGCACGCATCTGCATTACGAGGTTCGCCGCAACGGCCAGGCGATCGATCCGATGTATTTCCTGAAAGCCGGAAAGAAGCTGAACGCCTATCTCTGAGCGGCTTTTTCCGGGCCAGATCAGCATTTACTCCGCGAATTAACGCTGCTTGGCGGCAAATTCGCCGGTTTCCTTGACTTGCAGGCATTTTGGGACTATGCCGCCCTCCAAATGGACGGTCATTCGCACCGATTCCACCCAAGTTGTCTTCAACGGACCGGATATAGTATCCCCTTTGACCAGTTTTGCTGATCTTGGCCTGAGCCAGAAAGTTCTTTCCGCAGTCACCGACGCGGGATATTCCACGCCCACTCCCATCCAGGCGGGGGCGATCCCCTTCGCGCTGCAACGGCGTGATATTTGCGGCATTGCCCAGACAGGCACCGGCAAGACGGCATCCTTCGTGCTGCCGATGCTGACGCTGCTGGAAAAAGGCCGCGCCCGTGCGCGCATGCCGCGCACGCTGATTCTGGAGCCGACGCGCGAGCTTGCCGCGCAGGTGGCCGAGAATTTCGAGAAGTACGGCAAGAATCACAAGCTGAACGTCGCGCTGCTGATCGGCGGCGTCTCCTTCGACGAGCAGGACCGCAAGCTGGAGCGAGGCGCCGATGTGCTGATCTGCACGCCCGGCCGCCTGCTCGATCACTGCGAGCGCGGCAAGCTTTTGATGACCGGCGTCGAAATCCTC
This sequence comes from Rhizobiaceae bacterium, assembly GCA_039808465.1. Lineage (GTDB taxonomy): Bacteria > Pseudomonadota > Alphaproteobacteria > Rhizobiales > Rhizobiaceae > Metarhizobium. The sequence goes on along the minus strand of JBDHTA010000165.1, from coordinate 3,448 downwards.
GTCATTGACGAGGCCGACCGCATGCTCGACATGGGCTTCATTCCCGATATCGAGCGCATCGCCAAGATGATTCCCTTCACGCGCCAGACCCTGTTCTTCTCGGCCACCATGCCGCCGGAGATCCAGAAGCTGGCCGATCGCTTCCTGCAAAATCCGGAGCGGATCGAGGTCGCCAAGCCCTCCTCCACCGCCACCACCGTGACGCAGCGCCTCGTCGCCGCCCATGGCAAGGATTACGAGAAGCGCGCCGTACTGCGCGACCTCATCCGCGCGCAGGACGAGCTCAAGAACGCGATCATCTTCTGCAACCGCAAGCGCGATGTCGCAGACCTGTTCCGCTCGCTCGACCGCCACGGCTTTTCCGTCGGCGCGCTGCATGGCGATATGGACCAGCGCTCGCGCACGACGATGCTGGCGAATTTCAAGGACAACAATATCACGCTGCTGGTGGCGTCCGATGTCGCCGCGCGCGGCCTCGATATTCCCGATGTCAGCCACGTCTTCAACTTCGACGTTCCCATTCATGCGGAAGACTATGTTCACCGCATCGGCCGCACCGGCCGCGCTGGCCGTTCCGGCAGCGCCTTCACGATCGTCACCAAGAGCGACATGAAATATGTCGACGCCATCGAGAAGCTGATCGGTCAGCAGATCGAATGGCTGAACGGTGATCTTTCCGCGCTTCCCGCGCCCATGGAAAGCTATGATAACGACCGCTCCCGCAAGAAAGACAAGGACCGCGACCGTAACAAGCGCGGCCGGAGCGGGCGGAACAATCATAAAACCGACATCAAGAACAGCGATGATGTCGTCGAAACGGATCGTGTAGCGGTAGCAGAAAAGGTCGAAAGCGTGAAAACCCAGCGCAAGGTGGAACAGAAGCACAATCATGCAAGGCCCTACCCGGCCAATGATGACAGCCGCGACCGCCGCAACCGTTATCGCGACCAGGACGACGGCCCGACGCCGGTCGGCTTCGGCGACGATATCCCGGCCTTCATGCTGATCGTGGCCAACGCCAAGGCCTGATGCCATGGCGGTTCCCGGCATCGATCATCCCGGTGCCGGTGTCGGCCTTGCCATTCTTCGCGACAGGAAGATTCTCCTCTACCGGCGTGTGAAAGCGCCGGAGGCGGAGCATTGGAATATCGTCGGCGGCAAGATCGACCATGGCGAAGCCGCCATCGATGCCGCCCGCCGCGAGGCGGAGGAGGAAACCGGGCTTGCCTTCGGGCGGATCGATTTTCTCTGCCATGCGGAACTGGTGAGCAAGGCCGACGGCCATCACTGGATCTCGCTGCTCTACGTCACCTCGGATTTTTCCGGCGAGCCGCGATTGACGGAGCCGGACAAGCTGACCGCTTTCGGCTGGTACGATCTCGACGCCCTGCCCGCGCCCCTTTCCCATTTCGCTACGATAGCCGCAGCGCATCTGCGCCAGCGGGATGCCCGTGAAGATCAGCGGTTTTCGGCATCGACCCGCAGCGCCGCCTCGTAAGCCAGCCGCACCCATGCCGCCATCTCGTCGGGATCGTCATAGGCGCTTTCGGGAATGCTCCAGTAGGGCATGGCGACCGGTTTCCCCTTTTTCCCCTCATAGGTCCAGCGGCGTCCGCCCGCCGCCTCCACCTGCGGCGCGGTCACGGCATCGCCTTTCAGCATGATCTCGCCACCGAGTTCGATGGCGATGATGCGCCCGAGATGATAGATGCCCTTGCCGCCGAACATGCGGCGGATCGAGACCTCTCCAAGCCCCTGAAATATCTCCCTGATCGCTTCGTTATCCATGCTCACAGGCCATGATAGGCGCGGTCGAGGTAGATCAGGCTTTCGCGTCTTTCCCCGAAATGAATGGCTTCGACAAGGCCGAACAGCACCATATGCGTGGAGGTTTCCTTCATCTCGACGGTGCGGCAATCGAAGGAGACCAGCGCGTCCTCCAGCACCGGCGCGCCGGTCGCCAGCGTCTTCCATGCGGCCATCGCGAAGCGCGCCTCGCTGTCCAGGCCCGAGCGCCCGGAAAAGGCGTCGGCCAGATCCACGCGGTCATGCGCCATGGTGTTGAGCGCGAAGCAGCCGCTTTCGAAGAAGATGGCGTTGTGCGGGTTGGTGCGGTTCAGGCAGGCGAGCACCATCGGCGGATTGTCGGACACCGAGCAGGCGGCGGTGATCGTCACGCCGCGCCGCATGTCTCCCAGGGCGGTGGTCACGATCTGCACATGCCCGGCATAACGGCTCATGGCCTCACGATAGAGCACCGGTTCCAGATTGATCCCGTTCAAGACGACGCCTTTCCTCATGCTGGCGGGAATATCGCCCCGCCGGTGGATTCGTTGCACGATATTTCCTATGATCGGGTAAAGTTCACGCCGTCCGCATGATCAAAAACCGTTTTCCTTTGACGCAAAGCCCTTGCCGATCATAAGGAAGGCGGATCGGACGCGAACCCCTGCCGGAGCCTGCTCAACGTTCATGTCTTTGAAAACGCGCCTGCCGCTGATCGCGGCGATCATCCTCACAAGCGCCAGCGCCTTCGCGGCGGGCGTGCCGGTGGCCGTCGTCGCGCCAGCGGAGGGGCCGTTCGCAGTCCTCGGCAAGCAGATCGCCGATGGCGCCGTCGCCCGCATCGAGGCGGACGGCAACACGGCCGTCCTCGTCAACGAGCCTTGCGCGGCGGACGGCAATGAAGCCGTCGCGGGCAGGATTGCCGAGGCCAAGGCGGTCGCGGCCGTCGGTTTCCTCTGTAGCGAAACGCTGGAGGCGGCCCTGCCCGCGCTGAAGGATGCGGGCATTCCGGCGATCACCGTTTCCGTGCGCGCCACCATCCTGATGGAAGACGCGCTGAAGAACGGCTGGCCCTTCTTCCGGCTGGCGCCTGCCGACGGCGCGGAAACCTCGCGCATCATCGATTTCATCCTCAGCGACTGGGCGGGCCAGCCGCTCGGTCTGGTCGAGGACGGCACCATCCATGGCCGCGAGATGACGGAGGCGATCCGCAACGCGCTGGAGGAGCGCGGGCTGAAACCCGCCTTCGTCGACACCTACCGGCCCGGACAGGAGCAGCAGATTTCGCTGGTTCGGCGGCTGTCGCGCGCGGGCGTCACCCATGTCTTCGTCGGCGGCGACCGCAACGATGCCGCCATCATCGCCCGCGACGCCAGGGCGGAAGGGCTGACGCTGGAATTGCTGGGCGGCGACGCCATGAACGCCGCCAACCAGCCGGTGCCGCTTTCCGATGGCGTGCGCGCCGCCACCCTGCCGGACTGGGCCGCCGATCCGCAGAACGCGCAACTCGTGGAGCAGCTTCGCGCCAGGGGTATCGTACCGGAAGGCTATGTGCTGCCCGCCTATGCGGCCGCCGCGATCGCCGGGGAAGCGGCGAGCCTGGCCGCAGGCGAAGGCAAGCCGATGGCCGAAGCGCTGCTGATGAAGGCTTTCGACACCGCGC
>JBDHTA010000164.1:0-9152 GCA_039808465.1 Rhizobiaceae bacterium | reverse complement strand
GCGTAGACATGGCCATGGCCGATGGGCGTCGTCGTCGCCACCGCCATGTCGAGCGCCATTTGCAGCATGGTGACGACGGGATACCAGCGCAACTGGGAAGACACGTCCGGGCCGCGCGGGGCGCGCATCCATTCCGGCGGGCGGTAGAGATCGCGATAATCGAAGAAGACGATGGGGTCGCTCGCATATTGCAGGTAGACGATCCGCATCGGCCCCCAGGGCGCATCCGGCGGCACGGGCGAGCCGGTCTGGTTCATGAAGCGGGCGAAACGCCCGTCGCGGAATTGCGGCAGCCATTCGGGCGTGCCGGGCTGGCGCCCCGCCGTCAGCGACGTGTGGATGCGGCTGGGAAAGGGCGGGCCGCTCCACAGCGCGCCGTCGACGGGATCGGCGATCATCTCGAACAGTTCCGCCGATTTCTCGGAGTTCATCGCGCCGAGGCTGAGCCCATGCAGGTAGAGGCGGGGGCGCCTGTCTTTCGGCAGGCCGGTCCAGTGGCCGTAGATTTCCGCAAACAGGGCGCGGGCCGCTTCGCCGCCATATTCCGGCTGGGCGAGCAGCGATAGCGGGCTGCTGAGATAGGAATATTGCACCGCGACGCTGGCGACGTCGCCGTCGAACAGATATTCGGCGCTGTCCATCGCCGCCGGGTCGATCCAGCCGGTGCCGGTGGGCGTGATGACGATCAGCGCCGCGCGCTCGAAGCCGCCCTGCCGCTTCAGCTCCTCCAGCGCCAGACGGGCGCGCCCGGCAGGCGTTTGCGCGCCACGCAGGCCGACATAGACCCGCAGCGGCTCCTTCGCCGGGCGGGCGTTGAACGCGGCGATTTCATCCGCCGAGGGGCCGGAGGCCACGTATTCGCGCCCGGCGCGCCCCAGCGTTTCCCAGCGCACCAGCGAGGCGAGACTGCCGGTCTTGCCCGGCGCCGAGGGCTGCGGCCGTTCCGGCTCGATCAGCGCGTCATATTCGCGGAAGGAGGTGTCGAGCATGTGGAAGATGCCGCGCACCGCCACATCGTTGGTCAGCGTCCAGAACACCAGCGCCGCCACCGCAATGCCGAGTGCTGCGGCGAGGCGGCGCGGCAGCGCTCGGCGCGCCAGCCTGCGGACCTTGCGGGCGACGAAGCCGAACAGCCGCGCCAGCGCCAGGATGACGGCGAAGGTGGCGAGCGCGATGGCGCACACCTTGAAGGGATGGGCGGTATCGACAGGCCCGAGCCGCATGAGGGCGCGGATGGAATTCTGCCATTCCGCCGCCCGCCACAGGAAAACCAGCGCCACCAGCGCGGCAAGCCCCGCCACCAGCATATTGGCCCTTGCGCGCAGGCGTTCCGGCGGTTCGGGCAGTTCCAGATAATGCCAGAGCCAACGCCACAGCACGCCCGCCCCGTAGCCGATGGCGAAGCAGGCCCCGGCGAGAATGCCCTGCGTGGAAAAACTGCGCGGCACCAGCGTCGGCGTCAGCGCCGCCGCGAAGAACAGCGTGCCGAGCGTCACGCCGACGCCCGAGAGCGACAGCATTCCGGCCAGAACCAGTTTCGGCACGAACCCGGCTGCGCGCACGCCGTCTCCCTCTATCGGTTTCAGATTCCGCCCATGCAGAGATATTTCATTTCCAGGTAATCCTCCAGCCCGTGACGCGAGCCCTCGCGGCCAAGGCCGGATTGCTTGACGCCGCCGAAGGGAGCGGCTTCCGAGGACATGCGCCCGGTATTGATGCCGACCATGCCGTATTCCAGCGCTTCCGCCACCCGCCAGACGCGCTTGAGATTGGAGGCGTAGAAATAGGCCGCAAGCCCGTAAATGGTGTCGTTGGCGGCGCGCACCACCGCATCGGCATCCTCGAAGCGCAGGATCGGGGCGAGCGGGCCAAACGTTTCCTCCTGCGCCACCCGCATCGCGCCCGAGATATCGGTGAGCACGGTCGGCGCGAAAAAGGTGCCGCCGGCTTCGGCGCGGGCGCCGCCGCAGCGGATGGTGCCGCCCTTTTCCAGCGCATCGGCGATATGCGCCTCGATCTTGGCGAGCGCCCGCGTATCGATCAGCGGGCCGATGGCCACGCCCGGCTCGAAGCCGTCGCCGACCGTCAGCTCGCGCACGCGGGCGGTGAATTTTTCGGCGAATTCGTCATGCACGCCCGCCTGCACGTAGAGCCGGTTGGCCGAAACGCAGGTCTGGCCCGCATTGCGGAATTTCGCCTGGATCGCGCCGTCGACGGCCGCGTCCACGTCGGCATCGTCGAAGACGATGAAGGGGGCATTGCCGCCGAGTTCGAGGCTGAGCTTCTTCACCTGATCGGAGCATTGCCGCATCAGCAGGCGGCCGACCTCGGTGGAGCCGGTGAAGCTGATCTTGCGCACGGCCGGATGGGTGCAGAGTTCATGGCCGACGGCGTCGCCCTCCGACGCGTAGACGAGGTTGACCACGCCTTCGGGAAAACCGGCCGCTTCCATCAGCGCAAACATCGCGCCCGCCACCAGCGGCGTCTGCTCGGCCGGTTTCAGCACCACGGCGCAACCGGCGGCGAGCGCTGGTGAAATCTTGCGCGCCACCATCGAGGCCGGGAAATTCCACGGCGTGATGGCGCCGACGACGCCGACCGGCTGCTTGATCACCAGCATGCGCCGGTCGGTGGAAGGGGCGGAAATGGTTTCGCCATAGATGCGGTTGGCCTCTTCCGCATACCATTGCAGATAGGCGGCGGCATGCGAGACCTCGGACTTCGCTTCCGCCAGCGGCTTGCCCATCTCGGCGGTGAGGATGGCGGCGAGATCGTCGGTATGGGTGACGATGAGCTGGTGCCAGCGCCACAGCAGGTCGGAGCGGTCGCGCGCCGTCAGCCCCGCCCATTTTTCCTGCGCGGCATAGGCTTTTTCGATGGCGCGGCGGGTTGCTTCGGCGTCCATGTCCGGCAGGTCGGCCAGCCGCTCGCCGGTCGAGGGGTTGAACACGGAAAACTGCCTGTCCGTCCCGGCCGCGCCCAGCGAGGGCAGGCGGTCGAGCGCGGAAAACAGGCTGGGATTCCGCAAGTGCCGGGTCAGCGCCGGATATAATGCCACGTCGGGTTCCTCCCCAGAGCATTTCCGGGAAAAGCGGATGCCGGTCTTGCGCCCGGAAATGCGTGAAAGCAAAGGGTTAGAGCATTTTCGCGATTCGAGGAAAGCGCAAATGCCGCAAACGCGGCCTTTCTATAGCCTTCGGGCGCAGCCCGGCCAATTCAATTCTGCGCATCGCCATGCAGGGGCGGAATCTCGATGAGGGCTTGGGGCGCCTCGCCCCTGTCGATGATGGAAAAGACGGCGTTCAGCATGGCGGGAACATTCTGGCGCACCATCTCGATGCCGTCGCCCAGAAGCGCGACGAAGGGATCCCAGTCGAAACAGCCCATGGCGGGCGCCTGCGGGCCGCCAAGCCCGGAGCGGATCACCCAGCGCATCACGCCTTCCAGCGAGATGGTGGAATTGACGAACATGCCCACCGGCGCCTCAAGCCCGCTTTCGGCAAAGCGCTGCAAGGCGGTTTCGGATTTTTCCGCCGCGTAGCCGCAGGTCAGGATGAAGCGGTCGTCGGCCTCCAGCCCTTCGCCGGCCAGCGCCGACCGGAAGCCGCGCACGCGCTCGCGGGTGTTGTGATCGGAGCCGCGCCCGCCGATGAAGATCAGCGGCGCGGCGCGCCCGTGCCTGCGCTTGGCATTGGCGATGATGCGCCGCGTCAGCGCATGCGCGCCGCCGTAATTGTCCGAGATGACCGAGGGGGCGCGCGCGCCCGGCAGATCGAGATTGAGGCTCCTGACGCCCGCCGCCGCGCACAGCGCGGTGATGCGGTCCGGATCGGTCGCGCCCGTCGCCACCAGCCATTCCACCTGGTAGGACACCAGCTCGCGCGCCGCCTCGACCTCCAGCTCCGGATCGCGCTGCGTGCAGGTGATGACCGGAAACAGGCCGCGCTCACGCGCCATGGCCTCGAAGGTCTCGACGATGGAGCCGAAATAGCGGTTGTCGTATTTCGGAACGATCATGCCGATGATGCGCGACTTTTCCCGCCGCAGCAGGCTGGCCTGCATGTTGACGGCATAGCCCTGCTCCTCGGCGATGCGCGTCACCTTTTCCGCCAGCGTGGCGCTGATGCGCCGCTTCTTCCAGGTGCCGTTCAGCACGGCGCTGACGGCGCTTGCCGAGGTGCTCGCCAGCTCGGCAATATCGTAGATCGTCGTTTTCTTCGATTGACGGTTCCGGGTGCTCAATGATTAACTCCTTCCAAGGAGCAGCTTGACACCAAACGGAGGGCATGACAATCTTGCTTCATCGATTGCGCTGACTTGCTCAATCGATGAATTTCGCGCTGGCGCAGGAGGGCTGGCCGGAGGGCTTCGCAAGACATGACGCATTGACCCGGCGCCGCGCCAGAGGTCTGACGTTTCGGATAGGCATATGTCCGGCGAACGTCGCCGTGCGTGCTTTTTCGGGCGCCAGGCCGGGCTGTTTCGGACAAGAATACCGATCCACGGAGGAGAAAACATGAACTATCGCAATTTTCTGATGGCGTCCGCCGTCGCCTTTTCGGCCATGGCCGGAGCAGCGTCCGCGCAGGACGCGGCCACCGTCGCCTTCCTGATGCCGGACCAGGGCTCGACCCGCTACGAGCAGCACGACTTCCCCGGCTTCAAGGCCGAAATGGCGAAGCTTTGCCCGGATTGCACCGTCATCTACCAGAACGCCAACGCCGATATCGCCCTGCAACAGCAGCAGTTCAACTCGGTGATCGCGCAGGGCGCCAAGGTGGTCGTGCTCGATCCGGTCGATAGCGCCGCCGCCGCCGGTCTGGTGGAAATGGCGCAGGCGCAGGATGTCAAGGTCATCGCCTATGACCGCCCGATCCCCGACAAGGCCGCCGATTTCTACGTGTCCTTCGACAATGAAGGCATCGGCTACGCCATCGGCAAGTCGCTGGTCGATCACATGAAGGCGTCGGGCGTCGCCGATGGCGCGGGCGTTCTCCAGATCAACGGCTCGCCGACCGACGCCGCCGCTGGCCTGATCCGCGACGGCATTCATCGCGCCCTGAAGGAATCGCCCTACAAGACGCTTGCCGAATTCGACACGCCGGACTGGGTGCCCGCCAAGGCGCAGGAATGGACCGCGGGCCAGATCACCCGCTTCGGCGACGAGATCAAGGGCGTGGTCGCCGCCAATGACGGCACCGGCGGCGGCGCGATCGCCGCCTTCAAGGCCGCTGGCGTCAAGCCGGTTCCGCCGGTCACCGGCAATGACGCCGTGATCGCGGCCCTCCAGCTCATCATCGCGGGCGATCAGTACAACACGATCTCCAAGCCTTCGGAAATCGTTGCCGCCGCCGCCGCCAACGTCGCCATGCAGCTTCTCAAGGGCGAAACCCCGAAGCCGACGACGACGCTCTACAACACGCCCTCCGAACTCTTCGTTCCGGCGGTCGTGACGGCCGAGAACATCAAGGCCGAGATCTTCGACAAGAAGATCCAGACGGCGGCCGAAGTCTGCACCGGCGAATATGCCGAAGGCTGCAAGAAGCTCGGCATCGAATAAGCCGCATCGCCCGGCCGCTCCTCGGGCGGCCGGGCCTTTCCACCATGCCAGCAGAGGCAGGCGACCATGACAGGACAGGCAACGGCAAGGCCGGCAAAAGGGACAACCATTTTGCGGCTTCAGAATGTGTGCAAGAATTTCGGCGCGGTTTCGGCGCTGACCGATATCGAGCTTGAGGTCAAGAGCGGCGAGGTCGTCGCGCTGGTCGGCGATAACGGCGCGGGCAAATCGACGTTGATCAAGGTGCTGGCGGGCGTGCATCAGCCGACGTCGGGCACCGTGGAATTCATGGGCGAGAAAGTGGCGCTCGACAGCCCCGCCAGGGCGCTGGAGCTTGGCATCGCCACCGTGTTTCAGGATCTGGCGCTGTGCGAGAACCTCGATGTCGTCGCCAATCTCTTCCTCGGCCATGAAATGTCGCCGTGGAGCCTCGATGAAGTCGGCATGGAAGTGCGCGCCTGGACGCTGCTGCGCGAGCTTGCCGCCCGCATCCCCTCCGTGCGCGAGCCGATCGCCTCGCTGTCCGGCGGCCAGCGCCAGACCGTCGCCATTGCCCGCTCGCTGCTGCTCGATCCCAAGATCATCATGCTCGACGAGCCGACGGCGGCGCTCGGCGTCGCCCAGACGGCGGAAGTGCTGAACCTGATCGAGCGCGTGCGCGACCGGGGCCTCGGCGTCATCGTCATCAGTCACAACATGGAAGACGTGCGCGCCGTCGCCGACCGCATCGTGGTGCTGCGCCTCGGCAAGAACAACGGCGTCTTCACGCCCGATTCTTCCAATCAGGATCTTATCGCCGCCATTACCGGCGCAACCGAAAATTCCGTATCCCGCCGCGTCGAGCGCAAGGCGGCCGAAACGGACGGGAGGCACGCATGACGAACCCGAACACGCAAAACACCGGCGCGCTGGACCGCAGCGACGAGCGCGTGCGCCACAATGACAGCATCATGGACATGATGAAGGCGTCGATCGACAAGATCCGCTCCGGCGATCTCGGCATGCTGCCGGTCGCCATCGGCCTGATCGTCATTTCCGTGGTCTTCAGCCTGCTGAACCCGGTCTTCCTGCTGCCCAACAACCTCGTCAACCTGCTGTTCGATTGCGCCACCGTCGGCATCATCTCGCTCGGCATCGTCTGCGTGCTGCTGCTCGGCGAAATCGACCTGTCGGTCGGCTCGATGAGCGGGCTGGCCTCGGCCATGGTCGGGGTTCTCTGGGTCAACAATGGCTGGCCGGTGGCGGGCGCCATCCTCGCCGCGCTGGTGTTCGGCGCCGCCGTCGGCGCGCTCTACGCCTTCCTTTATACGAAACTCGGCATGCCGAGCTTCGTTGCCACGCTCTCCGGCCTGCTGGCGCTGCTCGGCCTCCAGCTCTATGTTCTCGGACCAACGGGCAGCATCAACCTGCCTTACGCTTCCGCGCTGGTGCGCTTCGGCCAGATCTACGTCATGCCCGCATGGCTGTCGCATCTGATGGCGCTGCTGCCCGGCATCGCGCTGATCGTTCTCGGCTTCCGCACCCGCGCGCGCCGTCTTGCCGCCAATCTGTCGTCGCAGCCGGTGGGGGCGCTGGTCCTGAAAGCCGTCATCCTGACGGCCGCGCTGCAATTCGCCGTCTATTACCTCAATCTCGGCCGGGGCGTGCCGTGGATGTTCGGCCTGCTGGTCGCGCTTGTCGTCATCATGAACTACATGCTGACGCGCACCCGCTGGGGCCGCTCCATGTTCGCCGTCGGCGGCAACCGCGAAGCCGCGCGCCGTTCGGGCATCAATATCCGCGCCATCTATTACAGCGCCTTCATGCTGTGCTCGACGCTCGCAGCGCTTGGCGGCATGCTGGCGGCCGGGCGTCTGGCCTCGTCCTCGCAGCAGGCGGGCACCGGCGACGTCAATCTCAACGCCATCGCGGCGGCCGTCATCGGCGGCACCAGCCTGTTCGGCGGGCGTGGCAGCGCCTATTCGGCCCTGCTCGGCATCATCGTCATCCAGGCGATCTCGAACGGGTTGACGCTGCTGAACCTCTCGTCGTCGCTGCGCTACATGATCACCGGCGGCGTCCTCGCCATCGCCGTGATCGTCGACTCGCTTGCCCGCCGCTCGCGCGTCAGCCATGGCCGCGCCTGATCCATCCCATCTGGAGACTTTGAAATGACTGAACTGATGAAGGGCAAAGTGGTCGCGATTACCGGCGCGGCCTCGGGGATCGGGCTGGAATGCGCCCGCACCCTGCTCGCCGAAGGCGCGAAGGTGGTGCTGATCGACCGTGCCGAGGACAAGCTCAAGGCGCTGTGCGCCGAAATGGGCGAGGGGGCGTTTCCGCTGGTCGTCGACCTGCTGAACGGCGAGCAGGTGTCGGGCATGCTGCCGCGCATCCTCGAGCTGACCGGGCATCTCGACGTGTTCTACGCCAATGCCGGGGCCTATGTCGGCGGCCCCGTGGCCGAAGGCAATCCGGATGTCTGGGACCGGATGCTGAACCTCAACATCAACGCCGCCTTCCGCTCGGTGCATGCCGTGCTGCCCTACATGATCGAGCGCAAGAGCGGCGACATTCTCTTCACCAGCTCGGTGGCGGGCGTCGTGCCGGTGGTCTGGGAGCCGATCTACACGGCTTCCAAATTCGCCGTGCAGGCTTTCGTGCATTCCACCCGCCGCCAGGTCATTCCCCATGGCGTGCGCGTCGGCGCGGTGCTGCCCGGCCCTGTCGTCACCGCTTTGCTGGACGACTGGCCGAAGGCGAAGATGGAGGAGGCGCTGGCCAATGGCAGCTTGATGCAGGCCAAGGAAGTGGCCGATGCGGTGCTGTTCATGCTGTCGCGGCCGCGCAACGTCACCATCCGCGATCTGGTGATCCTGCCGAGCAGCGTCGATATCTGATCTTCCATTGCAGACCGGAGACCCGCCCATGCCTTCCACTGAAAACCGCTATGTCATCGGCGTCGATGTCGGCTCGGGCAGCGCCCGCGCCGGTCTGTTCGATCTCACCGGGCATATGCTGGCGACCGCCAAGCGCGACATCACCCTCTATCGCGAGGGTGGCGTCATCGCCGAGCAATCCAGCCGGGAAATCTGGCAGGCCGTCTGCGACAGCGTGCGCGAGACGATGGCGGCCTCCGGCGTCAGCCCCGAAGCGGTGATCGGCGTCGGCTTCGACGCCACCTGCTCGCTGGTGGTGCTGGGCGAGGGCGGCAAATCCCTGCCGGTCGGCGCCAGCGAGGATCCGGACCGCGATATCATCGTGTGGATGGATCACCGCGCCGTGGGACAAGCCGAGCGCATCAACGCCATTGGCCATGACGTGCTGGCCTATGTCGGCGGGCGGATTTCGCCTGAGATGGAAACCCCGAAAATCCTGTGGCTGAAGGAAAACCGGCCGCAGGTCTTCAAGGACGCCTGGCAGTTCTTCGATCTCGCCGATTTCCTGACCTGGAAGGCGACCGGGGATCTGGCGCGCTCCACCTGCACCGTCACCTGCAAATGGACCTATCTCGCCCATGAAAAGCGCTGGGATGCGGATTATTTCCGCAAGATCGGCCTTGGCGAGCTGGCGGACGAGGATTTCGCCCGCATCGGCCAGACCACCATCGATC
>JBDHTA010000163.1:0-9154 GCA_039808465.1 Rhizobiaceae bacterium | reverse complement strand
CGGATGCCACGGCTGAAACCGGTTCCGATCTCGGCGGCGTCGACCAGATGCAGGAAGGTCGTCTGCGGGTGGATGGCGGAAACGATCACCGGCGCGTTCAGCGTTTCGCCGCTCGCCAGCATCACGCCGCCAGCCACGCCGCGTTCGGCCAGAATGCGCGCCACCGCCGCGCCGGTGCGGATCGTCACGCCTCTGGCCTGCGCGCCCGCCTCGAAAGCCCGCGCCAGGGCCGCCATGCCGCCCTTCGGCATGATCTGCGCCCCGGTGCGGCCATTGGCTTCCCCGGTCAGGCGATAATAAAGGCCGAGCAGCGAGGTCGGCGAGCGCGGGCCTAGGTGGACGCCGAGCGTGGCGTCGAAGGCAAGCAGCGCCTTCAGCCGGTCGTCGGTCAGATATTCGTCGGCGACATCGGCGACGTTCATCAGCAGCATGCGCAGGAAATCGCGGCCTTCTTCCCGCCCCTTCAGCAGCAGCGAAAGGCCTGACGAGGCGAATGCGGCATAATCCCCAGCTTTCAGGCCGCCGATCTCCGGCGGCGGGCGTTTCAGGAAGCGCTTGAGGATGCCCGCCTGAAAGACGAGCTTTTCGCGCAATTGCCGGAAGGCCTCCCCTTCCGCCGGGGTGACGCCGAAAAGCTGCTCGCCATAGCCCTCTTCGAGAATGACGGGCTCGCGGCCCTCAGACAGCACGACGGTCGGCAGCGCCCGGACGTCGAACAGATCAGCCGGAATGCCCATCAGCCTGATCACATCGGGATCGAGCCGGTTGAGCATATGCGCCAGACCATCGGCGCGAAAGCCGGGGTGAAATTCGTCGCCGCGCAACGCCCCGCCGGTCTCGGCGGCGGCTTCCAGCACGATCACCTTGCGTCCGCCCCGGGCCAGCGCCGTCGCTGCCGTGAGGCCGTTATGACCGGCCCCGATCACGATTGCATCAAATGACGTCATGGGCTTCGCTCATCTGTTGGCGTCCGCGTTTCAGGTCGCGCAGGATTTCCGCCGCCGCGTTGCGGCCCGGCGCGCCCATCACCCCGCCGCCCGGATGGGTGGAGGAGCCGCAGATATACAGGCCCTTGATCGGGCTGCGATATTGCGCATAGCCCGGCACCGGCCGGTTGAAGAGAAGCTGGTCGAAGGTCAGTTCGCCCTGGAAGATATTGCCTTCGGTGATGCCGACTTCCTCCTCGATTTCGCGAGGCGTGCGCACCTCCATATGCACGATGCGGTCGCGGAAGCCCGGCGAATATTCGGCGATCTGGCGCACCACGGTTTCGGCGAAGGCGTCGCGATCGGCATCCGTCCAGTCGCGGCCTTCCACCTTGGGCGGGCAATATTGCACGAAGCAGCTCATGAAATGCTTGCCCGGCGAAGCCATGGTCGGGTCCACCGTCGTCGGGATCATCATGTCGATGAAGGGATCGGCGGACCAGCGGCCGCCCTTCCAGTCGTCATAGGCGCGCTCCATGCGCTCCACCGAGTCGGTGAAATGCATGTCGCCGCGAATGCAGCTCGAACCGGCAGGCAGGGCCGGAAATTCCGGCAGGCTGTCCAGCGCGATATTGAGCTTGCCGGAGGAGCCGCGCATCTTGAAATTGCGCACGCGGCGGACGAATTTTTCCGGCAGTTCCTTTTCCTCGACCAGCGACAGGAAGGTGCGCTTCACATCCGCGTTGGAGACCACCAGCCGCGCCCGCACCTCCTCGCCATCGTCCAGCACCACGCCCGTCGCCTCGCCGCCACGCGTCAGCACCTTCGAGACGGAGGCGCCGGTGCGGATGGTGCCGCCGGAGGCAAGGAAGGATTTCGCCAGCGCCTGCGTGATCGCCCCCATGCCGCCACGGGCATAGCCCCACGCGCCGACGGAGCCGTCCACCTCGCCCATGTAGTGATGCAGCAGCACATAGGCCGTGCCCGGCGACATCGGCCCCAGCGCCGTGCCGATGATGCCCGACAGCGCCAGATAGGCCTTGATGACGTCGGTCTCGAAATATTCGTCGAGGAAATCCGAGATCGACATGGTCCAGAAGCGCAGCGTCTCGGCCATCTGCTCCGGTGAGCTTTCGCCGAAGCGTTTGGCCAGGAACATCAGCTCGCCGAGATCGCGCGGCTTGAAGGAGAAAGGATCGGGCGCGGTGCGCATCAACAGCGGCTGGATGAAGCGGCATTGCCGCGTCACGTCGCGGGCGTAGCGCTCATAGGCTTCGGCGTCGCGTTTCGACCAGCGGGCGAATTCGCGGCGGTGGCTGTCATGGTCGCGGTAGGAGGCGAGGTAATCGCCGTCACGGGTAAACACCGCCCCGCCCTCGTAGGAAATCACCTGCAAGCCATGGCGCGGCAGTTCCAGATCGCGCATGATTTCCGGGCGGAACAGCGAGCAGACATAGGAACAGTTCGAATAGAGAAAGCCGGGCGTCAACTCGCGGCTGGTGGCCGCTCCGCCCACCCAGTCGTTCTTTTCGAGAACGAGGACATCCAGCCCCGCCCGTTGCAGGTAACAGGCCGCTACCAGCCCGTTATGCCCGCCGCCGATCATGATCACGTCATGGGTCTTCATCCTGGCCCCCTCCTGCCGTGCGCCCAGGAAAACTGGCATGAAAAACACCGTTCTGTCCAGCCGTACTGAATGAACATTCAGCAAATTTGTTGCAATCGCCGGATTATGCGCTAGGATTTGCGGAAATGGAGGACGGGCGGAGATGGCAGGCGCAGGCATGATCGCGGCGGCAGGACTGAACGGGGCGCGCCGCCCCTTACATGCCTGCGCGGCGCATTGCCCGCTTGACGCGGCCCCCTGCCGTCCCCCACATCCCGCTAGACAGAAAAGGACCGGGTTCACATCATGAAAGCTTCCACATCCGCCGTTTCCGAAGACACCCTGCCGGAGCGCAAGGGCCGCAAGGCTTCCAGGGAAACGCGCCAGCAGCAGCTCATCGAGGCGACGATCGATTCGCTCGCCCGGCGCGGCTATGCCGAGACCACGCTCGCCAACGTCGCCGATGGCGCCGGGCTGTCACGCGGCATCGTCAATTTCCATTTCGAGAGCAAGGACAAGCTGCTCGTCGCCACGCTGCAATACATGGCCGACGAATATGCGACGCACTGGGCGAGCGCCTATGAAAAGGCCCAGCCCACGGCGGCGGCGCGGCTCTGGGCGCTGATGGGGGCGGATTTCGACCGCAGGCTGACGACCAAGCGCAAGCTCGCCGCCTGGTGCGCCTTCTGGGGTGAGGCGAAATCGCGGCCCACCTATCAGGCGCTGTGCGGTGCGCGTGACGAGCGCTACCAGCAGCTTGTCGAGGATCTGGTTTCCGCCCTGCAAGCCGAAGGCGGCTATCCCTTCGAGCCGAAGGCGATGACGCTCGCCTTCTGCGCCCTGCTGGAAGGGCTGTGGTGGCGCATGATCATGAGCGACGGACTGAGCCGCGAGGACGCCCACGAGGCCGCGATCGAATTCGTCGTCACCGTCTTTCCCCGGCACTTCACCCGGCAGGGGATCGTCAAACCATAAACACAGGAAGGGAACCATCATGCGCCATGCTTCAACACTCGGAAACCGGATCTTCGCCACCGTGCTCGCCAGCTTCGTGGCGGTGGCGCCCCTTGCGGCCAGCGCGGCTGAGAACATCACCGTGTTCGACTGGTCGGGCTACGAGGATCCGGCTTTCCACCCCGCCTATACGGCCAAGCATGGCACCGAGCCGGATTTCTCCTATTTCGGCGACGATGAGGAAGGTTTCCAGAAAATCCGCTCCGGCTTCAAGGCCGATCTCGCGCATCCCTGCTCGCAAAGCTCGATGAAGTGGCGCGACGCCGGTTACCTCGCCCCGCTGGACACCAGCAAGCTGCTCTACTGGGACGACACGATGCCGCAGATCAAGGCGATGAAGGAGTTGATGGTGGGGCCTGACGGCAACGCCTATTTCCTGCCCTTCGAATGGGGCAACACCGCGCTGCTCTACCGCACAGACACCGTCAAGCCGGAGGAAGTGCAGTCGCTGAAGGTGTTCGCCGATCCGAAATACAAGGGCCGCATCTCCATCGGCGACAATGTCGATGACGCCTATGCGCTGGCAAGCCTCGTCATCGGCCTGAAGGACTGGTCGAAGATGACCGACGAGCAGTTCAAGCAGGCCTCCGACTTCCTGCGCGAAGTCCACAAGAACGTCCGCCTCTACTGGACCGACAACACCGATCTCAGCCAAGCCATCGCCGGCGGCGAGGTCGACATCGCCTGGGCCTGGAACGAGACCGCGACGACCCTGAGCGCCGACGGCGTGCCCGTGGTCATGAAGCGCGACACGCAGGAAGGCAACACCACCTGGGTCTGCGGCTATGTGCGCCTCAAGGACGGCAGCGGCGATGACGAGAAGGTCTACGACTATCTCAACGCCGTCTCCGATCCCGCCGTCGCCGATTACATGGTGACGAGCTGGGGCTATGGCCACGCCAATGCCAAGGGCATGGCCGCCGTCGACCCGAAGGTGCTGGAGGAGAAGGGCTTTGCCGATATGGACAAGTTCCTCGCCAACTCGCTGTTCCAGACGCCGAAGCCGATCGACCTCTACCAGCGGATGATCGCCGAATTCGAGAAGATCAAATCCGGTTACTGATCGCAGAAACCGCGCCGCTTGCGGGCGGCGCGGCTTCCGATAGCGTATGCCGGTCAGAATGTCGGCGGCGTGCAGGCGCTGATGACCTCGCAGGGCACCGGCCCGACGCAGCGGAAGCGATGCGGACGGCGGCTTTCGAAATAATAGGCGTCGCCCGGTCCCAGAATGCGCCGCTCGTCATCCACCGTCACCTCGAGGCGGCCGGACAGGACGATGCCGCCCTCCTCGCCCTCATGCACCAGCGGCACCTTGCCGGTGTCGCCGCCCGGCTGATAGCACTCCTTGAGGATTTGCAGGCTGCGGCCGAACAGGCTGTCGCCGATCTGGCGGTAGGAAATCGGCCCCTTGCCGATCTCCACCAGCTCCTCCGCCGCATAGAAGGCCTTGCGCGGCTTTTCCGGCTCGAAGGCGAAGAATTCCGCAAGCCCGATGGGAATGCCGTCTAGAATGCGCTTCAACGCCCCCACCGAGGGGTTGGAGGCATTGGATTCGATCAGCGAGATCGTGGAATTGGTGACGCCCGCCCGCTTGGCGAGTTCGCGCTGGGAAAGGTTGTGCGCCAGCCGCAGATGCCGCAGCCGGTTGCCGATATCGACGCTCATGATCTCCCTCGCCGTTTCATCTCTTCGCAATTCGCGCCGCGTTTCAGCCGGGCGCAAGCCAGCCTGACGCAACCAAGGCCGGATACAAGCGCCCCGATACAGTATCGAGGGATTCTTGTCATGGTGTCGACCTATCTGAGCTACAATCTCGTCGTTCGCGACCTGAAAGCGAGCATGACGCGGACGGCCAACGAAACCATGGTGAAGCGCGACAGCGAATATTACCAGGCGAATATCGGCAAGGTGAAATCCATCGACGATTTCCTCAAGGATTACCGCCTATATTCCTACGCCATGACCGCCTACGGCCTCGAAGACATGATCTATGCCAAGGCCTTCATGAAAAAGGTGCTGGAAAGCGACCTCAACGACGAAAACAGCTATGCCAACAAGCTGACGGACACCCGCTACCGCGAATTCGCCACCGCCTTCCAGTTCGGCTCGGGCACGAAGATTCCGCAGAGCGAGCAGCAGATGGACGACATGATCGGGCTCTACACCGGCCGGATCGAGGACATGGACAGCGTCATCACCGCCGATACCGGCTATTACAACGCCGCCCTGTCCATGGTGACGAATGTGGACGAGTTCCTCGCCAATTCCCGGCTGCGGAACTACATGTTCAAGGCCTACGACATCGACCCCAACAATTATGACCGCACGCTGATCCGCAACCTGCTGACGAGCGACGTCAACGATCCCAATTCCTATTTCAGCACCGAAATCCTGCCGAAAGTCGTTGCCGCGCAAGCGGCGATCGAGGATGGCGCGCCGCAACTGGAGAAGCTTCAGTTGCGCGACACCTATCTCGATGAAGTCTACAATCTGCAAGGCATGATCGACGACGTGCAGCAGGCGCGGCTTAAGATCGCCGATCTTCTGATGCAGTTCGACGGGAGCAGCGGCGATTATCTTCGCCAGAACGATGTCGATAACCAGCAGCGGATCATCGACAGCACGTTCTCTTCCTTCGTCAGCGGCAAGATCAGCAATTTCAACAAGCAGATCGCCGTTCTCGAAGCGCAGAAATCCGAAGCGGGCGCGGATGTTCCGGCACTTCAGTCACAGATCGACGCCCTTCAGGCCGATGCGGACCATTGGCAGGCCGATTTCGACAATCGCGGCGCCATCGATGCCAAGAAGGCGCAGATCATCACACTGCGCGTTTCCAGAGGCGAAGCGGGAGCCGATACCGCCGCCATCGACCAGCAGATCGCCGATTTGCAGACGGAGATCGGCGATCTTCAGGCAACGCTGGAGCCGGTCGACATCCCCGATCTCGAGCAGATGCGCGATAGCCGGCAGGCCGCCGCCGACGCCTTGACCGCAGACGGCCTGCCGCCGGTCGGCGAGGAAACCGAAGCGCTGCGCGCGCAACTCACCAAGAGCAAGACCGACGCCGCCAATTACCTGATCGCCGCCTCCCGCTTCGAAAAACTCGCCAGCGCCTATCAGTTCAATGCCGATGGCAGCGTGCCCGCCGGCGGCATCCAGACGGAGGAAGACCGCAAGACCGCCAACGAATACTACGTCTTCAAGCAGGACAGGCTGACCCGCGCCGGAGCCATGCTCAACGACGCCTATTTCCGTGAGAAGGTGAACACCTTCACCACCGTCGAGGAAATGATGGCCGATGCCCGCATCGCCAGCTACATCAAGGCCGCCTTCGGGCTGAGCACCTATGGCGCCGTCGTCAGCTCCACGATGGAAAACGCGATCACCACGCCCGCCACCGAAGCGGATCTGGAAGATCCGGAAAACTATCTCGTCAAGTTCTACAAGGGCCGCGACTATTATCAGAACATGGTCGATCTGGCCCGCGCCTTCAATTTCAATCCGGATGGAACCTTGCCAGCCGGGGTGCTGCCGCTCGACCCCGAAAAATTCGACATGATCTCCAGCGGCTACTACTCCGGCTATGACGACGTGGCCGAGTCGTCCGACGAAAAGGCGATCGACGCGCTGAAATCGGCGCTCGGCGCCTTCAACACCACCACCGGCAAGATCGCCAATGTCGACGACCTCGTCAACAACACCGCCGTCTACGGCTTCGCCATGAAGGCCGTGGGGCTGGATGCCAGCACCATCCCCAAGCGCATCATGAAGCAGGTTCTGTCCAGCGATCTTCAGGATCCGAAAAGCTTCGTCTACCGCCTGAAGGACGAGCGCTATGTGCAGTTCGCCAAGCTGTTCAACTTCGATCAGGACGGCAAGCTGACCTGGTCGCGCATGGCGCAGGCCGAGGATACGCTGCAAAACACCGCCAAGGATTACATCATCCAGAAAACCCGCTTCCTCTCCGGCAAGGAAAAGGAAGCGGCCAAGACGGCGGCGGAAAAGGAATCCAAATACTATCAGGACAAGATCGCGACGATTTCCACCCGCAAGGAATTCCTGGCCGACCGGCGGCTGGTGGATGTGGCCCTCGTCGCCAAGGGGATCGATCCCTCCAAGGTCACCGACGACTATATCAAGAAGATTTTCGAATCCGATCTGGACGACCCCAAGAGCTTCGCGCGCACGGAAAAGGATTACCGCTTCGCGGAGCTTGCCGCCTCCTTCAACTTCAACAAGAACGGCGATGTCATCCGCACCGCCAGCGACCAGATCCAGACCTCCGGCGAAATCATGTCGACCATGAACCTCTATCTTCGCCAGACGATCGAGTCGAACGAGGGCGAGGAGAATGCGGGCGTGCGCCTGGCGCTCTATTTCGAGCGGAAGGCGGGCGAGATCACCTCCGCCTACGATATTCTCGCCGACGACGCGCTGGCGCAGGTCTTCCGCACCATGTTCAGCCTGCCGGACGAGATCGCCTCCATGGATATCGACCAGCAGGCCAAGCTGGTCGACAAATACCTGAACCTTCAGGATCTCAACGATCCCGACAAGCTGTCGGCCATGCTGAAACGGTTCACCATCATGTACGACCTCGCCAACGACACGAGTTCGTCGGCGCTGGTGTCGATCATCTCCGGCGACAGCAGCGCCACGATTTCCGGCGACACGCTGATGGCGATCGCATCGCTCAGCCGCCGCTGATTCGCAGACCCTGAAAATCCTTTCATGCGGCCGCTTTCTCTCTATAACAGAGAGGAGCGCGGCCGCCGCGCGCCGGAATCGGAATGGCGGGGCCGCACCGGGCCATGCATGAGGGGGAGCAATCCATGAGCAATCATCTTTTCGACGCCATCCGCGCCGCGTCCGATCCCGCCGCGGCGTTCATCGAGACGGCGGACGGGCGGCGCTGGACCTATGGCGACATGCTGGCGCTGTCCGGCCGCTTCGCCGCCGCCCTTGCCGGTCTCGGCGTGCAGCCCGGCGACCGCGTGGCCGTGCAGGTCGAAAAGAGCCCGGAGGCGCTGATGCTCTATCTCGCCTGCCTGCGGGCGGGCGCGGTCTACCTGCCGCTGAACACCGCCTATACGCTGGCGGAGCTGGATTACTTCATCGGCGACGCCGAACCCCGCCTCGTCGTCGTTTCCCCCAAAGCCAAGGACGGCGTGCAGGAGATCGCCGCGAAATACGGCGCGGTGACCGAGACGCTGGACGACAAAGGCGGCGGCTCACTGGTAACGCGGGCCGAGGGCGAGAGCCCCGATTTCGCCGATGTCGAGCGCGGGCCGGACGACCTGGCGGCGATCCTCTACACCTCCGGCACCACCGGCCGCTCCAAGGGCGCGATGCTGAGCCATGACAACCTGCTCTCCAACGCCGCGACGCTGCGCGATTACTGGCGTTTTTCCAGCGCCGACCGGCTGATCCACGCGCTGCCGATCTTCCACACCCACGGGCTGTTCGTCGCCTCGAACGTGACGCTGCTATCCGGCGCCTCGATGGTCCTGCTGCCGAAATTCGACGCCGATCAGGCCCTGGCGCTGATGGCTTCGGCGACCGTGATGATGGTTGTGCCGACCTTTTACGTGCGGCTGGCTCAGCATCC
>JBDHTA010000162.1:0-9206 GCA_039808465.1 Rhizobiaceae bacterium | reverse complement strand
TCGACGCGATAGGTTTCGGCCGCTTCCGCGTTCAGGGCATGGCGGACGGGATTGAGCAGCGAGAAGCATTCCCAGGCATCGTCGCCGCGCCCCATGCGCGCCAGCGCCATCACCACCCATGTCGCCGCATGGGTATACTGGCCGCCGTTTTCACGCACGCCGGGCGGATAGGCGGCGATATAGCCGGGATCCTCGCCAGCCCCGTCGAAAGGCGGCGTGAACAGGCGGATGATGGCCGCCTCGCGATCCACCAGCCGCTCCATCACTGCGTTCATGGCGATGTCCCGCCGCTCCGGCTCGCCCTGCCCCGACAGCACGCTCCACGACTGGGCGATGCTGTCGATCTGGCAATGCGGCTGATCCTTCGAGCCGAGCGGCGTGCCGTCGTCGAAATAGCCGCGGCGGTAATAACCGCCATCCCAGCCGGCACTTTCCAGCGCCGCCTTGAGCTTCGGCAGATGCGCGGCCCAGCGCTCGGCGCGGTCCCCGTCGCCGCGGTCGCGGGCGTAGGGCAGGAAGGCATCCAGCGTGCCCGCAAGCAGCCAGCCGAGCCAGACGCTCTCGCCCCTGCCCTCGATGCCGACGCGGTTCATGCCGTCGTTCCAGTCGCCGCCGAGGATCAGCGGCAGGCCGTTCGGGCCGGTGCGGGCAATGGCGAGATCGAGCGCCAGCGCCGCATGGCCGTAAAGGCTTTCGGTGTCCTCGGAAACGGCGGGCTGGTAGAAGGAATCATGCTGGTCCGGTTGCAGCGCCGCCCCTTCGAGGAAGGGAATCCGTTCCTCCAGAATCGCCCTGTCGCCGGTCGTCTCGCAATAGTGATGCACGGCATAGGCCAGCCACACGACGTCGTCGGCGATCATGGTGCGCACGCCCGCGCCCGTCTGCGGCAGCCACCAATGCTGCACGTCGCCCTCGCGGAACTGGCGTCCCGCCGCGTTGATAATCTGGCGGCGCGCCAGCGACGGATCGTGGAGGATGAAAGCCAGCGTATCCTGCAACTGGTCGCGGAAGCCATAGGCCCCGCTCGCCTGATAGAAGGCCGAGCGCGCCATGATGCGGCAGGCGAGCGCCTGATAGGGCAGCCAGCCGTTCAGCAGATGGTTGAGCGAGGCATCCGGCGTGCGCACGATGACATGGCCGGTGAAACCGCGCCAGAAGGTCTTTTCCGCCTCGAGAATGGCGGCGAAATCCGAGCCGCGGATTTCGCGGGCGAGCGCCACCGCCTGCTCCTCGTCGTCGCCATCGCCGAGATAGAAGACGACCTCGCGGCTTTCGCCGGGCGCCAGCGTCACATCGACGGCCAGGGCCGCGCAGACATCGCCATCCGGCTCCGCCATGCCCGACAGCGCCGCGCCGTTCGCCACCGCCTGCGGCAGCCGCACGGACCCATCCTTGCCGATGAATTCGCGGCGGCTCGCCGTCACGCTGGACGGCATGTCGCTGGCGGCCAGGAAGGCGGTGCGGGCCGAAAAATCGATGCTGTAGCGATTGCCCGCCAGCAGCGCCCCGCTTTCCTCATCCTTCGAGGGCACGATGAAGGGCGCGCTGCGCTGCATGTTGTTGCCGAGCAGCCATTCCGCATAGGCGTAGACGCGCAGCCGTTTCGTTTCACCCGAGCGGTTTTCCAGTTGAAGCCGCGTGAGCTTGACCGGCCGCCAGCGGTCGACCGTCTGCGTCAGCTCCATGCGCAGGCCCTGCTGTTCCGACGTGAAGGCGGAATAGCCGAAGCCATGCCGCGCCTCGAACGTGACATCGGCATCGGTGGAAAGCCCGGCAACCGGCGTCATCACCGCCTTGCTGGCGAGATCGGCGACATAGAAGGCTTCGCCGGGCCGGTTGGTCACGGGGTCGTTGGTCCATGGCGTCAACTGGTAGTCGCGGGAATTGCGGCTCCAGGTGAAGCCCGCCCCTTCCGCCGAGACATGGAAGCCGAAGCGCTCGTTGGTGATGACGTTGATCCACGGATGCGGCGTCGCATTGCCGCCATGGAGGCGCACGACATATTCCGCCCCATCCTTGCTGAAACCGCCGAAACCGTTCCAGAAGTCGAGGTCGCCGCGATCCTCCGCCAGCCTTGCGGTGAAGGCGGGGCGGTAGGGCTTCAGCGCCAGCGGCTTCAGCGGCGCGGGCGTTGCCGGTTCGCCCGGGCGCGGACCGGCAAACAGCGACAGCTCGCGGGCGATCTGGTCGACCAGCTTGCCGTTGCGGGCATGGAAGACCACCCGCGCCGCCGACAGCAGCGCCGTCCAGGTTTCCGCGTCCATCAGGTCGCGGCGCACGGCGAAGATGTGCTGGCGCAAGCCATCGCCCTGCCCCAGACGCCGGAGGTTCTCGCAGGCCGCATCCAGCGCATGCTGCATGTCCTGCGCGTAGGACGCCGCCCGCTCGTTGACGATGACGAGATCGGCGGTGACGCCGCGCGAACGCAGATATTCCTGCGCGCTCAGCGCCTCGCGGGCGATGTTCATGTCCATGTCGTCATTGATGCGCAGCGCGAAGATCGGGTGATCGCCGGAAATCGCCAGCGGCCACAGCGCCGCCTGCGAGCGCAGGCCCGCCGAAACGGTTGCCGCGTCCATGCGCAACTGCATGTCGGGATAGACCACATGGCGGCCGAGAAGCTGATAGGCCGCCGCCTGCTGCGAGGTGACGCCGACATGGCGCATCTGCACCTGCGTCCGCGTCCAGGCATGGGTCAGCTCATGGGTAAAGGCATCCGGATGGCGGTAGCGCTCGATGGCCTTGTCGGCTTCCTCGCGGTTGGGCGCGGCAATCGTCCAGTAGATCACCGAGACCTTCTTGCCCGCCGGAACCCGGATGGTGCGCCTGAGCGACAGCACCGGATCGAGCGTGAAACCGTCGGTGCCCGACAGCGCCGCGCCCGGATCGAAGGCGGCGGCTTGCGCCAGGCTGCGGCCCCGGCCGATGAACCTGCGCCGGTCGGTCTCGAATTCCGTATGGCGCGAGGTTCCGGCATTGTCGACGATCAGATGCGCGACGCAGATATCGGGATCGCCAGGGCTGCGCTTGTTGCGCTCGGCGCGGATGACATCGCCGCGCCGCCCGATCTCCGTCTTCACGAACATGCGCGAGAACAGCGGATGGGCATTGTCGGTGTCGTCATAGGTCAGCACCGGCTCCATGTAGGAGGTCACCTCGATGAAACGGTCCTCCGGCCCCATGTTGAGCAGGGTGATGCGGCGCCCTTCGGCATCGTGCTCGGTGGCGACGATGCATTCCACCTCGCTGACGAGATCGCCGACGGTCTTGTGGAATTCGGCATGATCGTCGCTGAAGATGGTTTTGGCGATTTCGCCCTCGATGCGGCGCGGCTCCGCCGTCGCCGACCACCACTCACCGCTCGCGACATCGCGCAGGAAGATGAAGGTGCCCCAGCGGTCCTCGGTCGGATCGGGCTTCCAGCGGGCGACCGTCTGGCCGTTCCAGCGGGAATAGCCCGCCCCCGTCGCCGTCAGCATCACGGAATAATGGCCGTTGGACAGGAAGACCAGTTCGCGGTCCCGGGCGGCGGGATCGTCGATGCTGCGCACTTCCGGGCGCGGCAGGTCGTTATTCTCCTCGCCGGGCGTCGCGGATTCCTCCTTGGTCGCCATCACCTGAATGGTGCGCGGGGCCTTTTCCTGCAACAGCAGTTCGGCGGCTTCGACCACCGGATCGGAGTGGAACAGCTCGCGCAGCCAGCCGTCGAAGGCGACATTGGCGACGGCGGCGATCGACATGCCGTGATGGTGGGCATAGTAGTTGTAGACCACCGCGCAGGTCTTGCCTTCCGGCACGCGGGTCGGCGTGAAATCCACCGCGTCGTGATAGCCGTAGGGGCCGAGCGCGCCGAGCTTGCGCAGCCTTTCGAGGTTTTCGAGGGCCGCTTCCGGCTCGTACATGCTGGCCAGAATCGAGGCATAGGGCGCAATCACGGCGTTCTGGCCGAGACCGCGCTTGAGGCCAAGCGTCGGCACCCCGAAATTGGTGTATTGGTAGGTGAGCTGGTGGTCGCGGGCGTTGAAGGCCGCTTCCGAAATGCCCCAGGGCGTGCCGAGGCGGCGGCCATGGTTCATCTGCTCGCGCACGACGAGATTGTTGGTCTGGTTCAGGATGCCGCCCTGCCGCTCCTGCATGACGAGCGGCGGCATCAGATATTCGAACATCGAGCCGGACCAGGACAAGAGCGCGCCGCGCAGGCCGACCGGCACCACCTGACGCCCGAGCTTGTACCAGTGCTCGGTCGGCAGGTCGCCCTTGGCGATGGCGAACAGGCTGGTGAGGCGCGCTTCCGAGGCCAGAAGGTCGTAGCAGGCTTCATCCAGCTCGCCGCTTTCGACGCGGTAGCCGATGGAGAGCAGGCGGCGCTCCTGCCGGAACAGGAAGCTGAAATCCATGGAGAAGGCGAGATCGCGGGTGCGGTCGCGCAAATGCGCCAGCCGCGCCCGCAGCGGCTCGATATTGGAGAGGTCGAAGACGCTGTCGGAAACGTGATCCTCGCAGACCGCCACCAGCGACTCCGCCCAGGCCGTCACCTCATGGCTTTGCGGCGAGCGCACCTCGTGATCGAGATTGGCCGCCAGCTTCTGGATATCGCGGGCCAGCACCGACAGGTTGATGATGCGGATCGAGGCGAATTCGTGCTCGCGCTTCACCGCCGCCAGCGCATTGTGGAAGCCGGTGATGCGCTCTTCCAGCCGCCGCCGCAGCGGGCGCACCGTCTTGCGGTCGTCGGGGAGATCGTCCAGCACCTCGCCGAGAATGCCCGCGACATCGCCGATGCCGTCGAGACTGCCCTGCATATGCGCCGAAGGCGCTTCCGCCCAGACGCGGCAGGCCGAGGACACCGCGATCAGGTGACCGGCGAGATTGCCGCTGTCGACCGCCGAGACATAGCGGGGCCCCAGCGTCTGCAAGGTGTCGGTGTGATACCAGTTGAACAGATGGCCGCGGAATTTCTCCATCCTGTCCAGCGTCGCCACGGTGTGCTCCAGCCGCTGGATGGTCTGCTCGAAGGAGAACCAGCCGAAGTGGCGGCCCGAGATCACCGACAGCAGGTAGACGCCGATATTGGTCGGCGAGGTGCGGGCGGCGATGACGGGGTTGGGCCGCTCCTGGAAATTGTCCGGCGGCAGGTAATTCTGCTCCTCGGTGACGAAGCTTTCGAAATAGCGCCATGTGCGCCGCGCGACCTTGCGCAATTCGGCGGTCACTTCCCCGGAAACCTCCAGCCGGTCCTCGGTTTCCGCCGATTGCGACACATACCAGGCGACGACGGGCGACAGGATCCACAGAAGCGCGAAGGGAATGCCGACGAGGAAGGCATTGTCGCCCGGCAGCGCCGCGAAGGCGAGGCCGGCCAGCGCCGCGGCGGGCGCCTGCCACATCTTGCGGTAATAATCGAGGATCGTGCCCTGCGCGCCCGACTGGACGCTGGCGGCCGTGCGCCATTCCAGCATCAGCCTGTGGCTGACGAACAGGCGGTAGAGCGAGCGGATGATGGCGTCGGCCATCAGGCAGGCGGAATGGGCGATGAAGACGATGCGCAACGCGACCTGCGCGTTGGCGGCGCGGATATCCGACCACACCGTATAGAGATGGGCGCTCGCCACGATATCGCTGGAGCGCGGCACGATGCCGGAGATCAGCGACAGGGTGGGCGCGACGAACAGGCTGAAGATCAGCACGATCTGCCAGACCAGCGCGCCGAGCGGATCCATGAAATACCAGCCGAGAACCGAGGCGAAGAACCAGGCGATCGGCGTCAGCGAGCGGCGCAGATTGTCGATCATCTTCCAGCGCCCGAGCGCGGTGACGCCCCGCGACAGGTTGGCGATATAGGGCAGCAACTGCCAGTCGCCGCGCGCCCAGCGATGCTGGCGCGACACCTCCACCTCGTAGCGCGTCGGGAAATCCTCAACCAGCTCGACATCGGTGACCAGCGCGCAGCGCGAGAACGAGCCTTCCAGCAGGTCGTGGCTGAGAACGGCATTCTCATCGATACGGCCCTTCAGCGACGCCTCGAAGGCGTCGACGTGATAGAGGCCCTTGCCGGTGAAGGTGCCTTCACCGGTCAGATCCTGATAGACGTCGGAGACGGTGAAGACGTAAGGGTCGACGCCGCGATTGATCGAAAAGACGCGCTGGAACACCGAGGCGTCCTTGCCCGTGGTCAGCGACGGCGTCACACGCGGCTGCAACAGCCCGTAGCCGCTGACGACGCGCTTCTCCTCGGGATCGAAGACCGGGCGGTTGATCGGGTGGTAGAGCTTGCCGACCAGCTTGGTCACCGCGTCGCGCATCAGGCGCGTGTCGGCATCCAGCGTCATCACATATTGCACATTGGCCGGAACGGTGTTGGCGCCGGGCAGGAAGGTGGTGTCGGCATCGCCGCGCAGCAGCATGTTCAGCTCGTGCAGCTTGCCGCGCTTGCGCTCCCAGCCCATCCACGCGCCCTCGCCCGCATTGTAGAGGCGGCGGCGGTGCAGGAAATAGAAGCGCGTCTTGCCGTCATAGGCATATTTGCCGCTGAGGTCCGCGATTTCCTTGCGGGCGTAATCGAAGACGGCGAGATCGGCCTCGCTCTCCTCCTTCTGGCTGTCCGGCCAGTCGCTCACCAGCGCGAAATAGATTTCGCCACGCGGATTGGCGAGGTAATGCACCTCCAGATTGCGCACCAGCTCATCGACGCCGTCGCGATTGCTGATCAGGCAGGGCACGACGACCAGGGTGCGGGCATCCTCCGGAATGCCCTCCTTGAATTCATAGCCGGTCAGCCGCGCCGGGGTGACGAAGAAGGTGACCAGCGTGTTGAACAGCCCGGTCGCCCCCTCGGAAGCGGGCAGCGAGAACATGGCGAGCAGGATGACGATCTGCCCGAACGGCATGCCGGCGCTCGCCATGCACCAGCCGACCAGCGCCAGAACGAGGATCGTCAGAAGCACGACGGGCGCTGCGATCGCCATCCAGTGAAAGCGCCGCACGGTGCGCACGATGTGCTGCAACGGCGTCGGGCGGTAGCCGATCGCCTCTTCCAGCGCCTTGCGCTGGCTGCCGACCAGGAAGAAGCCGATATTCGGCTCGCGGCCATCGGCGGCATCGCCCTTTTCCGTCATCTCGATGACGGTGCGGGCGATGTCCATTTCGGTGCGGTCGGAATAGCGGGCGAGCTTTTCCACCTGCTTGCGGTATTTGTTGCGCGAGCCGGGATCGAGATCGCCGTAATCGGTCTTTTCGAAGAACAGCCGGTCGACATGGCTGACCTGCTCGACCCAGACGGCCCATTCGGTGTCGTCGATCTCGCGCAGGCTGCGGATGATGTTGCCCATCGTGGCATTGCCGGAGGAGAGCCGGTTATGCTCCGACATCATCGTTTCCTCGGCGTCGGTGCCGGCTTCCTCCAGCCGCTCCTCCAGCCAGGAAATCGCGAAGGCCTCGGTCTGCGCGCCGTCGCGCAGGCGGTAGAGGAACTGGGTGGCGAAGGTGGAATCCTTCGCCAGATCCTCGATGCTCTTCAGCAGATCGGCGCTTTTGGCGGGATCGCCGCGGCGGATCAGCTCGTCGGCGACATCGTTGGCGCGGCGGCGCATATGGCGCGAGCGCTCGACGCGGATGGAAATGCGGCGCAGGTTCTCGATCAGGATGTAGCGCACCATCGACGGCAGCGCCCACAATTCGCCGATCTGCAACGTCTCCTGCGTCTGGAAGCCATCGGTCAGCGCCGTCAGGCTTTCCTGCGACACGGTGGAATGCGTATGGGCGACATAGAGCCAGGCCAGCGCCATCACGCGGGGGATTTCGGCCCCGCCGATCTTCATCGTCGGAAGCTGGCGGTAGAAGCGGCGCGGGAAATCGCGGCGCACCTCCTGAATGGCTTCCTCGACGATATAGTGATTGTCGAGCAGCCATTCGGCGGCGGGCGTGATCGTCGCGCCCGCCGCGACATCGGCGGCGGTCGCGCGGTAGACGCGCAGGATTTCCCGGTCGTTTTCCTTGTGACGGGCGAAGAAATCGAAGGGCGTGAAAACCGGAAGCGTGGCGGTGCCTTCGCGGGCGAGCGCCGCGCCGCATTCGGCCAGTTCTTCCCGGGTCAGATAGGCGGCGCGGATGGAATCGTTGTGATCGATCTGCTTCGTTTCGGTCTCACGCTGGGAAGCGCCGGGCGACATATGAAAGGACATGGGAGCCTGTTCTGGGACTGGTTCCTGACCGGAACGGTATTGACGTCAGCTTGGCCTTATCCGCGTTTCGAATCAAGGCGCAATGGGATTCATGCGGCTTCAATGCCCGAAAGGCGGAACAGGTTTCATTCTATCCTTATTGCGGGGAAAATGAACGCAAGCTGACTGGACGCAAAAACATGCCCGACTTCCCGCGCCGGAAACGGAAAAGGGCCGGAGCGTTTCCGCCCCGGCCCTTTTGTTTTCGAAAAATCCCCGGTCAGCCCCGGGCCAGATAGGTTTCCGCCAGCTCCACCCAGAAGGACGCGCCGATCGGCAGGATGTCGTCGTTGAAATCGTAGCGCGGATGGTGCAGCGACGGATCGTTCGGCGTGCGCTGCGTGCCGAGGAAGAAATAGCTGCCCGGCCGCTTTTCCAGCATGTAGGAGAAATCCTCGCTGCCCATGAAGGGCCGCTCCAGATCGAAAACCTTGTCCTCGCCCGCGAAACGCTTGGCGAGATCGCGCAGGAAATCGGTCTCGGCCTTGTGGTTGATGGTGGCGGGGTAGCTGCGCTCGTAATCCACCTCCGCCGTCATGCCGAAGCTTTCGGCCTGGCGCTGGGCGATCATGGTGATGCGGGCCTGCACTTCGTCGCGCACCGCCGGATCGTAGGAGCGGATGCCGACGACGATATCGGCGTGATCGGGAATGATGTTGCTGGCCGTGCCCGCCTTGAAGACGCCGACGGTGACGACGGCAGGCTCCAGCGGATGAATGTTGCGCGAGACGATGCTTTGCAGCGCCATGACGATCGAGGCACCCGCGACCACCGGATCGGCGGTGCTCTGCGGCTCGGCGCCATGGCCGCCCCGGCCCTTGACCCGGATGCGGCATTCATCGACGGCGGCCATGATCGGCCCTTCGTGCAGCGCGAAATGGCCGAAGGGAATGTTCGGCTCGTTGTGCAGGCCGAACACGGCGTCGCACGGGAAGCGCTCGAACAACCCGTCCTCGATCATGAAACGCGCGCCGCCGAAATTTTCCT
>JBDHTA010000161.1:0-9308 GCA_039808465.1 Rhizobiaceae bacterium | reverse complement strand
CGCGCCAGGCGCGCAAGGAAGATGGCCGCCCCGACCGGGTTTTATCAGGACTTGGTTTCGTCGGCTTTATGATCGACCGTCTTGGCCGTGGTGGGGGCATTGTCCTCGTCGTTCATGCCCTTCTTGAAGTTCTTGATGCCCTTGGCGACATCGCCCATCAGTTCCGGAATCTTGCCCCGGCCGAACAGCAGCAGGACGATCGCCAGAACGATAAGCCAGTGCCACATGCTGAAAGAACCCATTTACGCTACTCCCTGTTTTCGCCTCGCATGGTCTAGAATGTTTGAGAGGCTTTTTCAAACACCAAAATGTCTTGCGGTTTCACGGAGATGGTGACGTCGCGCATTCCCGGGGGCAGATTTTCCGCCCGGATGCGCGCCCGCACCGGCTGCTCCGTTCCCGGCACGGCAAGGCTGAGAATCTCGACGATCCCGAGGAAACGCCGTGACAGGATACGTGCCGGTATATCACCGCCCTCAGCCGCAACATTGATGGCAGACAAACGGACCGCCACCGAAACCGCCGTTCCATGCGGAAATTCCGCCGCTTCGGCCGTGCCCAGCGGCGTTTCGACGCGCCCTCGCGCCACCGTGCCGCCGAATTCGTTGATCTCGGAAAAGAATGCCGCGGCGAACAGGCTTTTCGGGTGCTTGTAGAGATCTTCCGACGTTCCGGTCTGGATCAGCCGCCCGTCCCGCAGCAGCGCGATGCGATCGGCCATCCGCATCGCTTCTTCCGCGTCGTGGGTCACGACAACCGCCGTCGCCCTCGTTTCGCGCAGAATAGCCAGCGTATCCGCCCGAATTGTGTCCTTGAGGCGGGAATCGAGACCGGAAAAGGGCTCGTCCATCAGCAGAACGCCGGGGCGCGGGGCCAACGCGCGCGCCAGCGCCACGCGCTGCTGCTCGCCGCCGGAGAGAACATGCGGGTAACGGCTGGCATAATGCGCGAGCCCCACCCGCTCCAGCGCCGCCATGGCTTCGGAAACCGCGTCGCGCCCCGGCAGCGCGGTCAGGCCGAAGCGCACGTTTTCCAGAATGGTCATATGCGGAAACAGGGCGAAATCCTGAAACATCAGGCCGATGCCCCGCTTTTCCGGCGGCAGGTAGACATCCGGTCCCGCCACCTCATCACCATTGACCAGCACGCGGCCATGGCTTTGCGCCTCGATGCCCGCCGCGATGCGAAGCAGCGTCGTCTTGCCGGAACCGGAGGGCCCGAGCAGGCACAGAACCTCGCCCGGCTCGGCCGCCAATGTCACGCCGCGAATCGTTTCCTTGCCGTGATAGCTGTGGCGGATATCCTCGAAGGCGAGGCTGGCGGCGAAGGTGACCCCGGCGGTGCGCCGCACCGGTTGTTTCGATTCTGCGCTCGGCACCATGGTTTCACTTGGCTCATGACGAAATCATGACCCTATTCGTCAGCTTGACCGCCCGGTGTCAAGAGCCCGAGTTCCTCGATATCGTCAAAGGTGATCGGATCCTCGTCCTCGGCGGGCTCGTCGTCACCGAGCGGCAGGGGAATGCGGAAGCCCGGAGGGATGCGGCCGGAAAGCAGCCCCGCCCCCTTCAACTCCTCCAGCCCCGGCAGGTCGCGGATGGTTTCCAGCCCGAAATGATCGAGAAAATCCCGCGTGGTGCCGAAGGTGACCGGGCGGCCCGGCGTGCGGCGGCGGCCGCGAAACCTGAGCCAGCCCGCCTCCATCAGCACGTCGATGGTGCCCTTGGATGTCTGCACGCCCCGGATCTCCTCGATCTCGGCGCGGGTCACCGGCTGATGGTAGGCGACGATCGCCAGCACTTCCAACGCCGCGCGGGATAGCTTGCGCGCCTCCGCGTCATCCGTGCGGATCATGAAGGAAAGATCGGCGGCG
Source organism: Rhizobiaceae bacterium (assembly GCA_039808465.1). GTDB lineage: Bacteria > Pseudomonadota > Alphaproteobacteria > Rhizobiales > Rhizobiaceae > Metarhizobium. Next base: position 7,435 of record JBDHTA010000161.1, on the reverse strand, counting down.
GTGCGGAAGGCCCAGTGATCCTCCACCTGCACCAGATTGACGCCGCGCCCGGCGTAAAAGCCCTTCAGCCCCATCAGCACGGCGCGCACGTTCACGCCCGCGGGCAGGCGCTCGGAGATGAAGCGTTCCGAAACCGGCCCGGCGGATGCGAAGATCAGCGCCTCGGCCAATCGCTCCGCTTCCAGCGCGATACCGCGATCAACCGCCGCTTCCCCGGCGTCGATGAGTGTTTCATCCATATGATCCTGCGGGAAAGACATGGAGCCGCCTATTCCTCGCCTTCACCGGCATTCGGGCCGCGACGCATCAGGATCGGCTCGAAGGCGCCTGTCTGGCGGATCTCGATGCGCCCTTCCCGCGCCAGCTCCAGCGAGGCGGCGAAGGCGCTGGCAATCGCGGTTGCGCGCTCGGCGGGCGTCGTCATGTAACGCAGCAGATACTGATCGAGCGCCTGCCAGCCGCCGCCGATTTCGCCGACCATCCGCATCAGGATGTCGCGGGCTTCCGCCAGCGACCAGACCTGCCGCTTTTCGATGGTGACCTGCGTGACCGCCTGCCGTTGCCGCAGCGCGGCATAGGCGCTCAGCAGATCGTAGAGGCTGGCGGTAAAGACGGATTGACGATCCCCGCCAATATGTTCCGGCGCCCCGCGCGCAAAAACATCGCGGCCGAGGCGGTTGCGGTTGACGAGACTGGTGGCTGCCTCGCGCATCGCTTCCAGCCGTTTCAGGCGGAAGGCCAGCGTCGCGGCCATTTCCTCGCCGGAGGGGCCGTCATCCTTTGGCGGCTGGGGAATCAGCAGGCGCGATTTCAGATAGGCGAGCCAGGCGGCCATGACGAGGTAATCGGCGGCAAGCTCGATGCGCACCTGCCGGGCGGTATCGACAAAGGCGAGATATTGCTCGGCAAGCGCCAGAACGGAGATCCGCGCCAGATCGACCTTCTGGCTGCGGGCCAGATGCAGCAACAGGTCAAGCGGCCCCTCGAAGCCGCCGACATCAATGACGAGCGCCGGTTCCGGACCGTCCTGCTCCGAAGCCTCCCGCCATAACGGCTCCATCGGCGCGCCGCCTTGCCTGATCCCGCCCTTGCTCACCCGTTTTCGATCCCCAGAGACCTCCGCGCTCACACGGAGGGGAAAAAGCCCGTAAATTCGGCGCGCAGGGCCATTTCATCCGCGCCATCGGCTTGGCCGAGCGCGGCTTCCACCGCCTTCGCCCGTTGCAGCGTCCTGCCCGCCAGCGGCCGCGCCTCGGCCACCACCTGCTTCATTTCATCCATGACGCCGTTGCAATGCAAGACGATATCGCAGCCATTGGCGGCAATCGCCGCCGCCCGTTCACCAAGCGTGCCTTTCAGCGCGTTCATGGAGGAATCGTCGGAGATCAGCAGGCCATCGAAACCGATATGCCCGCGAATGATCTCCTCGATCACCACCGGCGAGGTGGTCGCCGGGCGCTCGGGGTCGAGCGCGGTATAGACGATATGGCAGGTCATCGCCATCAGCTCGTCCTTCAGCCCGATGAAGGGGGCGAAGTCATGGGCTTCCAGCTCGGCACGGCTTGCGCGCACGACCGGCAGCTCAAGATGCGAATCGGCCATGCCCCGGCCATGGCCCGGCATGTGCTTCATGACCGGCAGCACGCCGCCCGACTTCAACCCCGCGCAGGCGGCGCGGCCCATTTCCGTCACGATGAACGGATCGGCGCCATAGGCGCGGTCGCCGATGACATTGCTGCTGCCTTCCACCGGCACGTCCAGCACCGGCAGGCAATCGACGTTGATGCCGAATTTCAGGAGATCGAAGGCATGCAGCCGCGACATCAGCCAGGCGGCGCGCAGGCCCTGCTCCCGGTCCCGCCGGTAGATATCGCCGAGCGCCTGCGCCGAAGGATATTTGTCGGCGAGCGGCGGGCGGATGCGCTGCACGCGCCCGCCTTCCTGATCGATGAAGACCGGCGCGTCGCGCCCCACGCAGTCGCGCATCTGCGCAACGAGATCGGCGATCTGCGCCGCCTCGCCGATATTGCGCCCGAACAGGATAAAGCCCCAGGGCTGCTCGCCGCGATAGAGCGCGATTTCATCGGCGCTCAGCGTCAGGCCGCCACAGCCCAGGATCATCGCCTTTGCATCAGTCATCGGATTGCTCGCTTGAAGAAAAGAAGGCCATAAAAAAGCGGCGGCAGAAACGCCGCCGCTTTTTCGCATGGGAATGCATTACTTCGTGATCAGGCAGGAGCCACCGGCGGAGCGGTACTTGACGCAGAGCGCCGCCGCTTCATCCTTGGTGCCGACCGGTATGCGGACACGGTAGAAGGTGCCCTTGCCCGCGATCTCGGCCTTCCTGATTTCGTAGCCACGGCCGCCGAGCAGGCTGCCGAACTTCTTCGTCAGGCTGTCATAGGCGCGCTTGGCATCGGCCTCCGAAGGCACCGAGGCGACCTGCATCACATAGCTGCCGGGCGCTGCCGCCGCGACCTGCTGCGGCGCTTCCGCTTCGGCGGGCTTGACATTGCCCTGCTCCGTCACGGTGCCGACGACATTGACCGGCTGATCGGCCGGGCGGTTTGCCGGAACCGGCGCGCTTTCGATCTTCGTGGTGCGCACGGTGCGCAGCGGCGGGTTGTCCTGAGCCGCCGCAGCCACCGCATCCTCGACGGATTCGGGCTGGGCGATCCGGTCTTCCGCCGGGGTCGGCTTCTGCTGCGCGGGGTCGGCCAGCGCGGGCTTGATCGGCGTTTCGGCCACCGGCGTTTCCACGGTTTCGCGCGGCACCAGCGTTCCATCCGACTTGACGATCATCGTGCGGACCTTGCGCGGGGAAACCGCGGGCGTGGCTTCCGCCTGCGAGGTGCCGCCTTCACGCGCCCCTTCGCTGGAAAGCAGGCGCGTGTCCTCGGTTTCGCCCACCGGCGTCGGCATGTTGGCCGCTACGTCCGCGCCGCCTTCCAGCGGCAGGTTTTCGGGGCTCAGCGTGCGCTGGACGACATCGACCGGATCTTCCGTGGAAGAGAGCAGCGAATCCTGCTTCGGCGTTTCGGCGGCATTTCCCGCCACACGGTCGTAAACCGCCTTGTCCTGATTGGGCACGGTCTTGCCGCCCGGATTTTCCGGCACGATCTTGATCGGCTCCTTGTCCGCCGCGATGACGCGCGGCCCCGTGGAGCCGCCCGCGCCGTCAGCATCGAAGAAATAGCTGTAGGCGCCCGCGACACCCGCCATGGCGATGACGGCCAGCGCCACGCCGGCGATCAGCTTGCGCGGCAGGCGGCGCGCCGGTTGCTCCACGCCCGCATAGCTCATGCCGGGGCCGAGAATCATCGGCTGGGCCTGATCGCCCGCGGCAGCGGGCTCACCCATGGCGCGGCGGAAATCCTCTTCCAGCGCCCGCTCGAATTCGTCGAACTCGTCGATGGCGGCCTTGCCGCTGTCGAAATGCGCCGCATCGGCCTTGGATGCCGCAGCCTCGCCCTCCGCGGACTTCGCGAAGAGATTGGCCATTTCGGCATCGATATCGAGGTCGTATTCCGGCTCCGGCGCGATCGTTTCCTCCGGCTCGACGGCGGGAAGGTTCGGCACGTCGAGATGCGGAACATGCTCCAGATGCTCTTCGGCGTCGGAAATCAGCGACGGATCGAACGGCAATTCGCCATCGCCATCCGGCTCCGGCAGCACGGCAAGCGGCGGCTCGGGCGCGGCGGCAACCGCAGGCGCTTCCTCGCGCACCGGTTCCGGCGCGGCAACGGGAATGGCGGCGGGCCGAACCTCCGCCTGCGCCCTGGCGGCAGGCGGCGGCGGCTCATCGAAGCTCATCTGCGACAGCTCAAGCTCGAACTCGCCGAAATCCAGATCGAAGGCCGGTTCGTCCTCCGCGGGCGCGGCAACAGGCTCCTGCGCCTTTTCGAAACGGGTGACGGCTTCCGGCGTCAGCGTCACGGCAGGCGCGGCCTGCGGGCGCTCCGGAACCGGATAACGGGAAACGTCGGCGAGAAGATCGTCGGCGGCAGGCGCGGCAGCTACAACCGGCGCCTCCTCCGCAACGGTCTCCGGCTCGCTCAGGTTCAGTTGCAGATCGTCCGCCAGCTGGTCCCACTCAATCGCCAGATCGTCGAATTGCGGCTCGGCCTTAACGGGTTCAACTATGGCAGGCTCGGGCTCGGCGGCCTTCGGAGCTTCCGCGACGGGCTTCTCGGCCACCGGCTCCACCGGACGGGAGGCGGCGGCGCGCTGCACGCTGAAATTGGTCGCAAGCGAGCGGAACGGCGCTGCGGGCTTCGGCGGCTCGACGGGCTGCGCCGCGACCGGCGCTTCCGGCTCCGCCACACGCCCAACGGCCATTTCCAGCTCGCTGGCCAGATCGAATTCAACGGCAGGCTCATCGAAAGACGGCTCGCGGCGTTCCGAAACGGCAGGGGGCTGCGGCGCGGCTACCGGCTCCACCGAAGCGCCGTCAGCGATACGCGGCTCGGGCTCGACCGTTACCGGGCTGGAGGCCAGCGCCTCGCGCAATTCGTCCAGCACATCGGAAACCGGCTCGTCGGCGATGGCAGCCGGTTGCGGCTGGGCGTCGTCAAGACGGGGCTCCTGCCGCTCCGGCTTTGCTTCCGCGTGAATATTGTCCGATTCCGGCACAATATCGAGCCGCTCGGCGGCTTCGTCCGGCGCGGAATTGTCGTTGCGCGGCGTGTCGTACAGCTCGAACTCGCGCAGCAACTCGTCTTCAAGATTGAAGATCGGGTGCTGCGGCTGGGCAGCCACGGCTTCGGGTGACGGCTCGCGGGCATCCACGGGCCGGATATTCGTGAAGGTCGGTTCCCGCTTCTGAGTGTTCGCGGCAACCGGCTTCGGTTCAAAACCAACGATGCGGGCGAGTTCAGCGAGCGGGTCATCGTCCGCGAAGATATCCGGACCATTCCCGCTACGCGCAAATTGTTTCTCTGCCATTACGCTCCACTCACACTGACGACGGACTCCTGCCAGCGCAATGTGGGGAAACGGTGACGTTTATCGCATTTCGTTCGGAGCATCCGTGCCGGTAATACCAAGCCCGGACTTCAGAACCGACGCGACTGCACGCACCAACCCAAGTCTGGCAATGCTCAATTCTCTGTCGTTATCATTAACAAAACGTAACTCAGGCATATCCTTACCCTTATTCCAGTGTCCGTGGAAGGCGCTGGCGAGGTCATAAAGGTAAAATGCGATGCGATGCGGCTCCTGCGCGGCCGCCGCAGCCTCGATCACACGCGGATATTCGGCCAGTTTCGCGACAAGCTGCAATTCGTTGGGATCACTGATTCGGCCCTTGATGGCACCGGCCAGATCGAGCGCGTCGATATCCAGATCCGGGAAAGCCTCCCTGGCCTGCCGCAGCACCGACATGCAGCGCGCATGCGCGTACTGCACGTAGAAGACCGGGTTATCCTTGGAATGCTCGGTCACCTTGGCGAAATCGAAGTCGAGCGGCTCGGAGCTTTTGCGGTAGAGCATCATGAAGCGCACCGCGTCGCGGCCCACCTCTTCCACCACATCGCGCAGCGTGACGAAATCGCCCGACCGCTTCGACATCTTCACCGGTTCGCCATCGCGGAACAGTTTTACCAGCTGGCACAAAAGCACCGTCAGCCGCGCCGAACCGCCGGACACCGCCCGAGCCACGGCTTCCAGCCGCTTGACGTAGCCGCCGTGATCGGCGCCGAGAATATAGATCATCTCGCTGAAGCCACGATCGAACTTGTCCTTGAAATAGGCCACGTCGGCGGCGAAATAGGTGTAGCTGCCATCGGACTTGATCAGCGGGCGGTCGATATCGTCGCCCACCTCGGTCGAGCGGAACAGGGTCTGCTCGCGGTCTTCCCAATCTTCCGGCAACTGCCCCTTCGGCGGCGGCAGCGTGCCCTTGTAGACATGGCCCTTGAAGGTCAAATCGTTGATGGCGCTGAGGATAGGACCGGAATTGCCCGCATGCAGGGTGCGCTCGGAGAAGAAGACGTCGTGATGCACGTTCAGCGCTTCGAGATCGGAGCGGATCATCGCCATCATCGCGTCGATGGCGCGATCCCGGATGAGCGGCATCCATTCGCTTTCCGGCATGGCGCGCAGCTTCGTGCCGAATTCCTGCACCAGCGCCTGCCCCACCGGCACGAGATAATCGCCCGGATAAAGCCCCGCCGGAATGTCGCCGACCTGCTCGCCCAGCGCCTCGCGATAGCGCAGGAACACCGAGCGCGCCAGCACGTCGATCTGCGAGCCGGCGTCGTTGATGTAATATTCCTTGGTCACCGCATAACCGGCGAAGGCCAGCAGGTTCGCCAGCGCATCGCCCACCACCGCGCCGCGGCAATGGCCGACATGCATGGGGCCGGTCGGATTGGCCGAGACATATTCGACATTGACCTTGCGGCCCTGACCCGTCGTGGAGCGGCCGAAATTCTCCGCCCCCGTGATGATCGCCGACAGCACCTGCTGCCAGTAGCCGACGCCGAGGCGGATATTGATGAAGCCCGGCCCCGCCACGGAAACCTCCGCGACATCAGGATCGCGCTTCAACTCGGTGGCGATGATTTCGGCGAGCGAGCGCGGATTGCTGCCCAGAGGCTTGGCGAGAACCATGGCGGCATTGGTCGCCACATCGCCATGGCTCGGATCGCGAGGGGCTTCGACCGTGATACGGCCGAAATCGAGATCGGATCGCTTTTCCTTTACGATATCAATCGCTTCAAGCGCATCCTTAATTCTCTTCTCGAAATCGGTAAACAGATTCATGATCTCGTCCCAGTCGCTAAAATAGGGTGTTTTACCCGCCAGTCCCGCGCTGCCTATCGCAAATCGGGAGTCTGGTCAAACAGGCGGCGGTGGGTGTTGATCGCGTAGGTGTCGGTCATCCCGGCCAGATAATCGCCGACATGGCGGGCGCGGGCCGCCGTTCCGAGCTGGGGTATGCAATCCACCCAGTAATGGCCCTGCATCAATTGCGGGTCTTCCATATAGGCGTGGAACAGGTCTTCGAGGATCCGTGCCGCATTGGCGCGGATGCGCATGATATCGGGATGGCGGTAGATGCGCTTGAACAGCATGCCCTTGATCTGCCGGTCCGTTTCCGCCATCTCGGGGGAAAAGGTGGCGATGGGGCGGTCGGCATCGCGGATCTCCTGCGCCGATTGCGGCCGGATGATTTTCAGCCGCTCCTGCGAGACGGCGATCACATCCTCCACCATGCGGGTGATCTGGCGGCGCATGATCTCATGGGTGAAGCGGCTGTCTTCCAGATGCGGATATTTGTCGTGCACCTCCTTCATCAGACCGGCGAGGAAGGGAATTTCCTCCAGCATGTCGAAGGTCAGGAAGCCGGAGCGCAGGCCGTCGTCTATGTCATGGGTGTTGTAGGCGATGTCGTCGGCAATCGCCGCCACCTGCGCTTCAACGCTGGCAAAGC
>JBDHTA010000160.1:0-9437 GCA_039808465.1 Rhizobiaceae bacterium | reverse complement strand
GGCGCTGCTGTGGATCGCGCTCACCGGTTCGCATGACGACTGGCCGCATCTGGTTTCCACCGTGCTGCCGCGCGCCACGGGCCGCACATTGGCGCTGCTGGCGCTGAACGGCGCGGTCACTGCCGCGATCGGCATTCTCACCGCCTGGCTGGTGGCAGCCTGCGACTTTCCCTTCCGCCGCGCCCTGTCGGTGCTGCTGGTGCTGCCGCTTGCCATGCCCGCCTATCTCGCAGCCTATGCCTTCGGTGAGCTCTTCGATTTCACCGGGCCGGTGCAGAGCGGGCTGAGAGCCCTGTTCGGCTTCAAGACGGTGAAGGATTACTGGTTCCCGGATATCCGCTCGCTCGGCGGCGCGGTGCTGGTGATGAGCGCCGTTCTCTACCCTTACATCTATCTCGCCTGCCGCTCGATGCTGTTGATGCAGGGCCGCGCCGCCGCCGATGTGGCGCGCACGCTGGGCGCGGGGCCGCTCAGGGTGTTCTTCAAGGTGCAGATACCGATGGCGCGCCCGGCGATCATCGTCGGGCTGACGCTGGTGATGATGGAAAGCCTGAACGATATCGGCGCCGTCGAATATCTCGGCGTCAACACGCTGACCTTCGCCATCTACGACACATGGCTCAATCGCGGCAGCCTGACGGGGGCGGCGCAAATGGCCGTGCTGATGCTCGTCTTCGTCGTGGCGCTGATCGTCATCGAGCGCGCGGCGCGCCGCAGGCAGCGCTTCGCCGGGCAGAAAACCACCGCCATGGTGCATGACGCGGTGCGGCTGAAGCTGACCGGCTGGCGCCGGTGGGCGGCGGTTTCCGCCTGCGTCCTGCCGGTGCTGTTCGGCTTCGTCATTCCCGTGCTGGTGCTGGGCGGCTATGCGATCAAGCGGCTGCCGCTGCTGATGGAACCGCGCCTTCTCAACGCGCTCGGTCATAGCCTGATGGTGGCGGGCATGGCGGCGCTGGTGACGGTCGTTCTCGGTTTCACGCTTGCCTGGCACGCCCGCGCCCATCAGGGACGGCTGGTCAAGGGCTATGGGCGGCTGGCCTCGCTCGGCTATGGCGTGCCGGGCACGGTTCTCGCCATCGGCGTGCTGTTTCCGCTGGCCAGCCTCGACAATACGGTGGACGGCTTTTTCCGCGCCAATTTCGGCTTCGGCACCGGGCTTCTGCTGTCCGGCACCGGCTTTGCCATCGTCTATGCCTGCATGGTGCGGTTCATGGCGATGGCGGAAGGCACCATCGATGCCGGGTTCCACAAGCTGTCACCGCATCTCGACATGGCGGCGCGCACGCTGGGGCGCACCGGCCCGCAGACCCTCGTCAGCATCCTCATTCCCAACATGCGCCCGGCGATCCTGACCGGCGCGCTACTGGTCTTCATCGAAACGCTGAAGGAGCTGTCGGCCACGATCCTGCTCAGGCCCTTCAATTTCAATACGCTGGCCACCCTCGTCTACGAGGATGCTTCGCGCGCCAAGGTGGAGGACGCCTCGGTTCCGGCGCTGATCATCATTCTCGCCGGGCTGGTGCCGGTGCTGCTGGTCTCCCGCTCCATCGACAGGCGTTGAGAGAAAAAAAGGAGGCGGTTCAGGCTGTTACCCGAAACCGCCCCGATGGAGGTATGCTGCAAAACAAGAGCCTGAGCCGGCTGACGCCGCGTCAGAGAGACCTCATGGAAGTCCCGACCGCCCTCTATCGGGCGGCCCCAAGTGAAGCCAAATTGGACCGCCGTCTTTTAACAATTGGTTACCGCCGGGGGGCAGCTTTACCCGGTAAAATTTTGGGTAAGCGTCACGTTTGCAGTTCGGCCAGCCCCGCGAACAGGTCGAGCGCTTCCGGGTTGGCCAGCGCCTCCTTGTTCTTCACCGGGCGGCCATGCACCACCTCGCGCACGGCGAGTTCCACGATCTTGCCGGATTTGGTGCGCGGAATATCGGCGACCTGCACCACCTTGGCCGGAACATGGCGCGGCGAGGCGCCGGTGCGGATGCGGGTCTTGATCGCCTTGACCAGCTCCTCCGTCAGCTCCAGCCCCGGTTTCAGGCGCACGAACAGCACCACGCGCACATCGTCGTCCCAGGTCTGGCCGATGCAGAGCGCCTCGGCGACCTCTTCCATCTGCTCGACCTGATTGTAGATTTCCGCCGTGCCGATGCGCACGCCGCCGGGATTGAGCGTCGCATCCGAGCGGCCGTGGATGATCATGCCGCCATGCCCGGTCCATTCGGCGAAATCGCCATGGCACCAGATATTGTCGAAGCGCTCGAAATAGGCGGCGCGGTATTTCGCCCCGTCCGGATCGTTCCAGAACATCACCGGCATCGATGGGAAGGCCTTGGTGCAGACCAGCTCGCCCTTTTCCCCGCGCACGGGGTTTCCGTCCTCGTCCCAGACATCGACGGCAAGGCCGAGCCCCGGCCCCTGGATTTCGCCGCGCCAGACGGGCTTCAGCGGATTGCCGAGCACGAAGCAGGAGACGATATCGGTGCCGCCGGAAATCGAGGCAAGCTGCACATCCGGCTTGATGCCCTCATAGACGAAGGTGAAGCCTTCCGGCGACAGCGGCGAGCCGGTGGAGGTGATCAGCCTGAGCGCCGAGAGATCATGGGTGTCGCGCGGCACGAAACCGCCCTTGCGCAGCGCATCGATATATTTCGCCGAGGTGCCGAACACGGCGAAGCGCTCCTGCGCGGCGAAATCGAACAGCACATTGCCATCGGGGTGGAAGGGCGAGCCATCGTAGAGGCAGAGGGTAACGCCGAGCGCCAGCCCCGAGACCAGCCAGTTCCACATCATCCAGCCGCAGGTGGTGAAGTAGAACAGGCGGTCGCCTTCGCCGAGGCTGCAATGCAGGCGATGCTCCTTCAGGTGCTGCAACAGCGTGCCGCCCGCCGAATGCACGATGCATTTCGGAATGCCCGTGGTGCCGGAAGAAAACAGGATATAGAGCGGGTGCGAGAACGGCAGGGGCGTATAGTCCACCGGCCCCGCCGCAAACGGCGCGATGAAATCCGGCAGCGTTTTCGCGCCGGGCACCGTGGCGGCGATCTCATCCGCCTTGCCGGCATAGGGGATGATCAGGGCGGGCACGCCGAGCTTCGCGCTGACGGCCGCGATCTTGGCGGACACATCCTGCATTTTTCCGGCATACCAGTAGCCGTCGCAGGCGATGAACAGTTTCGGCTCGATCTGGCCGAAGCGGTCGAGCACGCCCTGTTCGCCGAAATCCGGTGAGCAGGAGGACCAGACCGCGCCGATCGAGGCCGCCGCCAGCATGGCCGCCACGGTTTCCGGCATGTTCGGCATCATGGCGGCGATGCGGTCGCCCTTGCCGATACCGGCGGCGCGATAGGCCTGCTGCAAGCGCGAGACCGTCCCGGCCAGCCGGTCCCACGACCAGCGCTCGCTCGCCTTGTCCTCGCCGCGAAAGATCAGCGCGTCGCCATCGCCGCCGCGCGACAGCAGGTTTTCGGCGAAGTTCAGTTCGGCATCGGGAAAGAAACGCGCCTCCAGCATGACGTCGCCATCGGTCAGGGCGCGCGCGCCGCGCTTGCCCTTGACGCCGCAGAATTCCCATACCGCCGTCCAGAAATCGCCGCGCTCGGCAATCGACCATGCGTGAAACGCGTCGTAATCGGCAAAGGAGCGATGATAACGCTCCCCGCACCAGGCGATGAAGCGCGCCATGGGGCTGTCGTGCAGAATGGCCTGGGAGGGAGCCCAGAGCGGCGTTGCGTCAGTCATGATGTCCTCCGTCAGAATGACTTTGCCCGCCATGTTGCATCGCATGATAAATTGTGCAAGGCCGGGCTGGCGGCGACGTTTGTTTGCGTGACCGCGATAAATCCGCTATCCCCATGCCACGCATGCCTGGGCACCCGCGCTTTTATGGCGAGATCGCTCCGGCCACCCTATTTTACCGTATATCCCTGCGGAAACCGGGTTTCCCGTTTCCGGGGAATGCGCGATGGTTGTTGTTCCCATGTCCGAGGTTCACGCGCCCCGTCCCGGCACTTTCCGCGGCTGGCTTTTCCGCTCCCGCCGCCCGCTCATCCGCGCCGGGCTGTTCGCCTTCGTCACCGTCTGCGCCGCGCTGGTGCTGATCCGCATCGTTGCGCCCTTCGTGATTTCCACCGGTCTGGTGCGCGACGGCATCGAGGATGCGATCCTTCGCTGGACGGGCTACCGCGTCGTGGTCGAGGAACCGCCTGGGCTGCGCTTCTGGCCGAATCCGCGCATCGCGCTGGAAAACGTCCGGATCGAGGATCCCGGCGTGTCGCCGCCGCGCCCGCTGGGGCGGATCGAAAGGCTGTCGGCCTCCTTCAACCTGCTGGATGCGCTGGGCGGCAGGTTCCGCTTCCGGGATTTCCACCTCTACAGGCCGCATCTGCAATTGCACCGCGACGCCACCGGCGGCTTCGAGAGCGCCCCGCGCGGGTTATTGACCGAGGCGCTGGCGCAGGTGAAGCCCGGCACCGGCGCCAGCCAGAGCCTCGACGCCCGCTACGACGCCGCCATCGGCTCGATCTCCATCGAGGACGGCAGCGCCGAAATCGCCGGGCCGGGCGCTTCCGCCCCGCTCACCGGCATCAATGCCGAAATCGACTGGCCGCGGCTTGGCGCCGGGATGAAGGCGCTGGTGGTGACCCGTATTGCCGGGCAATTCATCCGGCTGGAGCTTGGCTCGCCGCAGCCGCTGATCCTGCTTTCCGGCCGCGACGGCGCGCTGACGGCAAAGCTGGAATCGCCGCTCGCCACCGCCCGCTTCGAAGGCAGCGGCAACCTGACGGGCAGCGGCGAGGCCGAGGGCGCGCTCGCCCTCGAGCTGCCGGATGTGCCGGGCGCGCTGGACTGGCTGGGATGGAAGCATACCGTGCCCGGCGTCAAGGCCGCCAGCATCAGCGGCACGCTGCTCACCCGCGATAGCGGCATCCGGCTGGATGAGCTTGCGCTTACCATCGACGGGCTTCGGGCCGCGGGCGCCATCGAACTTGCCAGCGCCCCCGGCCGGACGCCGAAGCTTGCGGGAACGCTTGCCTTCAACAGCCTCGATCTGCGCGCCCTGTTTCTCGCGGCCTTCCGGCCATCGCCGGAGAAGCAAGGCGCGGAACTGACGCGGCCGCTGCGGCATCTCGACATCGACCTGCGCCTGTCGGCGGAGAGCGTCAGCTTCGGGCCGCTGGAAGCCCGGCATATCGGCGCCAGCCTGCTGGCGGCCAATGGCCGGATCGCCGTCGATATCGGCGACAGCGAATTCGAGGGCGGGCAGATGATCGCGCATTTCGCCACCTCGGCCGGCGGCCAGGGAACCGATCTCGACATCACCCTGCGCGATGCCGATCTCGGCGCGGTGGCGCGCAAGCTCGCCTTCACCGGGCCGCTGCCGCTCGGGACCGGCTCCTTCGATGCCGACCTGCAAATCGAAACTCCGCTTGCGTCCGCCACCGCCAACGACGTTTCCGGCACGATCAAGCTCTATGCCGCGCCGGGGGCCATTCCCGGGGTCGAGCCCGCGAAATTCCGGGCGCTGGCGGGCAGCAAGCCGTTTTTCCTGCTGAGCGAGGCGGCGGGCGGCGATTTCGATTTCGACAGCGCCGAAATCGCCGCGAGGCTGGACAGCGGCTCCGCCGATATCCGCTCGGCGCGGGTCAAAAGCCGCCACGGCCTGCTGACGCTGACCGGACTGGTGCCCTACAGCACCAGCGGCATGGCGCTTGCTGGAACGCTGGCGCCACCGGCGGCGAGCGCCGCCGATCCGGCCGCGCCGCCGCTGCGCTTCTTCGCGGGCGGTTCGTGGCCCGATCCGGTCATTTCCCCCGCTTCCACGCTGGGCCAGCCGTAAAGATCGATTTTTCCTGGAAATGCCTACCCGACCGTGGTGGTCGCCAGATGCTCGTCGCGCTGACGCTGGTACTCGCGCCGCTTGGTGGCGATGGAGGCGGCGATGACGCCGAGCGTGACGATGGCGATCAGGATCGTGCAGGCGGCGTTGATTTCCGGCGTCACGCCGAGGCGCACCTGGCTGTAGATCTTGATCGGCAGCGTGGTGGCGCCGGGGCCGGTGGTGAAGCTGGCGATGACGAGATCGTCGAGCGACAGGGTGAAGGCCAGCATCCAGCCCGCGATCACGGCGGGCATGATCAGCGGCAGGGTGATCTTGAAGAAGGTTCGGACCGGCGGGCAGCCGAGATCGAGCGCCGCTTCCTCCAGACTGCGATCGAAGGTGATGAGGCGCGACTGCACCACGATCGCCACATAGCACATGGTGAAGGTAGTATGGGCGATAACGACCGTCCAGAAGCCGCGATCGATGCCGATCGACACGAACAGCAAGAGCAGCGACAGGCCGGTGATGACCTCCGGCATGACCAGCGGCGCATAGATCATGCCCGAGAACAGCATGCGGGCGGGAATGCGCACGAAGCGCACCAGCGCCAGTGCGGCCAGCGTGCCGAGCACCGTGCCGATGGTGGCCGAGAGAATGGCGACGCGGATCGTCACCCAGGCGGCTTCCATCAGGCTGTCATTGTGCCACATCTGCCGGTACCACTGGGTCGAAAACCCGCCCCAGACGGTAACCAGCTTCGAAGCGTTGAAGGAATAGATCACCAGAATGATGATGGGAATGTAGAGGAAGGCGAATCCCAGCGTCAGGACCACCGTATCGAAACGTCCGGGCTTCATGCCTTGCCTCCTTCCGCCTTGCGCTGCTGGTTCTGGAAGATGACGATGGGAATGACCAGCACCAGAAGCAGGATCACCGCCACCGCCGAGGCCAGCGGCCAGTCGCGGTTGCCGAAGAATTCCGTCCACAGCGTCTTGCCGATCATCAGCGTTTCGGCGCCGCCGAGCAGGTCGGGAATGACGAATTCACCTGTTATCGGAATGAAGCAGATCATCGATCCGGCGATGACGCCGGGCAGCGACAGCGGGAAGGTGATTTTCCAGAAGGCCTTCCATGGCGGGCAGCCGAGATCGCTGGCCGCTTCCAGCAGCGTCCCGTCCAGCTTTTCCAGCGCCGAATAGAGCGGCAGCACCATGAAGGGCAGGTAGGAATAGACGATGCCGATATAGACCGCCGTCTGGGTGCGGAAGATCTGCACCTGCTCGTCCGGCCCGTAGAGCCCGACCGTCTGCAACAGCAGCGTCAGCAGACCCTCGGGCTTGAGGATGCCGATCCAGGCATAGACGCGGATCAGGAAGGAGGTCCAGAACGGTAGGATGACCAGCATCACCAGCGTCGGGCGGATGGAGGCAGGCGCGCGCGCCATGCACAGCGCCACGGGATAGCCGACCAGCAACAGCAGCAACGTGGAGACGATGGCGATGCGCAACGACGAGAAATAGGCGTCGATATAGAGCGGATCCTGCGTCAGAAAGGTGTAATTCTCGAAATCCAGTTTCGATATGAAATCGCCGATGCTGGCGAAGCCATTGAAAACCGGCGTGTAGGGCGGCATGGCGATCGCCGTATCCGACAGCGAGATCTTCACGATGATGAAGAACGGCGCCAGGAAGAACAGGATCAGCCAGAGATAGGGAACGGCGACGACCAGCCAGCGGGCGGGCGACGCATGGGGTGAGGCTGCGGTCTCGGACATTGTCGCCTCCTATCGCGTCAGCACCATGCCGGCGTCATCAGGCCAGTGCAGCCAGACCTGATCGCCGAAGGTGATCGGGCGGTCCACCAGACGCGCGACATTGGCCTGCGCGGCGCGCAGCACGCGCCCGTCATCGAGGCGGACCAGAAACAGCGAGAAATCGCCGAGATAGCCGATATCCCAGACCTCGCCATGCACGGCGTTGACGCCGGTTTCGGCGGGCTTGTCGAGGGAGATGCGCAGCTTTTCCGGGCGGATGGCGAAGGCGATGTTCTGGCCTGCGGCCGCATCGCTTTCCTGCGCCACCGAAAGCGCCAGCCCATCGCAATCCAGCCGCACGACGCCGGGCTGCGTCGAGACCACCTTGCCTTCCAGCATGTTGATATCGCCGATGAAATCGGCGACGTAGCGGCTGTTCGGCGCCTCGTAGATTTCGGCTGGCGTCGCCACCTGCATGATCACGCCCTTGTCCATGACGGCGATGCGGTCCGACACCGTCATCGCCTCCTCCTGGTCGTGGGTGACGATGAGGAAGGTCAGGCCCAGCTTCTGCTGGATGTCCATCAGCTCGAACTGGGTTTCCTCGCGCAGCTTGCGGTCGAGCGCGCCGAGCGGCTCGTCGAGCAGCAGCACCTTCGGGCGTTTGGCAAGCGAGCGGGCCAGCGCCACGCGCTGCCGCTGGCCGCCGGAAAGCTGGCTGGGCTTGCGCTTGGCGAACTGCTCCAGCTTGACGAGCTTGAGCATTTCCTGCACCCGCGCGTCGATCTCGCCCCTGGGCAGCTTGTCCTGCTCCAGACCGAAGGCGATGTTCTTTTCCACGCTCATATGTGGAAACAGCGCATAGGACTGGAACATCATGTTGGTGGGGCGGCGATAGGGCGGAACGCCCGAAATATCCTTGCCTTGCAGCAGGATGCGGCCTTCCGTCGGCTCCTCGAAACCGGCGAGCATGCGCATCAGCGTCGTCTTGCCACAACCGGACGGCCCCAGAAGCGAGAAAAATTCGCGCTCGTAGATGTCGAGCGTCAGATTATCGACCGCGACGAACGGGCCAAAGCGCTTCGTGATGTTCTCGAAGCGGATGAAGGGCTGGGCTCCCGGATCCGACCAGGGCGTGAATTTCCGTTTCACAGGTCCGAGAGATTTCGCCATGTAGCGCTCCACAGTCTTTCTTGTCTGTCGCAATGAATTTGAGGGTTTCAACGAAAAACGGGGCGCCATATGCGCCCCGTTTTGCCGATGCTTAGCTTCCGGTCTTGATCTGCGTCCAGATCCGGTTCAGCACGCGCTGCTCGCGCGGGCCATAGGGCGAGATGGTGAAGAGTTTCTTCATCGTCTCCTCATCCGGATAGACGGACGGGTTCTTGAACACTTCTTCATCGAGGAACTGCTGCGAGGCGAGGTTGCCATTGGCGTAATGCACGTAGTTGGACGCCTTGGCGATGACTTCCGGCTTCATCAGGTAATTGATGAAGGCATGGGCTTCCTCGACATTCTTGGCGTCGGCCGGGATCGCCAGATTGTCGAACCACATATAGGTGCCTTCCTTCGGGATCACGAACTTGACCTCGACGCCGTTCTTGGCCTCCTCGGCGCGGTCGGCGGCTTGCAGCACGTCGCCCGACCAGCCGACGCTGAGGCAGGTGTCGCCATTGGCAAGCTCATCGATATAGGCGGAGGAGTTGAAGGTCTTCACATAGGGGCGGACCTTCATGTAGGCCTCGCCGCCCGCTTCCAGATCCGCCGTTTCCTTGCTGTCGGGATCCTTGCCGAGATAGTTCATGGCGATCGCGAAGGTCTCGTCGGAAGCGTCGAGAACGTTGATGCCGCAGCCCTTCAGCTT
>JBDHTA010000159.1:0-9474 GCA_039808465.1 Rhizobiaceae bacterium | reverse complement strand
GCCTGTGCCTTGGCGGCTCCACCGGCATCAATGTCGCGGGCGCCATCCGCCTTGCCCGCGATCTCGGTCCCGGACACACCATCGTCACCGTGCTCTGCGACTATGGCAACCGCTACCAGTCGAAGCTCTTCAACCCGGAATTCCTCGCCTCCAAGGGCCTGCCCGTGCCGCACTGGATGGCGAAGTCTGCCGATATCTCAATCCCTTACGAAGCTGCCTGAAGATCGCCCCATGCCTGTGAATGCTCTGTTCCGTGACGATTTCTACCTTTCCACCTGCGAAGCCACGGTAACGGCGGTTCATGAGGACGGCGGCATAGAGCTGGACCAGACCTGCTTTTACGCCACCTCCGGCGGCCAGCCGGGGGATAGCGGCTTTCTGGAGCGGGAGGACGGCTCGCGCATCGCGCTCGCCCCCGCGAAAACCGGCGCGACCAAGGACGTCATCATCCATGTGCCGCTTGAGGGTGAGGCTTCGCCCGCCGTCGGCGAAAAGCTGGTGCTGCATATCGACTGGCCGCGCCGCTACAGATTGATGCGCATGCACACCGCCTGTCATCTGCTGTCGGTCGTCTGCCCATTCCCGATCACGGGGGCCGCCGTCGGCGAGGAGGAAAGCCGTGTCGACATCGACATGACCGAGGTGCCGGACAAGGAAGCCGTCACCGCCAGGCTGATGGAACTGGTGAACCAGAACCACCCCGTCTATCTGCAATGGATCACCGACGAGGAACTGGCCGCCAATCCCGGTATCGTGAAATCGAAGAACGTGCGCCCGCCGGCCGGGCTCGGCCGCGTCAGCCTTGTCTGCATCGGCGAGAACGCCGCCATCGACAGCCAGCCCTGCGGCGGCACCCATGTCTCCGAAACGCAGGAAGTCGGCGCGATCCACATCGCCAAGATCGAGAAAAAGGGCAAGGAAAACCGGCGCTTCCGCATCCGGTTCGGAACGCCCGGCGGCGCGGCCTAGAGCATGCCGCGCAAAAGTGCGTGAGCGTTTTGCGATAACGGCATGCGTAAAAACAAGCGGCCGTTCCATCGCGCCGGTTTGCAGGGAGAGATAGTCATGAGCGACACCACCAGCCGTTTCGTCGTTTCCGCCGACTGGCTGCAACAGCGTCTCGGCGATCCGGATATCCGCATCCTCGACGCTTCCTTCTATCTGCCCGCGCAGAACCGCGATGCCGACGCGGAATATGCCGCAGGCCACATCCCCGGCGCGATCCGCTTCGATCACGACAGGATCGCCGATCACTCGACCTCGCTGCCGCATATGGTGCCTGAGCCGGATGCCTTCGCGCAGGAGGTGGGAAAGCTCGGCATTTCCGACACGCATCGTATCGTCGTCTATGACGGCATCGGCCTGTTCGCTTCGCCGCGCGTCTGGTGGCTGTTCCGCGTCATGGGCACGAGGAACGTCTTCGTGCTCGATGGCGGGCTGGACGGCTGGAAGGCCGAAGGCCGCCCGCTGGAAACCGCCCTGCCCGATTTTCCCCCGGCCACCTTCAAAACCGATTTCGACGCCTCCCGCGTCGCCGGTTTCGAGGCGATGCGGGAGATCGTCGCGGATGGCTCCCGCCAGATCGCCGATGCCCGGGGGCCCGGCCGTTTCCACGGCACGGAGCCGGAACCGCGCCCCGGCATGCGCTCCGGCCATATGCCAGGCGCGGTCAACCTGCCCTCGGGCGCTTTCGCCAACAAGGGCTATTTCAAATCGCTGCCGGAACTGCGCGAGATCATCACCGGCGCGGGCGTGGATCTGGACAGGCCCGTCGTCACCACCTGCGGCTCCGGCATTACCGCCGCCATCATCACGCTGGCGCTGGAATCGCTGGGGCATACCGACAACAGGCTGTATGACGGCTCCTGGTCGGAATGGGGCAGCCGCGCCGATACCGCCATCGTCACGGGCAAGGAATGACCATGCCGGAAACGCCCGCAGAACTATCCGTTCACATCACGCGGCTGGAAATGTCCGCCCCGCCCAAGGCGAGCCTGCCGGTGCCGGTGAATATCCAGACGGCGATCATGCGCGCCCCGGAAATCCCGCTGCCCTTCTACCGCTATCTCTACCGGCAGGTGGGCGGGCGCTGGCACTGGGTCGACCGGCTGCGGATGAGCGACGAGGAACTGGCATCGGCCATCCATGCGCCGGGAAACGCGATCTCGGTGCTTTATGTGAACGGCGCCCCCGCCGGTTTCTTCGAATTGCTGACGCTGGATGCCGATACCGTCGAACTCAGCCATTTCGGCCTGATCGAGCATGCGCTGGGGCTCGGCATCGGCAAATGGTTCCTGCTGCAAGCGCTCTACACCGCGTGGCAGAACAGCCCGAAGAAGGTGGTGACCACCACCAACAATCTCGATCATCCCCGCGCCTTGCAGCTTTACCAGATGTTCGGCTTCTCCCCGGTTTCCACCAGCGCCACATCGCTGACGCCGATTTCGGACGACGAATGGCGCGAGATCGCCGCAAGGTTCTGAGTTGAGGGCGCTGGCTCGCCAGCGCCCCTTTCCCTCTCAGGCAACGTTCAGCACGCTTTCCGGCGCATAGGCTTCATAGCCCAGCGCCTCGGCCACCGCCCGGTTGGTGACGCGGCCCTTGTGCACGTTCAGCCCGTTGCGCAGATGCCGGTCCTCGGCAATCGCCCGCAGGCCTCGATCGGCCAGCGCCAGCCCGTATTGCAGCGTCGCATTGTTCAGCGCATGCGCCGAGGTGATCGGCACCGCGCCCGGCATATTGGCGACGCAATAGTGAATAATGCCCTCGACCACGAAAGTCGGGTCGGAATGGGTGGTGGCGTGCGACGTCTCGAAACAGCCGCCCTGATCGATCGCCACATCGACGATCACCGCCCCCTTCTTCATGCCCGACAGCATGTCGTGGGTCACCAGTTTCGGCGCGGCGGCACCGGGAATCAGCACGGCCCCGATCACCAGATCGGCGGAAAACACCTCATCCTCCAGCGCGTCGATGGTGGAATAGCGGGTGCGGACGCGGCCGTTGAAAATATCGTCCAACTGGCGCAGACGCGGCAGCGAACGGTCGAGAACGGTGACATCTGCCCCCAGCCCCGCCGCCATCTTCGCCGCATGCAGGCCGACGACGCCGCCGCCAAGAACCGCGACCTTGGCGGGCATGACGCCCGGCACGCCGCCGAGCAGGATGCCACGGCCGCCATTCGCCTTCTGCAACGCCACCGCGCCCGCCTGAATGGAAAGCCGTCCGGCAACCTCCGACATCGGCGCCAGCAGCGGCAGGCCGCCGCGCTCGTCGGTCACGGTTTCATAGGCGATCGCCGTCACGCCGGAGGCGAGCAGCCCCTTGGTCTGCTCCGGATCGGGCGCGAGGTGAAGATAGGTATAGAGAATCTGGCCATCGCGAAGCTGCGCCCATTCCTCCGGCTGCGGCTCCTTGACCTTGACGACCATATCGGATTTTTCGAATACGTCCTTCGCCGAAGCGGCGATCCGCGCCCCTGCCGCCGCATAGGCCGAATCGTCCGCGCCGATCCCCGCGCCCGCCCCGGTTTCGACCAGCACATCATGGCCATGCGCCACATATTCCCGCACCGCGCCGGGCGTCAGGCCAACACGATATTCATGGTTTTTGATTTCCTTCGGGCAACCGACACGCATTGAGCGTTCCTCTCTTTTTATGGGCTTGCGCCACGTTGTTAAGGGGATCAGCAGACCAAAAAAGAAAGCGAATGTCCTTGCAAAGACGGTTTGCGAACAGGCCAGTTTCCGAATATCCTTGCGTGTAATGCCGGAAAATTCGAAGAAATCGCCAAATTCACCGCTCGATGCCATCGATGCTTCCATCCTGCGAATCCTTCAGCAGCATGGGCGCATGTCGAATGCCGACCTTGCGGCCAAGGTGGGCCTGTCGGCTTCGGCCTGCTCGCGCCGCGTCGATCTTCTGGAGAAATCCGGCGTCATCAGCGGCTACCACGCCCGCCTGTCGAACAAGGCGCTGGAGTACAAGATGATGGCGGTCGTCCACATCTCGCTCTCCGGCCAGTTCGCCAGGACATTGCAGGAATTCGAGGCGGCGGTGAAGAAATGCCCGAACGTGCTGGTCTGTTACCTCATGTCCGGGGAATACGACTATATCCTGCGCGTCGCCGCCCGCGATCTCGAGGATTACGAGCGCATCCACCGCGACTGGCTGTCGGCGCTGCCGCATGTGGTGAAGATCAACTCGTCCTTCGCGCTGCGCGAGATCATCGACCGGCCGAATGTCGGCCTGTAGCCGCTTCGCTCAAATTCGAACGATCCGGCAAAGCAGCCGTGAAACTTTGCCCGCTACACTCCGCAATTGAATCCAAAGGAGGGCAAGGCGTGACCGGCAATCTCACCATGAAAACCCGCAAATCCCAGCGCAAGACGGCGCGCATCAAGGGCAAGATGCGCTACGGCCATCAGGAAACCGAGGGCCGCGTCGTCAACGTCTCGATGGACGGCATCGCGCTCGACCTGTTCGGCCCGGTGCATGCCGCCGCAGGCAGCCCGGTCAAGATCGAATGCGGCGAGATCGGCTATCTCGAAGGCGTGGTGCGCTGGGCGCGCAATGGCCGGGTGGGCGTGCATTTCACGCCATCCTCCAATGCCCGCGCCCAGATGGCCTCCTATTTCCGCTTTGCCCACAAGGATTGAGCGCGCCGCCTCATTCCGCAGCGTGAACCTTCTCCGGTAACGGAATGGCTGCGAGCCGCGATTCGAAATCAACGCGATTCGGGCAGCGCGACAGGCGCATGCCGAATGCCTCGATCAGCCAGGCCGCCGCCGGTCCCGGCGGATTGGCCTGCTTGCGGATGGTGTAGATCGGATATTCGCCCTGCTCGTAAGCGGGCAGATCCAGCCGCACCAGGGCGCCATTGGCGAGATCGTCCATGATCAGCGAGGCGGGCATGCCGCCCCAGCCCAGCCCGCCGCGCACCAGATGCAGCTTGGTCGCCATGTCGCTGACCCGCCAGACCTTGTAGGACAGCACGTTGAAATCCCGCCCCCGGGTCAGGTCCGAGGCATCCGTCACCACGAGCTGCACCTCCTCGCGCACATCGGCGGGCGTGAGCGGCCGCTGCAACCGCGCCAGCGGATGATCGGCGGCAACGACCGGCATCATGAAGGCATGCCCGATCTTTTCGATGGCCAGCGCGTCATGCTGGCGAAACACCGCGCCGCCGATGCCGATGGTCGCCTGATCGTTCATCACCATATCCATGACGACGCCAAGCTCGCCGACATTCAGCCGCATGCCGACCGAAGGAAACGTCTCGCGAAACTCGCGCAGCACGTCGACGACCGCGTGAGTCGGCACCATGACGCTGATCGCGAGGCTGACCTCCGCCTCCAGCCCGCGCCGGAAGCCCTTGGCGCGCGCCCGCATCACCTGAAGATCGGCCACGATGCGCCGCGCATCCGACAACAGCGCCTTGCCCGCTTCCGTCAGGCGCGGCTGGCGCAACCCGGCCCGTTCGAACAGGGGCACGTCGAACTGCGCCTCCAGATTGGCGATGGTGTAGCTGATCACCGATTGCGCCCGGTTGAGGCTGCGCGAGGCGGCCGAAAAGCTGCCGCTTTCCGCCACCGCCAGAAAAACCTGAAGCTGGTCGAGCGTAGGGTTGGCGTCCATGATCCATCCAATCAATCGATATGTTATTTCGAGATTATCCCGGTTTTTTCGATAGAAATCCAGCCTTATTTATTGATGCGAAAGGCATGCCCGTCCCTGCCCCGCATGCCTCAACAGGTTGAAATAAAAGGAATTCCTCGATGTCGAACATCCTTCTCGTCACCTCCAGCCCGCGCGCCGATTCGCAATCCAGCAAGGTCGCCACGGAACTTGCCGAAAAGCTGTCGGCGCAATCCGGCAAGCCGGTCGTCTCCCGCGATCTCGCCGCCAATCCACTGGCGCATATGGATGGCGTTCTGGCTTCCGCCATTCGCAAGCCCGCTGACGAGCGCACGCCGGAGGAAGCCGGGGCCGCCGCGGTCTCCGACCTGCTGGTGAACGAATTGCTCGCCGCCGATACGCTGGTCATCGGCACCGGCCTGATCAACTTCAACATCTATTCGTCGCTGAAGGCCTGGATCGACCATATTGCCCGCGCCGGTCTGACCTTCAAATACACCGAAAGCGGCCCGGTCGGGCTTGCGACCGTCAAGAAGGCCTATCTGGTTCTCGCCTCGGGCGGCGTCTATTCCGATGGCCCGGCAGCGGCCATGAACCATGCGGTTCCTTATCTGAAGACCGTGCTCGGCTTCATCGGCATCACCGATGTCGAGGTGGTCTATGTCGAAGGCCTGGCCTTCGGTCCGGAAGCGGCGGAAAAGGCTGTTGCCGCCGCCGTCGCCCGCGCGGACGAGTTGGCGCAGGCCGCCTGATTTTCCACGGCGAGCGGCCGGCGAATCGCGCCGGCCGTTTCGCTTTTCAGAAGAATAATCAGACCTGACGGGTCTTCGCGCCGTCGCCGAACAGGCTGGCGCCGTTCTGGTCGATGATCTGCTGCGCCTTGCGAACGGTGAATTCGGTGGCGTCATTGGCCGTAGTGAAGACATCGGCGCGAACGAAGGTGCGCGTCAGGGTTTCGCCATCCACTTCCTTTTCGATGCGCCCCGCCAGACGATAGTTCGAGCCCTCGCGGATCGGCTCGGCAAAAATCGCGCAACCGGCATGCAATTGCGGCTCGGCAGCCGGAACCGATTGCGGCTCCGCCTGTTTCGGCGCGCCGGAAAACAGGGAGATGATGTTGGACAAGATCGACATTTCTTCACTCCTCACGCAAAGAATTTCCTCGGGAAAAAGTGGAGACCGGTTTTCCCGAAAACACAAACGAAAACAAACAAACCGCTTCAGATAATCAGATTGGCGAGAATTTCGTTCTCGGTAATATCCTCAAAGCCCATGCCCGCCTGCTCGAAGCGGGCGATCAGTTCCTCGAAATTTTCCGGCCGCTTCGTTTCGATGCCGATCAGGATCGAGCCGAAATTGCGCGCCGACTTCTTCAGATATTCGAAGCGTGAAATATCGTCGTCCGGCCCGAGCAGGTTCAGGAAATCGCGAAGCGCGCCGGGGCGCTGCGGCAGCCGCAGGATGAAATATTTCTTCACGCCGGAGTAGCGCATGGCGCGCTCCTTCACATCCGGCAGGCGCTCGAAATCGAAATTGCCGCCGGAGACCACGGCCACGACATTGCGCCCCGCCAGTTCCTCCCTGGGAATGCGGGCGAGCGCGGCAATCGACAGCGCGCCCGCCGGTTCCAGCACCACGCCCTCGACATTCAGCATGTCGATCATGGTAACGCAGATCGCATTTTCCGGAACCAGCATCACCTGCCCGGGGCTGAAACGCTTCAGCGCCGCGAAATTCAGGTCGCCGATGCGCGCCACCGCCGCGCCATCCACGAAATTGTCCACCTTGGGCAGCTTCACCACCTCGCCTTTCTCAAGGCTGCGCCTGAGACTGGGCGCCCCCGCGGGCTCGATGAAGCGGAAGCCCGAATCGGGCACCGTGCCTTCCAGATAGCCGGTCACGCCCGACGACAACCCGCCGCCGCCGACCGGCAGCAACACCAGATCGGGCGTCTCCCCCTCCGGCATCTGCTCCAGTATTTCCGCCGCCACTGTCGCCTGCCCCTCGATGATATAGGGATGATCGAAGGGCGGCACCATAACGCCGTCGCTTTCGGCGACATACTGGCGGGCGGCATCGTAGCATTGGTCGAAGAAGTCGCCGCGCAGCTTGATGGTGATGTAGCCGCCGCCGAAGGCCGCCGTCTTGTCGATCTTCTGCTGCGGCGTCGTCACCGGCATGAACACCACGCCGCGCACCTGAAAATGGCGGCAGACATAGGCAAAACCCTGCGCGTGATTGCCCGCCGAGGCGCAGACGAAAATCTTGTCGGTGCCGCCCTGCGCCACGATCTTGCGGAAGAAGTTGAACGCCCCACGAATCTTGTAGGAGCGGACCGGCGACAGATCCTCGCGTTTCAGCCAGATCGACGCGCCGTAGCGGCGGCTCAGATAATCGTTCAATTGCAAGGGCGTCGGCGGAAAGAGCCCGCGCAGCGCGGCTTCCGCATCCATCACATCCGTTCGGTTCAAGGTAGAATGTCCCGCATCTCGTGTTTCGGTTTCTTCACCTTCTTTTAGCCCCGTTAGTGGCATCATTTCCAGTCTGGAGCGCCATTCGATCCGATGAATCGGACCGGCGCTCCAAAATTCTGTTTTTGAAGCATAATCATGTCCATCGTCGTTTCATTCCGGCCGGATTATGCTCTCGACCAAACGAGGAGAACCATGATTCGGATCGCGCGCCAAACCGTCCTGCCGCTTGCCCTCGCCGCCGCCCTGTCCGCGACGGCGGATGCCGGTCCGTTGCAGGATGCCGCCCGCAGCGCCGAGGAAAAGGCCGCCAGCGGCGATGCCAGCGGCGCCTATGCGGCCATGCGCGAGGCGCTCAGCGATTTCGCCGCGACGCTGCCGCTGACCATCGCCAAGGCGGAATTCGTGGATGGCGTTCCCACCGCCTACGGCATCTACAAGCCGCGCCCGAAACCGGTCTTCAAGACCGGCGAGCCGCTGATCACCTATGTCGAGCCGGTAGGCCTGAGCTGGAAGCCGACCGGCGACGGCAAGATGCAGACGAATTTTACCGTCGATTTCGAATTGATGGACAAGAAGGGCGATGTGCTGGCCGCGCAGAAATCCTTCGGCAATTTCAGCTTCGTCGGCTTTACCCGCAATCAGGAAATCTTCACGCATCTGACGCTGGACATCACCGGCGCCGAGCCCGGCGACTACGTGCTGCGCTATACGCTGAACGACACCGGCAGCAGCCGCTCGGTGAAGATGGACCAGCCCTTCACGCTCACGCGGTAATGCAAAAGGCGGAGCTTGCGGCTCCGCCTTTTGCATTACAATGCTATTTTCCAGCCTGTCAGCCGACGAAGGCGCGCTCGATGACGAATTCGCCGGGCTTGTTGTTGGCGCCTTCGGCGAGACCAGCCTTTTCCAGCAATTCCTTGGTGTCTTTCAGCATCACGGCCGAGCCGCAGATCATGCCGCGATCGACAGCGGGATCGAGCGGCGGCACGCCGAGATCGGCAAACAGCTTGCCATTGGCGATCAGATCGGTGATGCGGCCCTGGAACGGATAATCCTCGCGGGTGACGGTGGAATAGAGCCTGAGCTTGTTGCCGACGACTTCGCTCAGCATCTCGTCATTGCGGATTTCCTCGATCAGATCCTGACCGTATTTCAGCTCCGCCACCTCGCGGCAGGTATGGGTGAGGATGACGTCCTCGAACTTTTCATAGGTTTCCGGATCGCGGATCAGGCTGGCGAAGGGCGCGATGCCGGTGCCGGTGGAGAACATGTAGAGCCGCTTGCCGGGCGTCAGCGCGTCGAGAACCAGCGTGCCCGTCGGCTTCTTGCGCATCAGCACGGTATCGCCCGGCTGGATGCGTTG
>JBDHTA010000158.1:0-9646 GCA_039808465.1 Rhizobiaceae bacterium | reverse complement strand
CAGACGATCCGCGTCGATCTCGACCGCGTCGACCGCCTCATCAACCTCGTCGGCGAGCTGGTCATCAACCAGGCGATGCTCTCGCAGAGCGTCATCGAGAACGACAACAACGGCACATCCTCGATCAATATGGGGCTGGAGGAGCTGCAACAGCTCACCCGCGAGATCCAGGATTCGGTGATGGCCATCCGCGCCCAGCCGGTCAAGCCGGTGTTCCAGCGCATGGCGCGCACGGTGCGCGAAATCGCCGACATCACCGGCAAGTCGGTGCGCCTGATCACCGAGGGCGAAAACACCGAAGTCGACAAGACGGTCATCGACAAGCTGGCCGAGCCGCTGACGCACATGATCCGCAACGCCGTCGATCACGGCCTGGAAATGCCGGAAAAGCGCATCGCGGCGGGCAAGAATCCCGAGGGCACGGTGCGCCTGACAGCAAAGCACCGTTCGGGCCGCATCGTCATCGAACTGACGGACGATGGCGCCGGCATCAACCGCGAGAAGGTGCGCCAGAAGGCGATCGACAACGATCTCATCACCGCCGACGCCAACCTGTCGGACGAGGAAATCGACAACCTGATCTTCCACGCCGGTTTCTCGACCGCCGACAAGGTGTCGGACCTTTCGGGCCGCGGCGTCGGCATGGATGTGGTCAAGCGCTCCATCCAGGCGCTGGGCGGGCGCATCAGCATCTCCTCCAAGCCGGGGCAGGGCTCGACCTTCTCCATGAGCCTGCCGCTGACGCTCGCCGTTCTCGACGGCATGGTGGTGACGGTCGCTGGCCAGACGCTGGTGGTACCGCTGACGGCCATCGTCGAGACCCTGCAACCCGAGGCGTCGGCGATCCATTCCTTCGGCGCGACGCAGCGCCTGATCTCGATCCGCAATTCCTTCTGCCCGCTGGTCGATGTCGGCCGCATCCTGAACTTCCGCGCCCAGCAGGCCAATCCGGTCGAAGGCGTGGCGCTTCTGGTGGAATCGGAAGGCGGCGGCCAGCGCGCCCTGATGGTCGATGCGATTCAGGGGCAGCGTCAGGTTGTTATTAAGAGTCTTGAGGCAAATTACATGCACGTGCCGGGCATCGCCGCCGCCACGATCCTCGGAGACGGGCGCGTCGCGCTCATCCTCGATGTCGATGCGGTGGTGGGTGCCTCGCGCGGCCAGTCGCTGCGCCAGGAAAACGCGCTGGCAGCCGTGGGATAAGAGCCGATGTCGTATGCCGTGAAAAATCTGACCCAGGGAAGCCGCGAGCTGATCGCGTTTCGCATTGGCAACCAGGAATTTTGCGTCAGCATCATGTCGGTGCGGGAAATTCGCGGCTGGACACCAGCCACGAAGCTTCCGCACACGCCCTCCTATATGATGGGCGTTCTCAACCTGCGCGGCGCGGTCCTGCCGATCGTCGATCTTGCGGCGCGGCTGGGCATGCGCGCCGCCGAGCCGACCCCGCGCCACGTCATCATCGTCGCGCAGGTCGGCCGTCAGGTCATCGGCCTGCTGGTCGATGCGGTCTCGGATATTCTCACCGTCACGGACGAGAATATCCAGCCGGTGCCGGAAGTGTCGTCGGATATGGAGCGACAGTTCGCGCGCGGCATTCTGGCGATCGATAAACGAATGATCTGCCTCGTGGAACTGGAAGGCCTGTTCCCCGACGAGGAAAGCGAGGCGGCATGAGCGCGGCAGCAGGAATTCCGGATTTCAAGCAGGCGCCGAACGAGGTGCTGGCCAGCGGCGAATACCCGCTGACTCGCCGCGATCTCAGCGAAATCGCCGCGATGATCTATTCGGATGCGGGCATCTATCTCAACGACACCAAGGCGTCGCTGGTCTATTCGCGCCTGTCGAAGCATATCCGCACGCTGGGGCTTTCGGGCTTCCGCGAATATTGTGAGCTGGTCGCCTCTCCGGCGGGCGCCTCGGCGCGGCGCGAGATGCTGTCGCATCTGACCACGAATTTCACCCGCTTCTTCCGCGAGAACCACCATTTCGAGCATCTGAAGAGCGATGTGCTGCCCGATCTTCTGGCGAAGGCCAGGGCGGGCGGGCGGGTGCGCATCTGGTCGGCGGCCTGCTCGGACGGGCAGGAGCCCTATTCCATCGCGCTGACGCTGCTTTCGCTGCTGCCGAACGCAGCCGAATACGACATCCGCATCCTCGCGACCGATATCGACCCGAAGATCCTGGCGATCGCGAGGGCCGGGGCCTATGACGAATCGGCGCTGGAATCGGTCGCGCCCGCCATGCGCAAGCAATGGTTCCGCGACAGCGGCGATCCGCGCCGCAAGTATCAGGTCGACGACCGCGTCAAGCGCCTCATCACCTTCAACGAGCTGAACCTGATGGCGCAGTGGCCCTTCAAGGGCACCTTCGACGTCATCTTCTGCCGCAACGTCGTCATCTATTTCGACGAGCCGACGCAGATGCGCATCTGGCAGCGTTTCGCCGCCAGCCTGTCGCCGAACGGCCATCTCTATATCGGCCATTCCGAGCGCGTGTCGGGCGATGCCAAGAATGTCTTCGACAATATCGGCATCACCACCTACCGCCTTAACGGCAAGGCAGCGGGGAAACGCGCATGAGCGCTACCGCCCGCGTTCTCGTCGTCGATGATTCGCCCACCATGCGCGGCCTGATTTCGGCTGTGCTGAGCGCCGATCCCGAGGTCAGCGTCATCGGCCAGGCCGGTGATGCGCTGGAGGCGCGCGAGGCGATCAAGCGGCTGAACCCCGACGTGGTGACGCTGGATATCGAGATGCCGAACATGAACGGCCTCGAATTCCTCGAAAAGATCATGCGTCTCAGACCCATGCCTGTGATCATGGTGTCGAGCCTCACCCATCGCGGGGCCGAGGCGACGCTGGCCGCGCTGGAAATCGGCGCTTTCGATTGCGTGAGCAAGCCCTTGCCCGGCGAGTCCCGTCCCTTCGGGGATCTCGCCGACAAGGTGAAGGCGGCCGCCCGCTCCAACCGCAAGGGGGCGGCCCCGGCAGCGGCGCCCGCGCCGGTTGCCGCGCGTGTCGATTTTCGCGTCGGCCGCAAGATCGTGGCGATCGGCTCCTCGACGGGCGGCGTCGAGGCGTTGATCGCGGTTCTTCAGAAATTCCCGGTGAACTGCCCGCCGACGGTCATTACCCAGCACATGCCGTCGACATTTACCAAAAGTTTCGCCGAGCGGCTCAACCGTATCTGCGCGCCCGTGGTTCAGGAGGCGACCGACGGGGCGCGCCTTGAAATCGGAAAGATATATCTTGCGCCTGGCGGTGAACGCCATCTGCAAGTCACCAGTCCATCAGCGCCATGCTGCCGCCTCGTCGATCGCGATCCTGTGAACGGTCACAGGCCCTCGGTCGACGTGCTCTTCGATTCCGTCGCGGAGCTTGCGGGGCGAAACGCTGTTGGTGTCATCCTCACCGGCATGGGCCGCGATGGCGCCGCCGGTCTGCTGAAGATGCGCCATGCCGGGGCGCGCACCATCGGCCAGAACGAAAAGACCTGCGTCGTCTACGGAATGCCGCGGGTTGCCTACGAACTTGGTGCCGTGGAGCAACAGCTTCCCCTTGGGAACATCGGGGATGAAATCCTTAAAATCACAGCCGCCCGAAAAGAAGGGACCGAATAAATGTCTATAGCCGAAAAAATCAAGGTTCTGATCGTTGACGATCAGGTGACGAGCCGCCTGCTTCTCAGCGACGCTCTGACCCAGCTTGGCTTCAAGCAGATCACCGCCGCAGGCGATGGCGAGCAGGGCATGAAGATCATGGCCGAGCAGCCGCATCACCTCGTCATCTCGGATTTCAACATGCCGAAGATGGACGGCCTTGGTCTGTTGCAGGCCGTGCGCACCAACCCGAACACCAAGAAGGCCGCCTTCATCATCCTGACGGCGCAGGGCGACCGCGCCCTGGTGCAGAAGGCCCAGCAGCTCGGCGCCAACAACGTTCTCGCCAAGCCCTTCACCATCGAAAAGATGAAGGCCGCCATCGAGGCGGTGTTCGGAGCCCTGAAATGACGACGGACGTTGCAGCCAGACGCGTCAATATCATCCAGGGTGAATACAAGGTCGTCAGCGATCCGAGCGTGGTGCTGACGACGATCCTCGGATCCTGCGTGGCTGCATGTCTGCGTGACCCCGTGGCCGGGGTCGGCGGGATGAATCACTTCCTGCTGCCCGGCAACGCCCAGTCGATGGTCTCGGGCGGGGATGCGACGCGCTATGGCGTGCATCTCATGGAACTGCTCATCAACGGCCTTCTGAAGAAGGGGGCGCGGCGCGACCGTCTGGAGGCCAAGGTCTTCGGCGGCGCCAAGACCATCGCCACCTTCTCCAATGTCGGTGAGCAGAATGCCGCCTTCGCCATGCAGTTCCTGCGCGACGAAGGCATCCGCGTCGTCGGTTCCTCCACCGGCGGCGAATTCGGCCGCAAGCTGGAATTCTGGCCGGTCAGCGGCCGCGCCCGCCAATACCCCCTCACCGGGGCCGAAACGCAACGCACCGTGGCGCTGGAGCAGAAGCCTGTCGCGGCGCCGAAACCGGCCGAAAGCTCCATCGAATTCTTTTAAGGATTTTTCCGTGCAATCCCATACTCTCCCGGATCTGGACATTCACAGCCTGCCCGACGTTCTGATGCGGATCGTTTCGGAATTGCACGACGTTGCCTACCTCATCGAACGCGTCGAGCCGCAACTGCTCGGCGTGACCGGAAGCGGCATCCTTTCCCAGCCGGATGCGGTGAAGGTGCTGCAAGGCATCGATCTCGCCGTGCAGAAGACGCGCGGGCTGGCCGAATTCATCGATACCGTCACCGGCGGCATCGCGCAGGATTGCATGGTCGACGTGTCGATCGCGCTGAGCCTCGTCAAGCTTGCCGAAATGCAGAAGGCCCTGGCGGGCGGCCTGCGCCACGGCCATTCGCAGCCGCTTCTGAAGGCGGCGGGCGATATCGACCTGTTCTGACACCGGGCGCGGCCCGCATATCATCCGGAATAATCCGTGCCGGCGGGCTTCGCCGGCATCTCCGCCGTTTGCTGGAAACGTTCGCGCAAGCTTCGCTTTCTAGTGTCCGTCGTGAGGGCGAAGGCTCAACGATGGATTGACGGTGCGAGAACAGAATGAATCTGTTGAATCAAATAACACAGATGTCGAAAAACTTTGCCGCGCTCGGCCAGGCGAAGTTGTTTGCCCTGATCGGCATCGGGATCGCTTCGATGGCGATCATCCTGGTCGCCGCGCTCTACGTCAACAAGCCGACCTATGAGACGCTCTATGTCGGGCTGGAGACGAACGATCTCAACCAGATCAGCATCGCGCTCGCCGAATCCGGCATCGATTTCGATGTCGGCACCGATGGCAGCAGCCTGCGGGTTCCCACCGGTTCCACCAGCAAGGCGCGCCTGCTGCTGGCCGAGCGCGGCCTGCCCAACAGCGCCAATGCCGGTTACGAGCTGTTCGACAATGTCGGCTCGCTCGGCCTGACCTCCTTCATGCAGGAAGTCACCCGCGTCCGCGCGCTGGAAGGCGAGATCGGCCGCACCATCCAGACGATTTCCGGCATCAATGCCGCCCGCGTCCACATCGTCATGCCTGATGTCGGCAATTTCCGCCGCGGCGCCCAGAAGCCCACCGCCTCGGTGATGATTCGCGCCGGAAGCGAGGCGGGCCGCAAGGCCGCCGCCTCCATCCGCCATCTGGTCGCCTCCGCCGTTCCCGGCCTCGATGCCGATGATGTCACCGTGCTCGATTCCACCGGCCAGCTTCTCGCCTCGGGCGAGGAGGGCGGCAATGGCCTCAGCCGCAATCTCGGCATCGTCCAGTCCGTGCAGCAGGAAGTCGAATCCAACATCGACAAGGCGCTTGCCCCCTTCCTCGGCATGGACAATTTCCGCTCCAGCGTCACCGCCCAGCTCAACACCGACAGCCAGCAGATTCAGGAAACCATCTTCGATCCGGAATCGCGCGTCGAACGCTCCGTGCGCACCACCAAGGAAGCGCAGCAGTCGCAGCAGCGCAGCACCGATACCGCCGCCACCGTCGAGCAGAACGTGCCGCAGGCGGCCCCGCAGGCGGGCGGCGCCGGTCCCGAATCGTCGGACAAGTCCGACAAGAAGGAAGAGCAGACCAATTACGAGATCAACCAGAAGACCGTTGCCACCACCCGCAACAGCTACAAGCTGGAAAAGCTCTCGGTCGCCGTCGTCGTCAACAAGGCGCGTGTCGCCCGCATGGTCGGCGAGCCCGCCGATCAGGCCAAGGTCGACGCCTATCTCGCCGAAATGCAGAAGATCGTCATGGCCGCCGCCGGTCTCGACCAGGCCCGTGGCGACGTCGTGACCGTCACCGCCATGGATTTCATGGAAAACCAGTTGCTTGAGGAATCCGCGAGCGGCCCGGGCGTCATGGAAATCCTCAGCCGCAACATGCCGGGCATCATCAATTCGCTCGCCTTCCTCGGTGTCGCCTTCGTCATCGTCTGGATGGGGGTCCGCCCGCTGCTGCGCACCGTCAACGCCGATGGCGCCGCCGCCCAGATGGCCGCGCAGGACGAGAGCGTGCTGGAACTGCCGGATTTCGCCCCCGCGCCGGGCGGCACCGGCCTGATGGAAGGCTTCGGCTCCGACTTCGGCTTCGACAGCGCCGACGATATGCTGGGCATGGACGACGACGATTCCGGCTTCAACCGCAAGGTTCGCGAGGGACCGGAGCGCCGCCTGACCCGCATGGTGGAAATCAGCGAGGAGCGCGCCGCCAAGATTCTCCGCAAATGGGCCATCGATCAGGCCGCATGACGAAACAGGAACCGGCCGGAAGGCCGGTTTTTTCGTATCCGGCAATCATGCCCGCTTTTTTCCGGCTTTTCCATTTTTGACGAAGATCAAGGAGAATGGTTTTCGAATCCCGTAATCATGAATAATGCGCAGGCATTTACTGTGCCGCGCAAGAATAGGACGGCATTCCCGGCGGTTTTCGAAGTTTTTTCCGGCCGTTTGCCAAGGGTATGTCGCGGCGCGGCCCGCTTTACGCGGTTTTCGAATCGCGTTGCCGAGCCCGGTGAATTGCACTACTGTCGATTCGCTAAATCGGATTTTGCGAAGCGCGAGTTTGCTGATGGGGCCGTATGCGCACGGGTGGGAATCGAACCCGTGTTTGCCTGGCCCTTTCGGCGTGATGAAGTGTTCTGATTTGCCTGGTGTGACAATGCGATTCCAGGTGCGTGATGGGAGGACGCCCCGGATGCTGAAATACCGGTCGATGATGCCGTTTGGGAAAGGGTTCCGGCCGTGCCGCCACGGAAACAGCCCGCATGAAGGCGGATGCAGCGCAGCCTCTCGGCGCGCAGGCTGAGACATATCGGCCGATGACCGTGACACCCGCCTACAAGACGCTCGACCGGGAGCAGTTGATCGGCCGCCTCTCGCTGATGGCCGGGGCGAATCATCTGCAAGGCGGCCTGCTGGCGCTTTCGGCCTATGTCGGCGCCTCCCGGTATCTGCTGGCCCGCTACGATCTCATTCAGGAGCAGGGGCTCGATTTCGTCATTTCCTCCAACTGGCCCTTCGATCTGGTGCGCCGTCTGGGCGGCGAGCTTGCCAGCCAGTATGCGCGCTCGACGGAACTGGAAAAATGCCTGTCGGTGATGCTGCCGAGCTTCGCGCTGCTGCCGGACGATCTGGAACTGCCCGACGGCATCAGCCGCCAGTATTGCTCGCTGATGTTCAGCGTCGGGCGCACGCGCCTGGCCCTGCTGTTTCTCTTCGACGACGGCATCATTCTCTCACAGGAGCGGCTGCGCGATGTCGGCCTGCTGGCCGGATATTACGCCAGCTTCATGCGCGCCCGCGACCAGAAGGCCGAGCGCGACTTCGAGCTGACGGAGCGCGAGCTGGAATGCCTGTTCTGGATCGCGGAAGGCAAGACCAGCGACGAGATCGCGATGATTCTCGGCATTTCGCGCAACACCATCAACAATTATATTACCAGCGTGATGCGCAAGACGGCGACCAAGACGCGCTCGGAAGCCATCGCCTACGCCGTTCGCAACAATCTGGTCTGACGAGGAGCGCATGAGCCTTTCCCAAGATCGAGCGAGCCGTTCTCCGGGCGAGGGCAAATCCACGCTTCGCGCGCAGCGCGTCTCCAGCCGGTCGGATCTGTTTCCCCGGCTGGTCGCCATGCAGAAGACCATTAATGCGCGGCATTTCGCGGTGCTGCGCGTTTCCGGCACCGGCCTGCCGAGCAAGCGCAAGCTGACCTGCGAACTGGACAATTTCAGCGCGGGCGGCGGCGCTCCCGCCAAGGCGATCATCGAGGTCTATGGCGACATGATGATCGAGCATATCGAGAAATCCATGCTGCCGCTGCTCTGGAACGGGCAGGACGAGGCGCAGACCGCCGAGACCCCGGAATTCGGCCCGTTCACCAGCCGCCTCAAGGCGCGGGCGCTGCCCTTTTCCGGCGTGGCGTTTCCGGTGCGGCTGGGGGCGGTCGGCAACGGCTATATCCTGTTCACGGCCAGCTATATCGATCTCGCCAACGACGCGATCATCGACCTGCACGGGCGAAGCTGCGGGCTGATGATGGATCTTCTGGCGCTGGACGAGCGCAAGCCGGCGCCCGCGGAGGCGCTCAGCGAGCGCGAGATCGCCTGCCTGCAACTGGCGGGCGACGGCCGAATCAGCGAGGAAATCGCCGAGAAGCTCGGCCTGTCGGTGCACACCGTCAACGCCTATCTCGGCTCGGCGACGATCAAGCTCGATTCGGTCAACCGCATCCAGGCGATCGCCAAGGCGATCCGGCTCGGCTACATCAGCTAAGCATTTCCAGCAAAAGTGCATTGCGGTTTTGCGTCCGGAAATGCGTGTTCAGATAAAGCATTTCCAGCAAAAGTGCGCCGCGGTTTTGCGTCCGGAAACGCGCATTCGAAGATTTCCGCAGGGAAGGCTTCCCTGCGGAACGCGGCGGCTTTCAGGCCGCTTCGCAGGTCTTGATAAAGCGGGCGTTTTCCAGGCTCTGTGCGAGGAAACGGGTGTTTTCGTCGGGCTCGGAAGAGGGATTTTCGAAGGCGATGTGATTGATCTCGATGCCCGCCCGCTTGTCGCTCAGCATGAGCTGGGCATAGACGGTGACGCCGTTCGGCTTGATTTCGAGATCGAGCGTCACTTCGGGCGCGCCACCCCATTCCAGCGTATAATTGCCGCCGGCGCCGAAATTCACCGTGCCGGGATGGAAGAACATCTCGGCGGCCGATGCCACCAGATCCGCGATATTCGCGTAGTACTCGAAACGCAGTAATGAAATCAGATCCGCGGCATCGAGCAGCCGCAGCTCCGTCGCGACCGGGCTGATGGCGTCCGCGACGATTTTTTCACGCTGGATGGAGTAGGGGCATTTTTTCATCAGGCTTACTGAACCCGTCTGTTTTGCGGCTGGGACGCGTACACCCGATGGATGAGTTCGGCGACAGCCTTGTAAAATATTGACGGGATGACACTATCCACCGAGACTTGCGCAAACATGGAGCGGGCGAGCGGCGGATCCTCGAAAACCGGAATTCCGTTTTCCTCGGCGATTTCGCGGATCTTCAGCGCGATCAGATCCTGCCCCTTGGCGACTACCACCGGCGCGTCGTTTTCCTCGCGCACATAGCGC
>JBDHTA010000157.1:0-9707 GCA_039808465.1 Rhizobiaceae bacterium | reverse complement strand
CGCCGCCGTCGAGGAGCTGGTGCGCATCGACGCCAAGTGGATCCCGCAGGCCGAAGGCGCCAGCCTCTACCTGCGGCCCTTCATGTTCGCCAGCGAAACCTTCCTCGGGGTGCGCCCGTCGAAGGAATATATCTTCTGCGTCATCGCCTCGCCGGTCGGCCCCTATTTCAAGGGCGGCGCCAAGCCGGTGAAGATCTGGGTTTCCGAAAACTACACCCGCGCCGCGGCGGGCGGCACGGGTGCCGCCAAATGCGGCGGCAACTATGCCGCAAGCCTCATCGCGCAGGCCGAAGCCTCCGAGCATGGCTGCGATCAGGTCGTCTTCCTCGATGCGGCCGAGCATCGCTGGGTCGAGGAGCTGGGCGGCATGAACGTCTTCTTCGTCATGGCGGACGGCTCGATCACCACGCCGCCGCTCGGCGGCACCATCCTGCCCGGCATCACCCGCAAGTCGCTGATCGCGCTGGCCCGTGAAGAGGGCATCACCGTCAACGAGCAGCCCTATTCCTTCGACCAGTGGCAGGCGGATGCGGCCAGCGGCAGGCTGAAGGAAGCCTTCGCCTGCGGCACGGCGGCCGTGGTGGCGGGCATCGGCGCGGTGAAGTTCACCGGCGGCGAATTCCAGATCGGCGACGGCCAGACCGGCGCGGTCACCCTGAAGCTGCGCGAGGCCCTCGTCGGCATCCAGCGCGGCGCCAGCAACGACCGCCACGGCTGGCTGACCGCCATCAGCGGGGTTTGAGGCTTTTGCGTCATGGGGCAGGCAGCCGCCTTGCGGTTCTGCCCCTCATCCCGCTGCCGCGACCTTCTCCCCGCAGGCGGGGAGAAGGAGATATGCCGCTCCGGGTTCCTCAACCAATAATCATGCGTTGGGCAAGTCCCCTCTCCCCGCAAGCGGGGAGAGGGTTAGGGTGAGGGGCAAGCTCCCTCATGCAGAGGCCATGGCGGTTCAACGCCGCCCCTTCGGCTTCGTCGCCAGCACGTTGCGGATCGCGAAGCTGGAATGGATGCGCGAGACGCCCGGCAGCGCCGACAGGATTTCCTTGTGGATGCGCTCGAACGCGCCCGCATTGGCGACCTCGACGCGCAGCAGGTAATCCGAACCGCCGGTCATCAGAAAGCATTCGCGGATTTCCGGATATTTGCGCACCGCCGCCTCGAAGCGGTCAAGGTGATCCTCGGTCTGCCGGTCGAGCGTGATGTTGATGATCACGGCGATGGTCGCCTCGACATCGGACGTATCCACCAGCGCCGTATAGCCGCGAATGACGCCGCTCTGCTCCATCAGCCGGATGCGCCTGAGACACGCCGATGGCGACAGGCCGACGTCCGCCGCCAGCGCCGCATTGCTCATGCGCGCGTCGAGCCGCAGCAGGCGAAGAATGTTGCGGTCTATGGCGTCCAGGGCGGTCATGATGGATCGTTTCAAAAATTCGCAGATCATTGCAAAAATCATATGTAAGCAGAATAATCAATCACTGTTCGCCGGGTAATTTCACGATCCTTTCACTAGCTTCTGGCTGGCAGATGCCATGCTGCGGCGCTCTGGAGGAGGACATTCATGCAAGGCGATATTCTTGCGGCAACCGCGCCAGCAACCGGCGGCGAAACGGGCGCCTGCGGCATCCTGACCATCGATCTCGGCGCGCTTGCCCGCAATTACGGCAGGCTTTCCGCCATGGTGGCCCCTGCCCGCGCGAGCGCCGTCGTCAAGGCCGATGCCTATGGGCTCGGCGCGGAAAAGGTGGCGAAGGCGCTGCATGCCGCGGGCTGCCGCCATTTCTTCGTCGCGCATTTCATCGAGGCCGTGCGGCTGAAACCGTTGCTGCCGCAGGATACGCAGCTTTTCGTGCTGAACGGCCTGCTGCCCGGCAATGAAATCGCCTGCGCCGAACAGGGCATCATTCCCGTCGTCAATTCGCTGGAGCAGTTGCAGGCCTGGTCGGATGCGGCAACGGCGCTGAAGCGCACCCTGCCCGCCGTGCTGCAATTCGATACCGGCATGTCGCGGCTCGGCATTCCGCCGGAGGAGCGCGGCCCGCTTGCCGCCCGGCTGCGCGCTGGCGGCAATGTCGAGATCCTGTTCATCATGAGCCATCTTGCTTCCGCCGATGAGACCGGAAGCGCCCAGAATGGCGCGCAGCTTTCGGAAATGAACCGCATCGCCGGTGAATTTGCCGGTTATGACGTCTGCTTCGCCAATTCCGGCGGCATTTTTCTCGGCGACGATTATCACGGCGTGCTCGCCCGCCCCGGCATCGCGCTTTATGGCGGCGCGCCGAACGGCAGCGGCCGCAATCCGATGGAACCGGTCGTCAGCCTCGATGTCGCCGTCGTCCAGACCCGCGCCGTGCCGGAGGGCGCGCTGATCGGCTATAGCGGCGCGCATGTGGCGGAGCGCGAAATGCGGCTGGCCACCATCGCCGCCGGTTATGCCGATGGCATGCCGCGTTCTCTGAGCGGGCGCGGCGCGGTCTATCATGGCGGCGTGCGGCTTCCCATTGTCGGGCGCGTGTCGATGGACAGCATCATCGTCGATATTTCCGCCTTGCCGGAGGGAGTTTTAAAGCTCGGCTCCCTTGTCGAAGTGCTCGGTCCCCATCAAACTCTGGAGGATGTGGCGCGCGATGCCGGAACGATTTCCTACGAGATCCTCACCGGCCTCGGCCAGCGCTACCACCGGCAATACCGTTGAATTCCGCCTTCTTTTTTCTTGAGAGACAATCATGAAAGTCATCGTTCTCGGCGCCGGCATCATCGGCGTCACCTCCGCCTACCAGCTTGCCAAAGCGGGCCATGAGGTCACCGTCATCGACCGCCAGACCGGACCGGCGCTGGAAACCAGCTTCGCCAATGCGGGCGAGGTTTCCTTCGGCTATTGCTCGCCCTGGGCCGCGCCCGGCATTCCCATGAAGGCGATCAAGTGGCTGTTCATGCATCACGCGCCGCTGATCCTGCGCCCGAAGGTCGACATGGCCATGCTGTCGTGGATGGCGAAGATGCTGTCGAACTGCACCTCGGCCCGCTATGCCATCAACAAGAGCCGCATGCTGCGGCTGGCCGATTACAGCCGCATTTCGCTGGCGGCGCTGCGCGAGGAAACCGGCATCGCCTATGACGAGCGCATGCAGGGCACCTTGCAGCTTTTCCGCACGCAGGCGCAGCTCGACGCCTCCGCCAAGGATGTGAAGGCGCTCGCCGCCGACGGCATTCCCTATGAGGTGCTGGACCCGGCAGGCTGCATCCGCGCCGAACCGGCGCTCGCCCATGTGCGCGAAAAGATCGTCGGCGGCCTGCTGACGCCGAAGGACGAGACCGGCGACTGCTTCAAGTTCACCAACGCGCTGGCGAAGCAGGCCGAGGCGATGGGCGTGCGGTTCAACTACAGCAGCATCGTCCGCGGCCTCGACGTCGAGGGTGACCGTGTCCGCGGCGTCGTTACCGCGCACGGAACGCTTGCCGCCGATGCCGTGGTGGTGGCGCTCGGCAGCTTCTCGCCGCTTCTCGTCAAGCCGCACGGCATCCGTCTGCCGGTCTATCCGGTCAAGGGCTATTCGCTGACCATTCCGATCACCGATGCCGCGCGCGCCCCGGAATCCACCGTGATGGACGAGACCTACAAGATCGCCATCACCCGGCTTGGCGACCGTATCCGCGTCGGCGGCATGGCGGAGATCTCCGGCTACACCAACGACCTCGGCGAACCGCGCCGCCAGACGCTCCAGCATTCCGTGATGGATCTTTTCCCCGGCGGCGACATCTCGAAGGCGAGCTTCTGGTCGGGCCTGCGCCCGATGACGCCGGACGGCACGCCGGTCATCGGCCCGACGAAGGTTGCGGGCCTGTTCCTCAACACCGGCCATGGCACGCTGGGCTGGACGATGAGTTCGGGTTCGGCCCGCGTCATCGCCGATCTCGTTTCCGGCCGAAAGCCCGAAATCGACGCCACCGATCTGGCGATCAGCCGCTACGCCTGACGATGCGAAGGCGGCGGATCATTCCGCCGCCTTTGGTCTGGCTGCCTGTCGAAAAATCAGAATTCCTCCCAGTCGCCGCCGCCGGACGCCGGGGGCTGGCTGCCGCCGAAGGCTGCGGCGAGCTTGTTGCCGAGCGCATGAGCGGGGGACGGCACGGCGCGCGCTGCGCCGGGTTTCGCCGGAACCGGGCCGGGGGCGACGCGGGAGACCGGCGAACGCCGGGGAAGCGCGGAAACCGTGGCTTTCGGCGCATCCGGCGCCTGCATGCACACCGGAGCGGCGGCGGTGGCGCCGAGATTGAATTGCGAAAGCCGGGCCGAGAGCGCGCCGACTTCCGAAACCAGCGTGTGCGAGGCGGCGTTGGTTTCCTCCACCATGGCGGCGTTGCGCTGGGTGCCCTGATCCATCTGGTTGACGGCGGTGTTGATTTCCTGAAGCCCGATGGATTGCTCGCGCGCCGCCTGCACGATGGCCTGCACGTTGCGGTCGATATCCTGCACTTCCGCCACGATGACGCGCAACGCCTCGCCGGTCTGGCCGACGAGATCGACGCCGTTCTGCACCTGCGCGCCCGAGGAAGTGATCAGCGTCTTGATCTCCTTGGCGGCGTTGGCGGAGCGCTGCGCAAGCTCGCGCACCTCCTGCGCCACCACCGCGAAGCCCTTGCCCGCCTCTCCGGCGCGGGCGGCTTCCACGCCCGCATTCAGCGCCAGAAGATTGGTCTGGAAGGCGATATCGTCGATGACGCCGATGATGTTGGAAATCGAGCGCGAGGATTCCTCGATGCCGCCCATCGCCGCGACGGCGCGGCGCACGATGTCGCCGGAGCGTTCCGCGCCATCCTTGGTGCGGGCGACGCGGGTGCCCGCCTCCTCCGCCCGCTTGGTGGAATCCTTGACGGAGGTGGTGATTTCCTCCAGCGCCGCCGCCGTCTGCTCCACGGAGGCCGCCTGCTGCTCGGTGCGCCGCGCCAGATCGTCGGCGGCGGCGCGGATTTCGGCCGAGCCGGACTGGATGGTGGCGGCATTCTGCGAGAAGGACACCATCGCCGCCTGCAATTTCTCGACGGAGATGTTGAAATCGTTGCGGATTTCATCCAGCGCGCTGCTGAATTGCCGCTCCAGCCGCACCGTCATGTCGCCATCCGACAGGCGGGCGAGCCCCTGCCCCAGCTCGCCGACGGCGAAGCGGATCTCTTCCTCGCGGGCGGCATGGGCGGCGGAGCGCTGCTGCCGTTCGGTTTCCTCGCGCAACCGGCTGGCTTCGGCGTCGCGTTCCAGACCGGCCTTCTGGCGGCTGCTTTCCAGGAGAATGCCGAGCGAGCGCGAGAGATCGCCGATCTCGTCCTTCGCGGCGGCGTCCTTCAGCGTCACGGTCAGGTCGCCGCTGGCGATCTGCCGCGTTTGCGTGATGACATTGGCAATGCGCCGGGTGAACTTGCGGGCGATCAGCCATGCGGCAAGGCCGAGCAGCAGGGCCGCTGCCGCCGTCACCGCGCCCGCCACCGTCAGCATGCGGTTCAGCTCGGCGAAAACCGTCGCCTTCGGCACGGAGATGATCGCATACCAGTTGAGATCCGCCGTCAGCGGCACCGGAACGGCGATTGCGACCTGCGGCGTGCCATCGGCGCCGGTGGTGGCGATTTCCTGCCCGGGATGGGCGATGAGTTCGGCCCAGGCGGCTGTCTGCTCGCCGCCATCCTTGATCGTCTTGCCCGCAAGTGCTGCATCGGCATGGCTGACGATGACGCCCGCCGCCGTGACGAGGCCGAGGCTGCCATCGCCCATCGGCCGGACCGCCGACAGCGCCTTGTGGGTCTCGGCCAGCGAGATATCCATGCCGGTGACGCCGACGGGCTTGCCGTCGATCATGATCGGCAGGGCGATCGAGGTCATGGTGATGTCCTCGCCGTTGACGTTGTAGACATAGGGCTCGATCACCACCGTCTTCTGCTGGCCGAAGGGCAACTGGTAGTAATCGCCGATGCCCGCATCGGTGTAGCCCTCCAGCTTCTCATGGGCGATCTGGCCGCCGCTGCGCACCCAGTAGGGCACGTAACGGCCGCTGGCGTCATGGCCTTCGGTATTGGCGAAATCGGCATCCTTGCCGTCGAAGGCGTCCGGCTCCCAGCCCGTCCAGGTGCCGAGCACGTTCGGGTGATCCTCCAGCACCGTCTTCAGCATCAGGTCGGCATCGC
Source organism: Rhizobiaceae bacterium (assembly GCA_039808465.1). Lineage (GTDB taxonomy): Bacteria > Pseudomonadota > Alphaproteobacteria > Rhizobiales > Rhizobiaceae > Metarhizobium. Next base: position 3,533 of record JBDHTA010000157.1, on the reverse strand, counting down.
GCCGCGTCGCGTCGCCCGAGCGCTTCATCGCCACCAGCGAGGAGCGCAGGTTGACGGCAAGCTCGACGCCGTTCGACATTTCCTTCTCGATATCGGCGGCATAGCGCCCGGCGATCTGGCGCATTTCGGTGATGCTGGCGTTTTCGATGGTGTCGTAGGCGACGGAAAACAGCGCGCCGGTGGCGGCGATGGTGGCGACCAGACCGCAGGCGGCGATCAGGGCCATGTTTCGGCTGGTGGCAGATTTGAAAAGCATCGGACCCCTCCCGGTCTTGAACCCCTGGTGCGCGCATTTGCGGACCCACCTGTTGTCGAAACGATACGGAGACAGATCTTAAATTTGTATATAAGCGAGTGTTGAAGCGCGTTGATTGCCGCCAATGCCCTGTTTTCACAGGAGAAGGATGAACGGGGAGATACCGCGTTTTTCTATCTATGGATGAATTTATGATAATTTATTCTCCCATAAAGGGAATCGTGGCGGCGCAGTTAGCCGCGGCTAACTCGTAAAACAAGACTCCTGTGGTGAATCCTGACAAAAGGTAAATATCGCTTGCGGCGACTCGAGAATCGGCGCTTAACTTCGAACTACGCTTTTATGCGAATTCATCGTTCAAAAGCGCAGATATGCAAAACAAGCCGAAGAGCGCGGTTTCGGGCCAGATGAGATGACAGGTGCTGCCGAACACAAGACGGATATGGCGGAGCCGGACCTGCGGGGTCTGATCCAGAGCCATTCCGCGTCGCTCTCCAGCCAGCTTCAGGCGCATCACCTGATGGTTTTTCCGCCGCATGCGGAAAAGGTCATCCGCTCCTTCAGCCCCGCCGAAACCGCGAAAATGGTCGGCATCGCCGAAGGCTATCTCCGGCAGGTGGCGGCGGAAATGCCGAACCTGTCCGCCAGCAGCCGCAGCGGCCGCCGCTCCTACAGCGTCGACGATATTCACGAATTGCGCAAGCATCTCGATCAGGGCAGCCGCGGCGCGCGCCGCTACCTGCCGCACCGGCGCGGCGACGAGGAATTGCAGGTCGTGGCGGTGATGAATTTCAAGGGCGGCTCCGGCAAGACCACGACCGCCGCCCATATGGCGCAATATCTGGCGCTGCGCGGCTACCGGGTTCTTGCCATCGATCTCGATCCGCAGGCGTCGATGTCGGCATTGTTCGGCCATCAGCCGGAAGTGGATGTCGGGCCCAACGAAACGCTGTATGGCGCCATCCGCTACGACGAGGAGCAGCGGCCGATCGCCGAGGTGGTGCGCGCCACCTATATTCCCGACCTGCACCTGATCCCCGGCAATCTGGAGTTGATGGAATTCGAGCACGATACGCCGCGCGCGCTTCTGAAGCGCCAGCCGGGCGACACGCTGTTCTTCGCCCGCATCGGCCAGGCCATCGCGCAGGCGCAGAACCTTTACGACGTGGTAGTGATCGATTGCCCGCCGCAACTCGGTTACCTGACGCTGTCGGCCCTGACGGCGGCGACCTCGGTGCTGGTGACGGTGCATCCGCAGATGCTGGATGTGATGTCGATGAACCAGTTTCTCGCCATGACCGGCGATCTGCTGGAAGAGATTGCCGCAGCGGGCGCCCGCACCGATTACAAATGGATGCGCTACCTCATCACCCGCTTCGAGCCGAGCGACGGCCCGCAGAACCAGATGGTCGCCTTCCTGCGCTCGATCTTCGGCGAGCATGTGATGATCCATCCGATGCTGAAAAGCACGGCGATCTCCGATGCCGGATTGACCAATCACACGCTGTTCGAGGTGGAGCGCAGCCAGTTCACCCGCGCCACCTATGACCGGGCGCTGGAATCCATCAACAATGTCAACGCTGAAATCGAAAGCCTGATCCGCAAGGCTTGGGGCAGGACGGCATGAGCAGGAAGGATATCTTCAACGGCTTCCGTCCCCCGGCCATCGCGCCGGATCTGGCGCCCGTTCAGCGCAACCGCGTGCGCCCGATCCTCGGCTCGCCGGAGCTGATCGCCGATACCAGCCGCTCGCCGGTCGGCGCGATCGGGCAGTCGCTCAGCGAAGTCAGCGAGCGCAACCGCCGCGCCGAGGAGATCGAAAGGCGGCTTGCCGCCGGGCAGACCGTGGTGTCGCTGGATACGGCCGATATCGACGCCTCCTTCATTCCCGACCGCATGCCGGGCGCGCAGGAGGATCACGAGCGGCTGCTGGCGTCGCTGCGCGACAACGGCCAGCAGGCGCCGATCCTCGTGCGCCCGCATCCGGCCCGGCCCGGCCGCTATCAGGTCGCCTTCGGGCATCGGCGGCTGAGGGCTGCGACCGAACTCGGCATCCGCATCGACGCCGTGGTGCGCGATCTCGACGACGCCCAGCTCGTCATCGCGCAGGGGCAGGAGAACAACGAGCGGCAGGATCTGAGCTATATCGAGAAGGCGCGCTTTGCAGAGCGCCTGAGCGCCCGCTTCCCCCGCGACGTGATCATGACGGCGATGTCGCTCTACAAGAGCGACCTGTCGAACATGCTGTCGGTGGCGGCGCGCATTCCCGCCGAAGTGATCGACGCCATCGGCCCCGCCCCCGGCATCGGGCGGCGAAGCTGGATGGAGCTGGCCGAATGCGTGGAGAAGGACGGCATTCTCGAGCGCGTCGAAGCCTTTCTCGCCAGTGAAGACGCCCGCGCCATGGCATCGAAGGAGCGCTTCAAGGCGGTGCTTGCATTGGCGAAGCCCCAGGAGGGCAAGGCGCAATCGGAAATTTTGACAGGCGAAAATGGTTCACGCCTCGGCAAGCTGTCTTATGATGCAACGCGGGTGGAACTGGTGGTCGACCGGCGGCAGGCGCCGGACTTCGCCGCCTTCGTGATGGAGCAGTTGCCGACGCTGTTCGAGGAATACCGGTCGAAACACCGGGATTGAGGCAAGGCGCGGATCGGAGCGGTCCGCAAACAGAGGATGAGGCGCGGTTGCGGCAGACAAGCCGGGGCGGCCTTGAAAACAGGAGAGAGACGCAAAAGAAAAAAGCTCCCGAACGTTGCCGTAACGGAAGCCCTTCTCATGTGTAGCAACGAGAGAATCGCATTTCCGTGAATCGCTGTCAAGAGTCATTGGCGCCGCTTTGGTGAACGGATTTCTTTTGCCTGACGTCTGGTGAGGCAAATGACCACTCTTTATGGAACGACGCCCTTCGGGCGGCGGCCGATGTCGCTTGCGATGCTGGCCGCGCAAAAGCGGGCGCAGGCGGTGACCGCCGATCTGCGCCGGGCGAAATGGCCGCTGTTTCGCGCCGTCTGCGAGGCAAGGCCGATGCTGGGGCTGACGGACCGGGCGCTGACGGTGCTCGACGCGCTGCTGACATTCTATCCCGAGGACGAGCTGGCCGAGGAAAACGGCTTGATCGTCTTTCCCTCCAACGCGCAATTGTCGCTGCGCGCGCGCGGCATGACGCCCGCCACGCTGCGGCGGCATCTGGCCGGGCTGGTCGATGCCGGGCTGATCGTTCGCAAGGACAGCCCGAACGGCAAGCGCTATGCCCGCCGCGACAGCGACGGCGAGATCG
>JBDHTA010000156.1:0-9777 GCA_039808465.1 Rhizobiaceae bacterium | reverse complement strand
GGGAGGCGGGATCGGCGATGCCGACCTCGTCGAGAAGCGCCAGCACCCGCTCGCGCAGCGCCGCGCGGGCCATGCGGCGATGCGCCGAGATCGCCTCGCCGACCTGATCGCCGACGGTTTTCAGCGGATGCAGGTTGCTGAGCGGATCCTGAAACACGAAGCCGATATCGCGGCCGCGAACCGCGCGCAGGGCGCGGCCCGGCAGTTTCAGCAGGTCGCGGCCTTGGTGAAGGGCGGAGCCCTCCACCGAGGCGGTTGCCGGCAGAAGGCCGGTCGCGCCGAGCAGGCTGACGCTTTTGCCCGAACCGGATTCCCCGACGATGGCAAGCGTGCGGCCGGGTTCCACCCCGAAGGAAACGCCGCGCACCGCCTGCACGCCGCCAAAATGGACCCGGAGATTGCTGACGGAAAAAACGGTCATGGGCGAAGAACCTCCCGCTTACGGCTTGAGCGCGATATTGGTGATATCGGCCTGCACGGCCAGCGACGACCAGGCCCAATGGCTGATGCGGTCCGAGGTCAACGCGACCTTGCGTTTCTCGAACAGCGGGATCCACGGCAGGTCGGCCGAAACCAGCCTGTCGGCCTTGGTCCAGACCGGGCCGGGATTATCGGAAGGGAAGGCTTCCGCCGCCAGCCTGTTCAGCTCCGGATTGCTGTAGCGGATCGAGTGGACGTTGCCGGTGCCGCAGGGCGAGGCATCCGAGTTCAGCCAGCCGCCGAGCAGCATGCGGGTGCTGGGGCCCTGCCAGTCGGGCGCGAATTGCGAGCCGAGCGAAATATCCCAGCGGCTGTTCGGATCCTGAATGAAGGCATACCATTGGGTTGCCGGAACGGGGATCAGGTTGAGGTCGATACCGGCGGCGGCCACGTCTTCCTTGACGGTGACGGCAATGGTTTCGAACTGCGCCGTGGTGCGGTAGACGGCATCGAGCTTCAGCCCGTCAGGATAACCGGCCTGGGCCAGCAATTCCTTCGCCTTCGCCGCATCGCCCTTGTTGCCCTCGGTCGGATAGGGATCGAAAGGCTCATGGCCGAGAATGGTCGAGGTGATGATCTGCGAAAGCGGCACGGCCGCGATCGAGCCGCCCTGCGCCTGCACCAGATGGGCGCGGTTGACGGCATAGGTCAGCGCCTGGCGCACTTCCAGCTTGCGCAATGCGTTTGCGCCTTCCGTCTGGGCTTCCGGCCGGGCGTTGAAGGTGATGAAATTGGCCGCGCCGCTGTTGGAGGCGCGCAACTGCTCCGGCTTTTCCGTCTGGAAACGGCGGATAGCGCTGCGCGGCGGCACTTCAAGATAGAGCGAGAGATCGGCCTCGCCCGCCTCGATCTTCTGAACCACGCTGTCCTCGCCATTCGCGGTGAAATCGACCACGATTTCATCCACATAGGCCTTGCGGGCCTGATCGGTTTCCGGCTTGAAGTTCGCCGCCTTCTTCAGAACCAGCTTCTGCCCGTCCTGATAGGATTCGACGTAATAGGGGCCGCTGGAGGGGAAATTCTTGCGGAATTCCAGCGAATCCGGGAAATATTTCGAAGCCACTTCCGGCGGCAGCGGCGAGACGAAATTCATCGAGAGAATGTTGAGGAAGTCGTAATTCTTCGAATCCGACCTAATGACCAGCGTCCTGTCGTCGGGCGCGGAAACGCCGGGGATCTCGTTTGCGTCGATGAAGGCTCTGGCGGCGGCGAGATCGCCGGTCGGCACCTTCGAGAAGGCCTTGCAGTAATCCGCGAAGCCGGAAATGGCGAGGTTGAAATAATTGATCGCGGCGACCTGCTTGTTGGGATCGCAGAAGCGCTTGATGCCATAGACGAAATCGGCGGCGACGATCTTGCGCTCGGTGGGGCCGGAATAGTGGACATCGTCCTTCAGGTGGAATGTGTAGGTCTTGCCGTCCTCGCTGACATCCCAGGAACTGGCCAGATCGGGCACCAGCTCGGTGTCGTCCTTGATATCCGTTGCCGCGCCCGGATAGGTGACGAGCTGGCGGGTGACGGCGCGCAGGATTTCCCAGGAATCGACGCTGTAGCCCGTCAGCGGGTCGAAGGCGTCGAGATCGGACTGAAGCGACGCGATGCGCAAGGTGCCGCCGAATTGCGGTTCCGCGGCAAAGGCGGGCGCCGACAGTGCCGTGCAGGCCGCCAGCGCCGCGCCGATGATTCGCCGGGTGGAACGTATGAAATTGGTCATGAACCAGAGCCCTCCAAAAGTAAACACATATTGTCTATAGATTTTATGTACTTCTAAGAACGGCGTGGTTTTCGTTTCAAACGGCGTGAGGGGAAATTTCGCCTCGCGAGTTTGCGGTTTCCCAAAAACTCATTTCGCCGGGTGAGGCGGGCGGCCCGGCTGGCCGCCGGAAATACGAAACAATTTTCCGGTTCGGCACCCGATTTTAGAACAGCGTTAGCGGACTTCCGCAGCGCCGCCGGACATTAATATATATAGTTTACAGATTTTATGGATTAATAATGACTTGCAGGCACCCATCTCTGTTTTCCGCCGCCGCGACGCCCGCTCTGGCGCATGAACCCATTGTTCCCGCTCAGGAAAATGACGCGGCGCCCGCACAGATGCGTTCGCCCCGCCTTACCGTTTCCGCTTGGAAAGAGACCCGATGACCGATCAGACCAGCGCGCCAGCGCCGCGAAAACCCCTGCTGCTGAACGCCTTCACCATGAATGCCGTCAGCCATGTCGCCTATGGCCTGTGGCGGCATCCCGATGACCGGCATCACCGCCATGCCGATCTCGATTACTGGCAGGAGCTTGGGCGGCTGCTGGATGGCTCGGGCTTCGACAACCTGTTCATCGCCGATGCGCTGGGCCTGCTCGATACCTATGGCGGCAATGCCGGGGCGTCGCTGGCGCGGGGCGTGCAGTCGCCGTTGACCGATCCCTTGCTGGTCGCCTCCGGCATCGCGGCGGTGACGGAAAGGCTGGGCATCACGATCACCGTTTCCACCACCTATGAGCATCCCTGGCTGCTGGCGCGCAAGTTCACCACGCTCGACCATGCCAGCGGCGGCCGCATCGGCTGGAACGTGGTGACCTCGCAGCTTGAAAGTGCGGCCCGCAATCTCGGCCTGACGACGCAGGTGGAGCACGACCTGCGCTACGATCGCGCCGACGAATTTCTCGAAGTCGCCTACAAGCTGTGGCTGTCGTCATGGGAAGACGGCGCGGCGCTGCGCGACAAGGGCAGCGCCCTGCATCCGCACGGGCTGTTCACCGATCCGGCAAAGGTGCATCCCATCGATCACAAGGGCCGCTTCTTCACCGTGCCCGGCCCCTATATCGCCGAGCCGAGCCCGCAGCGCGTGCCGGTGCTGATGCAGGCGGGCGCCTCGCCCCGCGGCGTCGCCTTCGCCGCCCGCCATGCCGAGGTGATCTTCGTCGTCGGCGCCGATGACGAGGCGATCCGCCGTAACATCCTGAAGACGAAGGCCGCCGCCGCCCGGGAAGGCCGTGGGCCGGATGCGATCCAGTTCGTCACCTCCGTTTCCGTCGTCACCGGCGCGACGGACGAGGAGGCGCAGGCCAAATTCGAGGACTACAGCCGCTATTTCGATTTCGACGGCGCGGTGATCCATTACGCCGCCTCCACCAATATCGATTTCTCCTCCTATGGCCCGGAAACGCCGATCCGCCAGATCGACACCCAGTCCAGCCGTGGCCTGCTTGGCATGTTCACCGCCGAAGAGAGCGGCCGTGACTGGACGCTGCGCGACGCGCTCGCCCCCGCGCATGGTTTCGGCCGCTCCCGCGTCTTCGTCGGTAGCGGCAGGACCGTCGCCGAAACGCTGGACCGGTGGATCGAGGCGACCGGGCTCGACGGCATCAACCTGCTGCACATCGTCAGCCCCGCCTCCTTCGCCGATTTCATCGAGCATGTCGTGCCGGAATTGCGCAGGCTCGGCCGCATCCGCGCCGACCGGCCCGGCGCGACATTGCGCGAGCGCCTGTCGGGCACGGGCTCGCCGCTTCCCGCCGCCGATCACCCCGCCCATCGCCTCAGCCTCACACCGGCGCGTCAAAGCGCCGCCGCCAAGGAAAACGCCGCATGACCGACAGAAGCATCTCGAAAAGCCGGAACAATCTCGCCGTCTGGCTGGAGCGCGCCGCCGCGGTCGCCGCCGAACTCGAAACCGACGCCGTTGCCCGCGATGCCGCCGGGCAGGATCCGGTGCGGGAGATCGATCTGCTGCGCCGCGCCGGGTTGCTCACCATCGCCATTCCCGCCCATCTCGGCGGCGGCGGCGCGGCAACCTCCGAAATCCTGCGCGTGCTGCGGCGGATCGCCGAAGCCGATACCTCGATCGCCCAGCTTCTCTCCTATCATCTCTTCGGCAGCCGCATCGCTCTGGAAGGCGGCAACGACGCGCTTGCCCGCAAGCGCCTCAGCGGCTTTCTCGACAAGGGCTGGTTTCATGCCGGGATCGCGCAGGCCGCCTATCCGCCGCTGATCGAGGCGCGCAACGAGGGCGGCGGCTATGTGCTGAACGGCGCGAAGCCCTTCACCTCGGGCGCGGCGGTGGCCGATACCTTGCAGGTCTGGGTCCGCTTCGCCGATGGCGCGACGGTGGAGGGCGAGGATGTGTCCGGCTTTCTTGGCCAGTTCATCGTCGACAATCCCGCGCCGGGCCTCGGCTTCGGCGGCGACTGGGATGCGATCGGCCAGCGTCTGACCGTCAGCGGCTCGGCCCGGCTGGAGAATGTGCGCGTGGCGCGCGGCGATCTCGTCAGCCATTACCCCGAGGATACGCCGCATCCGCCGCACCTGACCGTGCATGTGCCGATCATCCAGCTTTCCTTCGCCGAGCTTTATATCGGCACGGCAAAGGGAGCGCTTGCGGCGGCGCAAGCCTATATCCGCGAGCAGGGGCGGCCCTGGGTGACGTCAGGCCATGCCCGCGCCGGGGACGATCCGCTGGTCGTCGACCGGTTCGGCAGGCTTTCGGCCCAGCTTGCGGCGGCGGAAGCGCTGGCGGATCGCGCCGGTATCGTTGCCGACGCGGCCGTCGCGCAAGGCAAGGCCTTGACCGGGGAGGGGCGCGGCGATGTCGCCATCCTCGCCTATCAGGCCAAGATCGCCGCCCATGAGGCGGCGCTGGAAGTGACCTCGCGTATCTTCGAGCTGATGGGGGCACGCGCTGCGGCGCGCAGATACGGCTTCGACCGCTTCTGGCGCAATGTGCGCACCCACACGCTGCACGATCCCATTCACTACAAGATTTTCGAGGTCGGCGATTTCGCGCTGAATGGCCGCTATCCCGAACCCGATTATTACCGCTGAGATTTTTCATGACACAGTTGCAACCGAAAAAGCCGATCATTCTCAACGGTTTCGCCATGGTGGTTCCCGGCCATGTCTCGGCGGGCGTCTGGCGCCACCCGTCCGACCGCTCCGGGGATTACACGAAACTTTCCTACTGGACCGGGCTTGCGAAACTGCTGGACGAAGGCGGCTTCGACAACCTGTTCATCGCCGACGCGCTGGGGCCCCTCGACGTTTTCGGCGGCACGCCGGATGCGGCGCTGCGCACCGCCGCGCAGCAGCCGATCAACGATCCGCTGGTTCTCGTTGCCGCCATGGCGGGGGTGACGAAGCGGCTCGGCTTCGGCGTCACGGTGTCGACAACCTATGAGCAGCCCTATCTGCTTGCCCGCAAATTCTCGACGCTCGATCATCTGACCAGGGGCCGCATCGCCTGGAATGTCGTCACCTCCATACTCGAATCCGCCGCCCGCAACCTCGGTTACGAGCAGCAGCGCGATCATGACGAGCGCTACGACTACGCCCAGGAATTCCTCGAAATCTGCTACAAGCTGTGGGAGGGATCGTGGGAGGACGGCGCGCTGGCGCGAGACCGCGAGGCCGGTCTCTACACCGACCCGGCAAGGGTTCACCCGATCGGCCATGAGGGGCGCTATTTCCGGGTGCCGGACGCGCATGTGAGCGCGCCTTCGCCGCAGCGCACGCCGCTGATCTTTCAGGCCGGAACCTCGCCGCGCGGGCGGGAATTCGCGGCGCGCAACGCCGAAGTCGTCTTTCTCGGCGGCACCAACCCGGCGCAGATCCGCGCCTCCGTGGAAGCGATCCGGGCGCGGGCCGTGCAGCTTGGCCGCGCGCCCGAAAGCCTGAAATTCATCACCGCCGTCGTCGCCATTCCCGGCGAAACGGAGGCGGAAGCCAAGGCGAAATACGAGGATTACCTCAGCTATACCAGCATCGAGGCGGCGCTTGCCCTGTTTTCGGCCTGGACCGGCGTCGACTGGTCGCAATACGACCTCGACCAGCCGCTCGAATATATCGAGACCAATGCGGGCCGCTCGGCGCTGCGCGGCCTGACGGCAAGGGATGCCGGGCGCCGCTGGACGGTGCGCGACATCGCCGAATATATCGGCCTTGGCGGCATCCATCCCAAGCTGGTCGGCACCGGCGCGCAGATCGCCGGTCAACTGGAGGAACTGGCCGAGGCCGCAGGCGTCGATGGCTTCAACATCGCCTATACCGTCAGCCCCGGCTCGTTCGAGGATTTTGCCCGCCACGTCATTCCGCAATTGCGCGCCCGGGGGCGGCTGACGCCGCAGGGCGAGGGCAGAACCCTGCGCGGGCGGCTGATCGGCACGGACCGCCTCGGCGATGACCATCCGGGCGCGGCCTTCCGGGCCCTGCAAAACGGGCCCTCGGTGCTCGATCAGGATTACCGGGCGGTCTCGGCGGGAGCCTCGGCATGAGCGGCGGCATCCATCTCCACTGGTATCTGCCGACGAATGGCGACAGCCGCGGCCTGACCGGCTCCGGCAATGACAGCCATGTCGTGCACTTCGCGGGCGGCTACCGGACGCCGTCCCTCTCTTACCTCGCCGACATCGCCCGCGCCGCCGAGGCGCAGGATTTCCACGCGGTGCTGACGCCGACGGGGACATGGTGCGAGGATGCGTGGATCGCCACGGCCGCCCTGTCGCGGGAAACCGAGCGGCTGAAATTTCTCGTCGCCTTCCGGCCGGGGCTGATTTCGCCGACGCTGGTTGCCCATCAGGCGGCGACCTTCCAGCGCGTCACCGGCGGCAGGCTGCTGCTGAATGTCGTGACCGGCGGCGACCGTTTCGAGCAGGCCCGCTTCGGCGATCATCTCGACCATGACAGCCGCTATGCCCGCACACGGGAATTTCTGGCCGTGATGCGCGGCGTCACCGCCGCCACGCCCGATGAGCCCTTCTCCTTCAAGGGCGCCCATTACGACATTCGCGACGCGGCCATCGCAACCGCGCCCTATGCCCTGCCGCCCGTGTTCTTCGGCGGCGCCAGCCCGGCGGCGCAGGAGGTGGCGGCGGAGCAGGCGGACGTCTACCTCGTCTGGGGCCGCCCGCCCGAACTGGAGGCGCAGACGGTGCGCGCCCTCACGGCCCGCGCCGAGGCGAAAGGCCGCCGCCTGGCATTCGGCGTGCGCCTGCATGTCATCTCGCGGGATACGGAGGCGGAGGCCTGGGCGGTGGCCGATAAGCTTCTCGCCCGCCTTTCGCCCGAACAGGTGCGCGCCGCGCGCGATCTGCTGTCGGCGTCCGAATCCGTCGGCCAGCGGCAGATGCTGGCGCTGAATGCCGGGCGGGACGCCTTGCCCGCCTCGGCCCGCGAGCTGGAATTCCATCCGGGCCTGTGGTCCGGCTACGGGCTGGTGCGCGGCGGCGCGGGCACCGCCCTTGTCGGCAGCCACGCGCAGGTGGCCGATCTGATCGAGACCTATCACCGCGCCGGGTTCGATCACTTCATCCTCTCCGGCCAGCCACATCTGGAGGAGGCCTGGCATTTCGGCGAAGGCGCCGCCGCCCGCCTCAAGGCCCGCAACCTTCTCGCACCCGTTTCCAAATCATGAACAAGGACCACCCCATGCTGATCGAGACAGGCAACGCATCCGGCATTACGGATCTGTATTCCGGTATTCCCGAGGCCGAATTTTCCGAATGGAAGGCCCGCGCCCGCAGGGCGGCGGACGAGCTTTCCGCCACCATCATCGAGCGCGACCGCGCCAACCGGGATCCGCATGCCGAAATCGCCCTGCTGCGCGAAGCCGGGCTGCTTGGCCTCGCCGCGCCGAAATCGCTGGGCGGGGCGGGCGCCAACCTGCTGCAAGCCATGGAAATCGTCCGCATCATCGCCGAGGCGGACGGCTCCATCGGCCAGTTGATCGCCTATCACTATTCCAACGGCGTCTGGACCTATATTCTCGGCACGCCCGCGCAATGGGCCGATACCATCGGCCATGTCACGCGCGGCGGCTGGTTTCAGGGCGGCGTTTCCAATCCCCGCGACCAGTGGTCGGAAATCGAAATCGAGGGCGGCCGCCGGTTCATATCCGGCAAGCGCACCTTCGCGACGGGAACGGCGATCTCGCAGATCATCACCGTCAGCCTCTGGGATCGCGGCGAGCGCGTTCATTACCAGATCCCAACCGCGCGCAAGGGCATCAGCTTCGGCGACGACTGGGACAATCTCGGCCAGCGCCTCACCGCATCCGGCTCCGTCACCTTCGACAAGGTCGAGTTGTTCGAGGACGAGCGGCTTGCCGCCCTCGATACCTGGCCGGGCGACGCCGCCCAGCGCGACGGGCTGCGGCCGCTGTTCAGCCAGATCATCTTCGCCCAGTTCTATCTCGGCATCGCCGAGGGCGCGCTGAAGGCGGCGGAAAACTATGTGCGCGAGCAGGGGCGGCCATGGCCGGAATCCGGCGTGCAGTCGGCGCTCGAAGACCCCTACAATCTCGCGATCCTCGGGCGGCTTTCGGCGCAGATCGAGGCCGGCATCGCGCTTGCCGACCGCGCCACGCTCGCCTTCCAGAAGGCGCTGTTTGCCGGTCCCGATCTGGCGCAGGAGGATTGGGGCAGGCTTGCCGTGCTGATCGATCAGGCCAAGGTGGTGGCCAACGATGTGACGCTCGACGTCACCGCCCGCATCTACGAAGTCACCGGCGGGCGCTCCACCGCCAGCAAATGGGGCCTCGATCACTTCTGGCGCAATGCCCGCACCCATACCGTTCACGATCCGGTTTCCTACCGCGCCCGCGAAATCGGTCAGGCCCGGCTAACGCAGGCATGGCCGAAGCCGCGCGTCTATACCGAGCCGCCGAAGGGCAGGCCGCAAGCATGACCGGTAGCTTCGATATCCTGCCGCTTCGGGAGCCGGACGGCCGCAAGCAGGCCTTCTCCCTGTTCCGGCAGGCCATGCTCGGGCTTCCCGATCTTGGCCGCGCCGATCCGGACGCCGAAAGCCGCTATCTCGAGGATGGCCAGCCGCTCGGCGCTTTCGAGGGTGGAAGGCTGCTCGGCGCCGTCAACGGCTATGCGTCGCAGATCGCTGTTCCCGGCGGCGGGCGTGTCAGCCATCTGGCAGTCACCCATGTCGGCGTCGCCCCGCAGGCGGCCCGGCGCGGCATCGCCAGCCGCCTCATCACCGAACAGCTTCGGCGCGCCCGCGCCGAAGGCCATGCCGTCGCGGGCCTGCGCGCCTCGGATGCCCGCATCTACGGGCGTTATGGGTATGGCGTCGCGTCATGGTCCGTGCGGCAGGAGCTGGATCTGTCCCGCGCCGGGCCTGTCGCAGCAGGCGGGCGTCAGGGCCTGCGGTTTGCCGATCCGCATGATTTGCGCCTATTTCGCCGGATCGCGGAAACCGACCCCTCGCCACGCCCGGCCAGCCTGACGCGCTGGAACGCCTGGTGGGCGATGCAGGACGTGCGCCTTCGCCATGCCGCGACGCCGCATTACGCCATC
>JBDHTA010000155.1:0-9898 GCA_039808465.1 Rhizobiaceae bacterium | reverse complement strand
TCCGCACCGAAAACTGCAAGCGATGCAGAGCAATGAACGCGTACTTCACTTTGCATCCCTGGCGAAATACGCGGCCGCTTTTTTTAGGATGTCTCGCTCCTCGGTGACGCGAGCCAGTTCCCTCTTCAGCCGCCTGATCTCCTCGGCCTCGTCGTTGCCCTTGGCGTTAGACGCCGCAAACTTCTTCTTCCATTCATACAGGGAATGCTGGCTCACGCCGAGGCGCTGAGAAACCTCCGCAACCGGATAGCCTCGCTTCGTGATCTGACGCACAGCGTCCCGCTTAAAATCTTCGCTGAAATTCGATTTGCTCATGATGCTCTTCCTGCCTCAAAATTAGGAAAGAAGGCGTCTACAAATCTCGGGGCTATTCAAACGCCACCAATTATGTGCAATAAACTTCGCGGAAAATATGGGGCCTCAATAGGGGCCTCATTACTCGATTTCAGTGAAATCAGTCGCCACTCTCATCTCTGATAATCCGTTGTATTCAAAGAAATTTTCCTGTTGGGATGTGAAATATCTAAAACTTCCCATATGGCTTTCACAGCATTCGTAAGAATTTATGCTGAATTATCAACGATGTAAGTCTCTCTTTTTATCAAAAGAAACCTCCCCATCGCTCCGCCGATTTTTAGAAATTTCACATCCCTCCGCAATGGCGAACTCCATCCAAATCTGACTTGACTTAAAAACAAAAAGTGAACATTATGGGAACATAACGAAATGGAGACCAGAAAATGACCGATATTATCCGCGATATCGCTGCTTTCGCATCCATCGTCACCTTCATTACCAGCATCTGCATGATCGTCATGGCCATCTGAATCCGGGGACTGCCGATGCGCCGATGACGGCGAACATCCCTGTCTTCTCTTCCGCATGTAACCGCTGATCCCGCAGCAAACCCTGCATAATGCGTCATAGTGCTGGACTCCTCCGGCCCGGCGTCGGAAAATGACTTCCGAGTCAACCGCCGCATTGATCGGCCTTCCGGGCGTGGCCCCGGAACGGCGTGATGCGGCCAATTTGAAAACAGGGCAGCGGTCTGCGCGGGTCTTCGACCGGCGGCGTGGCGCTGGCCCGTTGCGGAAGTCGGTCATGGGTAGCGAAAGCGGTTCGGGTGAGGGCGTGAAGACGGGCGGCGAGGTGCAGTTCGTGCATCTGCGGGTGCATTCCGCCTATTCCCTGCTGGAAGGGGCCTTGCCGCTGAAGAAGCTGCTCGGCAAGGCGATTGCCGACGGCCAGCCGGCGATTGCCGTCACCGATACGAACAACCTGTTCGTGGCGCTGGAATTTTCGCAGAAGGCCATCGGCGACGGCTTGCAGCCGATCATCGGCTGCCAGATGTCCATCGACATGGAGGACGGGCTGGAGACGGAGCGGCGCGGGCCGCAATCCTTCGTCAAGCTGCCCTCGGTGGTGCTGCTGGCGGCCGACAATGGCGGTTATGAGCGGCTGGTCGATCTCGTCAGCCGTGCCTATCTCGGCGGCGAAAGCAACAGCGCCGTCAATATCCGCCGCTCCTGGCTGGAGGAGGCGGGAACGGATGGGCTGATCCTTCTGACGGGAGCCGCGGCCGGGCCGGTCGATTGCGCGGTGAAGGAGGGGCATCAGGCGATTGCCGCCGAGCGCCTGGCCGCCCTCAAGCGGCTGTTCGGCGACCGGCTCTATATCGAATTGCAGCGCCAGAAGGGCTATGACCGCCGCCATGAGGCGCGGATGATCGATCTCGCCTATGAGCACGATCTGCCGCTGGTGGCGACCAACGAGGCGTTCTTCCCGTCGCCGGACGATTTCGAGGCGCATGACGCGCTGATGGCGGTGGCGCACAACGCCATCGTTTCCGACGATAGCCGCTTCCGGCTGACGCCGGATCACTACCTGAAAAGCCGGGCGGAAATGGCGGCGCTGTTTGCAGACCTGCCGGAGGCGCTCTCCAATACGGTAGAAATCGCCTGCCGCTGCTCCTTCGTGCTGAAGACGCGCAAGCCGATCCTGCCGCGTTTTACCGGCGGCAGCGCCGATGGCGAGGAGGCCGAGCGCGCCGAAGCGGCGGAATTGCGCCGTCAGGCGCAGGAGGGGCTGGACCAGCGCATCGCCGAACTCGGCATCGCCGCGGGCTATACGGAAGAGGAATATCGCGAACGGCTGGAATTCGAACTCAGCGTCATCGAGCGCATGAAATTCCCCGGCTACTTCCTCATCGTTGCCGACTTCATCAAATGGGCCAAGCAGAACGATATTCCTGTCGGGCCGGGCCGTGGCTCGGGCGCGGGCTCGCTGGTCGCTTATGCGCTCACCATCACCGATGTCGATCCGCTGCGCTTCTCGCTGCTGTTCGAACGCTTCCTCAATCCGGATCGCGTCTCGATGCCGGACTTCGATATCGACTTCTGCCAGGACCGCCGCGAAGAGGTGATCCGCTACGTGCAGCGCAAATACGGGCGCGAGCAGGTGGCGCAGATCATCACCTTCGGTTCGCTCCAGGCGCGCGCGGCGCTGCGCGATGTCGGCCGCGTGCTGGAAATGCCCTATGGGCAGGTCGACAAGATCTGCAAGCTGGTGCCGAACAACCCGGCCAATCCGACGCCGCTCTACAAGGCGATCGAGGAGGAGCCGCGTCTGCGCGAGGAGGCGGAAAAGGAGCCGGTGGTCGGCCGCCTGCTCGATATCGCCCAGAAGATCGAGGGGCTTTACCGCCACGCCTCCACCCACGCCGCCGGTATCGTCATCGGCGACCGGCCGCTGTCGAAGCTGGTGCCGATGTATCGCGATCCGCGCTCTGACATGCCGGTCACCCAGTTCAACATGAAATGGGTGGAGCAGGCCGGGCTGGTGAAGTTCGACTTCCTCGGCCTGAAGACGCTGACGGTGTTGAAGACAGCGGTGGATTTCATTGCCCGGCGCGGCATCGAGATCAACCTCTCGGCGATCCCGCTCGACGATCCCAGGACTTATGAGATGCTGTCGCGCGGCGAAACGGTCGGCATCTTCCAGGTGGAAAGTGCCGGCATGCGCAAGGCGCTGATCGGCATGCGCCCGGACTGCATCGAGGACATCATCGCGCTGGTGGCGCTCTACCGTCCCGGCCCGATGGAAAATATTCCCGTCTACAATGCCCGCAAGCATGGTGAGGAGGAAATCGAGACCATCCATCCGACCATCGACCATCTGCTCAAGGAAACGCAGGGCGTTATCGTCTATCAGGAACAGGTGATGCAGATCGCCCAGGTTCTCTCGGGCTATTCGCTCGGCGAAGCCGACCTGTTGCGCCGCGCCATGGGCAAGAAGATCAAGGCGGAGATGGACCAGCAGCGCGAGCGCTTCGTCACCGGCGCCGTCGCCAACAAGGTTTCGAAGCCGCAGGCCGACCTGATCTTCGATCTCTTGGCGAAATTCGCCAATTACGGCTTCAACAAGTCGCATGCGGCGGCCTATGCCATCGTGTCCTACCAGACGGCCTATCTGAAGGCGCATTACCCGGTCGAGTTCCTCGCCGCGTCGATGACCTACGATATGGCCAATACCGACAAGCTCAACGACTTCCGGCAGGATGCCAAGCGGCTCGGCATCAAGGTGGTGCCGCCCTCGGTGCAGACCTCGCACCGGCTGTTCGAAGTCGGCGAGAACCACATCTATTACTCGCTGGCGGCGATCAAGGGCGTCGGCGAGGCGGCCGTCGAGCACATCATGGCGGTGCGCGGCGACAAGCCTTTCGCCAGCATCGAGGATTTCTGCCTGCGCATCGATCCCAAGCAGGTGAACCGCCGCGTCTTCGAAAGCCTGATCTGCGCGGGCGCCTTCGATTGCTTCGGTCGGGATCGCGCCGAGCTGATCGCCGGTCTCGACCGCATCATAGGCTATGCGCAGCGCGCGCAGGAAAACAAGTCGAGTGGCCAGTCGGACATGTTCGGATCGGGTGCGGCGACCGGCCCGGAGGTCATCAGCTTCCCGGCCTATACCGCCTGGCTTGCATCGGAGCGGCTGCACCGGGAATTTCAGGTGCTCGGCTTCTACCTCTCGGCGCATCCGCTGGATTCCTACGACGACATCCTGAAAAAGATGCGCGTGCAGAATTTCGCCGATTTCTCCGTGGCGGTGAAGAAGGGCGCGACGGCCGGGCGGCTGGCGGGCACCGTCACCTCGCGGCAGGAGCGCAAGACGCGTACCGGCAACAAGATGGGCATCGTCGCCTTCTCGGATGCCTCCGGGCAGTATGAGGCGGTGCTGTTTTCAGAAGGGCTTGCCCAGTATCGCGACCTGCTCGAACCCGGCAAGTCGCTGATCATCACCGTTGCCGCCGAGGAGCGGCCGGAAGGCATCGGCCTGCGCATCCAGACGGCGCAATCGCTGGAAGAGAAATCGGTGCAGATGCAGAAGGCGCTGCGCGTCTATGTGCGCGATTCCGGCCCGCTGAAGGCCGTCGCCACGCATCTGAACGCCAGGGGCGACGGGCTGGTGTCCTTCATCGTCATCAAGGAGGACGGGCGCCGGGAAATCGAGGTCGAATTGTCGGACAAATATCGCATTTCGCCCGAGATCGCGGCGGCGCTGCGCGCATCCCCCGGCGTTATCGATGTGGAACTGGTTTAAGCCTGACTCAAGGTGAGATGCCTGCCGTAGCGCAATGCGGCGCGGCAGGCCGTCTCCGATTCATTTTCTCAGGAACCATCCATAAGCGTTTGAAAGATCAGCCGTTCGGATTGCTGGCCGTGCGGGTCACGGTGACGAAATCGGTACCCGCGCCGGTTTCCGGCCCGATGCCGTGGTCGTTGATGGTGATCGATGTGCCATCGGTCAGCATGGCCTCGATCTTCCTTCTGATATCGTCGGGAATCCTGATGCGATCGAGCGCCGAGGACAGCGCGCCGGGATCTCCCGGATCGGCCCGGGTGGTGATGCCGAGGCGTTTCATCTGGGCGGGCCACAGCCGGTCCTCCAGCGTGATCGCCGACCACTCGGCGCTGCCTGCGGTGCGATGCACGTTCCTGGCTTGCAGGAAGTGGGTGCCGAGCGCGATCTCGGGGTTGACGATCTCGAACGGGGCTTCCAGCACCGGCTTGAACCGCTGGCGCACCAGAATTTGCCCCTGCGGCGGATGGCCCTTGCCCGCGGCCTGATACAGCGCATCGAGGAAGGGCTGGTTCAGCAAGGTGTTTTTCGGCAGGCTGCGCTCGTCCTTGAAGCGGTTGATGGCATCGATCGTCGCCCGGCCAGCTTGACCGTCGACGGTGCCGATGTAATAGCCGAGCGCGCTCAGCATCGATTGCACGTCGATCAGCCGTTCGCGGTCGGTGCGGCGGGTGATCAGGATGCGGACCGGCGCGGTGTCGGCAATGACGGCGGTGGCGGTCGCGCCCACCTTCGGCAGAACCTCGTTCATCGCGACCTCCACGGGGCGCAGCGACGGATCGGGCGTGCCGGGCCGCAATTCCGCATCCGAAAGCAGCACCGGTTCCGTCACCGGATTGCGCGGGCGAAACAGCGCCGGATGGCTGAAGGCGACAGGCTGCGCCTTTTCGTCGGTGATGATGACATGGCCGCCGCGCTCGGTCATCTGGTAGAGCGCCTTGGCGAATTTGGCGGGCATGCGCACGCAGCCATGCGAGGCCGGATAATTCGGCACATGCCCCTCATGCAACGCGATGCCTGACCAGGTGAGGCGCTGCATGAACGGCATCGGCGCGTTCGAATAAATGTTCGATTCGTGGTACTTCTTCTTTTCCAGAATGGAGAAGATGCCGGTCGGCGTCGAATGCCCGGCCTTGCCCGTGGAAACCTTGGAGGTGGCGATGACCTGCCCGCCATCATAGACGGTCATCGTCTGCGTGTCCTTGGCGATGAAAATTTGCAGGTCGCGCGCGCCATCGGCGAAAGCCGGCGTGCAGAATGCCGTCGTGGACAGAAGGCCGAGGCCAAGGATCAGGCGGCTGATCATCATATCACCATACGCAAAACAGACCACGCCGTGCGAACGCGACAGGCGCGACGGCGATGGATGGAAACGGATGCCGGGTAAGGTAAGCGGCGAAGTTTAACAAGTTTTGAAACAAAAGCGGCATGATCCACAACCCGTCCGGCCTTGAAAATGAAGCATGAAAGCCGGTTTGCGGCCAGAGGCGCGGAGCGCTGGCCGCGCCATTTCACGCATTATTGATCTTTCGGCTCCGGGCGGAATGTGTAGCCGGTCTCGATGGTCTTCCTGCCGAACTTGTCGCGCAGGCTGTCGATGGCGGCTTCGGCGGCGGCGCGGCGGGCGGCCTGCGCATCCACGAGATCGGGCGGATCGGCGCGGTCGTCGCCGGTCAGATCGGTGACGCCGATGCCGAGCAGCCGGAATTTCGTGCCGTCCGTCTCCTTTTCCAGCAAGGCAAGGCCGGTGCGGAAAATGCGGTCGGCCAGCGTGGTCGGGTCGGCCAGGCGGCGGTTGCGGGTGCGCGTCTTGAAATCCGCCGTCTTCAGCTTCAGCACCACGGTATGCCCGGCGATATGGTTCTTCTTCAGCCGCCGCGCCACTTTTTCGGACAGCTCGCGCAGGATCGGCACCAGCGCCTCGTGGCGGGAAATATCGTCGAAGAAGGTGGTTTCGGCCGAAACGCTTTTCGCCTCGTCATGCGGCTCCACGGCGCGCTCGTCGATACCGCGCGACAGGCGGTAGAGGCGCTGGCCCATGGTGCCGTAGCGGCGCATCAGGTCGCCTTCCTCCATGGTCTGCAACTGGCCGATCAGGCGGATGCCGTCGCTCTCCAGCGTCGCCGCGAAGGCCTTGCCGACGCCCCAGATCGTCGTTACCGGCTGGAGGCTGAGGAACTCCAGCGCCTCTGCCCGGCCGATGACCGAAAAGCCGCGCGGCTTTTGCAGGTCGGAGGCGACTTTCGCCAGAAACTTGCAATAGGACAGCCCGACGGACACGGTGATGCCGATCTCGCTTTCGATGCGCCGGGCAAACCGCGCCAGTGTCAGCGCCGGGGTGGCGTGGTGCAGGCGCTCGGTGCCGGAAAGCTCGAGAAAGGCTTCGTCGATCGACAGCGGCTGCACCAGCGGCGTCAATTCCTGCATCAGCGCGCGCACCTGCCGTCCCACCTCGGCATATTTCGCCATGTCCGGCTTGATGACCACGGCCTGCGGGCAGGCTTCCAGCGCCTTGAACATCGGCATGGCGGAGCGAACGCCGTGAATGCGGGCGATGTAGCAGGCGGTGGAGACGACGCCGCGCTTGCCGCCGCCGACGATGACGGGCCTGTCGGCAAGCTCGGGATTGTCGCGTTTTTCGACGGCGGCATAAAAGGCGTCGCAATCGATATGCGCCGTCGTCAGCGCATTCAGTTCCGGATGGCGTAGCAGGCGCGGGCTGCCGCAGGCGCGGCAACGCCGTGCCTCGGCGGACTGCGCCTCAGTGGGCAGGGCCTTGAGGCAGTCACGGCAGAAACCCGGATTGGCGGCGGCTTGCGGCGTCATGGTCGGAACAAAGGTTGAACATGGATTCCATACCGCCTTTGCCCTTCGCCCTCAAGAGAGGGTGGTGTTTTCCACTGCCTTAACGGCAGGGTAAGAAGAACCACCCCACAGAGGCAGGGCATTCGCATATGAGGTAAAGACCCCTCCCTAAATCCCTCCCCACAAGGGGGAGGGACTTAACCTGCGGCACCCTCGGCATTCAAGAATCGCAGGAAAAGCAAGCCTTTGACTTTCTCCCCCCTTGTGGGGGAGATGCCGGCAGGCAGAGGGGGCCTTGAAAGTGACAGTCCCGCCCTCAACCGCCCGCGCAATGGGCGAGGATCAGCGATTGCGCGTGGCGCCAGCCGTCGGCGATGCGCACGCCGCCAGCGGCGGGCGGCGCCAGCTTGCGAAAATCCTCGTTGGCCATCATCCGCAGCAGCAGGCAGGACGGCACTTCCTCGGCGACCGATTGCAGATTGCGGTCGATGTCATCGAGAAAAACCACCGGCAGGGCGCGCCCGCCATGCAGTTCCCGCACGATGTGCCCCTTCGGCCCTTCCGTCGCGATCATCGGAAAGGGCAGGCCGAACAGATCGAGCGCCGCCCGCCGGAAGACGGTGTGATGCGGCTTCATGGCGGTGAGGAAAACGATGTCGCAGTCCGCCGACAGGGCATGCAGGGTATCGACGGCGTCGAGCGCGGGCGTCTGCCAGCGCGTCTGCTGCGTGAAGAAATCGTCGAGCAGGCCGCTCGCATCCCCCGCGCCGATTTCCGTGCCGTCTTCGGAAACGATATTGCCGAAAAGCTTGAAGGAGCGCGGCAGCAATTGCAGGCCCCTGGCTTTCAGGAAGCTGGAAAAGGGCGTGAGGAATTCGAACACCACCTCGTCCACGTCGCTGACCACCAGCGGCCGGTCGCCGAGCCTCAGATCCGGCCTGTCCGCCAGCGAGCGCAGGTCAGTATTCACCGGAGGACAATCCCGGTTTCGAGAGCTTCGCCCAGGCGGCGGCCACCGCCTCGGGGGTAAGATCTGCGGACTGGCAGAAGGCGATCAGATCCGGCTCGTGCTCCATCACGAAGTCCAGCAA
Source organism: Rhizobiaceae bacterium (assembly GCA_039808465.1). Lineage (GTDB taxonomy): Bacteria > Pseudomonadota > Alphaproteobacteria > Rhizobiales > Rhizobiaceae > Metarhizobium. The sequence goes on along the minus strand of JBDHTA010000155.1, from coordinate 1,367 downwards.
TCCCGCCTGAAAACCGGGCTCGGCCATCCGCTGCCGCAGCTCCGCGGGCGCGACGCCGGAGAGCGCCAGGAAGCGGCCGAGAATATCCGGCTCGCTCGCCAGCCAGCCAAGTATGGCGATGGCGATGTCCTGGGCGTCCGGCGCGATGACTTTTTCCATTCCCGTTCTCTTCTGCATTTTCTTTCCGGGTTACCTTTTTTTCAACCAAATGACTCTAGGCTTCCGGTCAAGGATAAGAATCAGCCCGCCGGTCCCTATATATATAGGGTGCCTGCGGCGCATTTTTGGTTCAAGGACAGGTCGATGCCAAAACAGGTCATGATCGTAGAAGATAACGAACTGAACATGAAGCTGTTTCGCGACCTGATCGAAGCCTCCGGCTATTCGACGATCCAGACGCGCAACGGCATGGAGGCGCTCGATCTCGCGCGCAAGCACCGGCCGGATCTGATCCTGATGGATATCCAGTTGCCGGAGGTCTCTGGCCTGGAGGTGACGAAATGGCTGAAGGAGGATGACGAACTGCATGTCATCCCGGTGATCGCGGTCACGGCCTTCGCCATGAAGGGCGACGAGGAGCGCATCCGGCAGGGGGGCTGCGAGGCCTATGTCTCCAAGCCGATTTCGGTGCCGAAATTCATCGAGACGATCAAGACCTATCTTGGCGATGCGTAAGGGCGGGATACAGGCATGACGGCAAGAATTCTGGTTGTTGACGATATTCCCGCCAATGTGAAGGTTCTGGAAGCGCGGCTGCTGACGGAATATTTCGACGTGCTGACCGCCGCCGATGGCTTCGCCTGTCTGGATATCTGCGCGCGCACGCAGGTCGATCTCATCCTGCTCGACATCATGATGCCGGGCATGGACGGATTCGAGGTCTGCGAGCGGCTGAAATCCAATCCGAAGACCATGCATATTCCCGTCGTCATGGTCACCGCGCTCGACCAGCCTTCCGACCGCGTGCGCGGCCTGAAGGCGGGCGCCGACGATTTCCTCACCAAGCCGGTCAACGATCTGCAACTGATCTCCCGCGTCAAGAGCCTGCTGCGGCTGAAGACGCTGAGCGACGAACTGCGCCTGCGCGCCCAGACGGCGCATACGATCGGTCTCGAAGACCTGATGAAGATGGAGACGCGTGGCGACGAGACCGGCAATGTGCTGCTGGTCGACGGGCGCGGCAGCTCGCAGGAGCGCATCGTCAAGACGCTGAAACCGATCGCCGAAGTCACCGCCATGTCCGATCCGCAGGCGGCGCTGTTCGAGGCGGCGGAAACGCCTTTCGAACTGGTGATCGTCAATTCCAATTTCGACGATTACGATCCGCTGCGGCTGTGCTCGCAATTGCGCTCGCTGGAGCGCACCCG
>JBDHTA010000154.1:0-9912 GCA_039808465.1 Rhizobiaceae bacterium | reverse complement strand
GGCGCCGGAACCTCCTCGATGATCGAGGCGGCGAACGTGCAATGCCAAATCTTCTGAATACCACCTGCACGGGGAGGGAGCAGAGCCACAGATCCAACTGGAGACAGCGGATGAAGAACCTGCCTTGAAAGTAATACTCGTCGGCCTGATGGGAACGATCGTCGCGACCATCCTTGTCTTTTCGGCAATGTCGCTGCGCAGCATCAGCACGATTGGCGCTTCGACGCAGGAAATCGGCGGTTACTGGTTTGGGCGCCTTTTGAGCGCGCGCGAAGTCAAGGGCGCATTCGCCGATCTCCGTCTGGCCTATTCCCGCTATGCGATGGTTTCGAGCGATGCCGAATTCCAGGCGGAAGCCAGGCCCTTCGGCGCGGCGAAAGAGGGGCTGGACACCTCGATCACCACCTACGCCGCCGGAACCTCCACGGAAACGGGCCGGGCCCTGATCAGCGACATCAAGGCCGCCGCGCAGCAATATAACGAACGCGGCGCGCAATACATCGAGCTTGTGCGCGTGGGCAAGCGTGAAGAAGCGCGCAACATGTTCCAGGAAACGATGGCGCCGCTGGCGGGCAAGGTCAATGCCGAGATCGAGGAACTGGTGACCTTCATCACGGATCGCGCTCAGGACAACGTGAAGCAGGCCGATGCGACGGCGGACACGGCCTTGCTGGTCACCATCATCATCGCGGCATTTGCCGTCGTGGTCGGCCTGACCGGCATGTATATCGCGATTGCGCGCATCGCCAACCCAATTCAGAAAATCATCGGCTCGATGCGCAGGCTGGCCGATGGCGATGTCGAAAGCGCCGTGCCTTTTGCCGATCGCCGCGATGAAATCGGCGCCATGGCCGCCGCTGTCCAGATTTTCCGCGACAACGCCATCGAGCGCATCCGGCTGGAGCGGGAGACCGAGGCCAACCGTTCGCTGAGCGAAAAGGAAAGGATTGCCCGCGAGGAGCAGAAGGCGAAGGAAGCGGCGGATGTGAAATTCGCGGTCGATAATCTTGCCGCCGGTCTCTCGAAGCTGTCGGAAGGCGACATCTCCTACCGCATCACCCAGTCCTTCGTGGACAGTCTGGATTCGGTTCGCAACAACTTCAACCAGTCTGCCGAGAAGTTGCAGGTGGCCCTGCTCAACGTCGCCCAGAATGCGCGTGGTATCGATGCCGGAGCCAATGAGATCAAGTCCGCCGCCGACGATCTGTCGAAGCGCACCGAGCAGCAGGCGGCGGCCGTCGAGGAAACCGCCGCCGCGCTGGAGGAAATCACCACCACGGTCAAGGACTCCACCCGCCGCGCCCGCGAGGCCGGTGAGCTTGTCGGCCGCGCAAAGGCGGGCGCCGAACAGTCCGGCAACGTGGTTCGCAACGCCGTCATCGCGATGGAGCAGATCGCCCAGTCCGCCAACGAGATCAACAACATCATCGGCGTGATCGACGAAATCGCCTTCCAGACCAACCTTCTGGCCCTGAACGCAGGGGTGGAAGCCGCGCGCGCCGGTGAGGCGGGCAAGGGTTTTGCGGTGGTCGCGCAGGAAGTTCGCGAGCTTGCGCAGAGATCGGCGAATGCGGCCAAGGAGATCAAGACGCTGATCACCGCGTCCAACGGCCATGTCCAGCAGGGCGTGCAGCTCGTCGGCGATACCGGCCGGGCGCTGGAAACGATCGTCTCGGAAGTGCAGGAGATCAATCTTCACGTCGCCGCCATCGTCGATGCGGCTCAGGAGCAGTCCTCCGGTCTCCAGCAGATCAACACCGCCGTCAACCAGATGGACCAGGATACGCAGAAGAATGCGGCCATGGTCGAGGAATCGACTGCGGCCAGCCACAGCCTTGCGCGCGAGGTCAGCTCCCTCAACCATCTTCTCGCCCAGTTCAAGCTGGCGGAAGAGGGCCGCGCCCAGGCCTCGGTCCGTCCCGCGTCGAGCAGCGACCGTCCGGCCGTCTCGCCGGTGCGCGCTCTCGGCCGCAAGATCGCCTCCGCTTTCTCCGGCAATGCCGCGCTCGACACGTCGAAGGGTGAATGGGAAGAGTTTTGATGAACGCGCTTCTCAACACCACCACCGATGCGCTCGAGATCATCGCGTTCATGCTGCATGAACAGCAGTTCTGCGTGCGCACCACCTCCATCCGCGAAATTCGCGGATGGGCTCCCGTCACCCCGCTGCCGCATGCGCCATCCGACGTGCTCGGCGTCATAAACCTGCGCGGCACGGTCATCCCGATCGTGGATCTCGCGGTGAAGCTGGGCATGGCCCCGGCCAGGACGACGGAACGCAGCGCCATCGTCGTGACCAACGTCAAGGGGCAGACGATCGGGCTGATGGTCGACCGGGTATCCGACATCCTGACGATCTCGGGCACGGACCTCCAGCCTGTCCCCGCGGGCGCGGGGGTTACGACGGCCGCCTATGCCGAGGGAATCTTCGCCCGCGACAAGGATATGATCTGCTTCCTCAATCTCGAAGCCATCTTCGCGAACGCGCCGGAATTGACCGAGGCGGCTTGAGCTTCCAGCTCTCCGACCGGCGCGCCCGATGGCGCGCCGGACATGCTGTTTTTTGCCGGACGCGCTAACCGCAACGGCGATTTCGATTATAATGCCGGATCGGTCCGGCTGATGTCGACGTGGCACAGGCTGGACTCCCGGCAAGGATCAGGAGGATGCCGCGATGCCGAAGAACAAGATTTGCCTATGGTATAACAAGGATGCGGAGGATGCCGCCCGCTTCTATGCCGATACTTTTCCGGACAGCAGGCTAAACGCTATCATCCGCGCGCCGGGAAAATATCCCGATGGCGAGGAGGGGGATGTGCTGGTCGTGGAATTCACGGTGGCGGGCGTCGCCTGCATCGGATTGAACGGCGGCCCCGCATTCAGGCACAGCGAAGCCTTTTCCTTCCAGATCAGCACCGAGGATCAGGACGAAACGGATCGCTACTGGAACGCCATCGTCGGCAATGGCGGACAGGAAAGCGAATGCGGCTGGTGCAAGGATAAATGGGGCATCTCGTGGCAGATCACTCCGCGCACTCTGACGGACGCGCTGGCAATCGGGGGCGATGAGGCAAAACGTGCGTTCGATGCGATGATGACGATGAAGAAGATCGACGTCGCCGTGATCGAAGCGGCGCGAAAAGGAGGCTGAGGCGGTATAGGCGCGGGGAAGAACAAAAGGATTCCCCACACGCTATTTATGCGCGGCTGTTGAAGCTGCCCCGGCCCCTGAGTAAAATCGCATAATCAAGCTTATGGAACTTGAGCGGCAGTCCTTCAACCGGCGGCGGAGGCGTAGCGGGCTTCCATGAGATCGGCTTCGCGCACGAGCTTGCGCACCAGATCATCGGTAAGCTTGCGGGCGCGGCCGAGGCGGTAGATTTCATCGCGTTCGGCGCGCACCGCCGCCAGCCGCAGGCGGCGTTCCACTTCTTCCAGATGCTTGGCCTGCTCCGCCTCGTCCCCGGTTTTCGAGCGGCCGTCGATCCTCTGGCGGTAAATCTCCATCAGGCGGCTGCCGACATCGGCATAGAGATCGGCGTCGCCCAGGCCTTCGCCAAGCTCATGCTGCAAGCGCTCGATCATGCGGATCGCGGCTTCGGCGGCGGCGATGCGGGCGGCATCTTCCTCGCGCTGATGGCTGGGCTCGGGCGGCAGTTCGAGATTGTGCAGCAGAAACGGCAGGCCGATGCTGGCGGCGGCCAGCGAGGCGATGATGACGCCCGCCGCCAGAAAGATCGCCAGATCGCGGGCCGGAAACGGGGTGCCGTCATTCATGACCAGCGGCAGGGTGAGGATACCGGCAAGCGTAATGGCGCCGCGCACCCCGGCAAGCGAGGTCGCCACGACCAGCCGCCAGTGCGGCTTCACCACCGCCTGCCCTCGCCGGGCGGCGCGATACAGCGTGAAGCGCAGCGACACCCAGACCCAGAGCAGCCGCAGCAGCGCCAGAGCGAGGTTGATCGCCACGACATAGACGACGAGCCAGATCGGATCGTGATGGCCGGTTTCGGTCACCACCTGCGCGGCGCCTTCGACGATGTTGGGCAATTGTTCGCCGAACAGCACGAAAATGATGCCGTTCAGCGTAAATTGCACCGTGTCCCAGACGGCGCTGCGCCGCACGCGGGTCACGGCGAGCGTCTGGCCGCTCTGCTCCGCATAGCTCATGGTAACCCCGGCGGCGACGGCGGCGAGAATGCCGGAGCAATGCAGCTTTTCCGCCAAAAGATAGGCGCCGAAGGGAATGAGAAGGCTGATGAGAATCTGCGATCCCGGTTCCTCGCCAAGCTTGCGCGACAGGGTGTCCTTGGCCTTCATCACCGCCCAGGTAACGCCGACGCCGATGGCGATGCCGCCAAGCGAAAGCCAAAGAAAGGTGCCGAAAGCGGAGGTCAGCGAAAAGGCGCCGGTCAGCGCGGCGGCGACGGCAAACCGCATGCAGACAAGGCCGGAGGCATCGTTCAGCAGGGATTCGCCTTCGAGAATATGCATCAGCCGCTTGGGGATCGGCACGCGGGCGGCAATCGCCGAAACCGCGATCGGATCCGTCGGCGAAACGATGGCCGCCAGCGCGAAGGCGACGGCGAGCGGCATCGACGGAATCATCCAGTGGATGAAGAAGCCGACCCCGATCACGGTGAAAACCACCAGGCCCAGCGCCAGTTCGAGGATCGTTCCCTTGTCGCGGAACAGCCCTTCCTTGGGAATGCGCCAGCCATCGAGAAACAGCAGCGGCGGCAGGAACAGCAGGAAGAAGATATGCGGTTCGAGCGCCACCTGCGAGCCGGTGAAGCCCGCAATCGCCGCGCCCAGCGCGATCTGCACCAGCGGCAGAGGTATGGCGACCGGAGACAGCCGCGCCAGCGTTCCGCTGACGACCACGGCCAGCAGCAGGATCAGGGCGATGCCGATACTCTCCATCCGGCCTCCTTATGCTTTGGCCCGCTCACGTTTTAGAAACGCGGGCGGGCCAAGGCAAGAGGCGATCAATCGTCTTCGCCGACGATTTTCCAGATGACCGCGCCGATCACGGCGCCGAGGATCGGAGCGACCCAGAACAGCCAGAGCTGCGAAAGGGCCGCCGTATCGGCAAACAGCGCCGCGCCGGTGGAGCGCGCCGGGTTCACCGAGGTATTGGTGACCGGGATCGACACCAGATGGATCAGCGTCAGGCCAAGGCCGATGGCGATCGGCGCGAAACCGGCCGGGACGCGCCCATGGGTGGAGCCGAGGATGATGAAGAGGAAGAAGGCCGTCAGCACCACTTCGGCCACCAGCGCCGCCAGCAGCGAATAACCGCCCGGCGAAAGCTCGCCATACCCGTTGGAGGCAAAGCCGCCCGCCACGAAACCAGCCTTGCCGGAGGCGATGACATAGAGCACGGCGGCGGCGGCAATCGCGCCGGCGACCTGCGCGGCGATATAGGGCACGAGGCTGGAGGCCGGGAATTTACCGGCCACCGTCAGCCCCACGGAAACGGCCGGGTTGAAATGCCCGCCGGAAATGCCGCCGACGGCATAGGCCATGGTCAGCACCGTCAGGCCGAAGGCCAGGGCGACGCCGAGCAGGCCGATGCCGACCTCCGGAAACGCGGCGGCGAGGATCGCGCTGCCGCAACCGCCGAAGACGAGCCAGAACGTGCCGATGCATTCGGCGGACAATTTCTTGAACATGAATATCCCCTCTTTCGAATTTCGCCGAAGCGAACCCCAATACGCAAGCAATGCGTGATATAGTTGTTTCTAATTTTAGATGAATGCAAGCTGAATGAAAGTGGCGGGGCGCGTGTGGCGGAGTAAAAAGAAGCGAGAGGGTAGTTGGCCCCTCTGCCTTCCGGCATTGCCGTCATGGCGCCGGTCGGCCGGAACTGCGGGCGATATCGGCAGGATGTGCCTATAGCGGCGCTCTGTGACACCTGGATGAAGGTTGAAACGGGCTGCAACCCTGCATGGCAGGCGTATATGCCGCAACCGCGCCTCTTGCGAAAGCGCGGGCCGCATGCTTTCCTCCCGTCACCGAGGCACGCATGGCGGGGGTGATGGTGAAGAACGGCAGATGGCTCTGGTTGCTGGGGGCCGCCATCGTTTGCGGCGGCGCATATCTGGGGTGGACGCGCCTTTCCGCGCCAACCCTGCCCGCCGGTATTGCCAGCGGCAACGGGCGCATCGAGGCGACGGAGATCGATATCGCCGCCCTTTCCGGCGGGCGCATTGCCGAAATCAAGCCGCGTGAAGGCGATTTCATCCATCAGGGCGATGTGCTGGTGCAGATGGATATCAAGCAGTTGACGGCGCAGAAGCGGCAGGCCGAGGCGCAGCGCCGCCGCGCCGAAATCGGGCAGGATACCGCAAGGGCCGTGGTGCAGCAGACCGAGGCGCAGGTGCGCGCCGCAAAGGCGGCGGTGGAGCAGGCCCAGGCGACGGCGGATGCCGCCGTTTCCCGCCGGGAGCGCGCCGAGCAGCTTGCCCGCGCCAGCACGATTTCGCAGCAGGCGCTGGACGATGCCCGCACCGCCGACCGGCAGGCGCAGGCGGGCCTCGCTTCCGCGCAGGCTTCGCTGGCGGCGGCCGAGGCGGGCGTCGGCTCGGCCAAGGCGCAGGTGGTGGATGCGGGGGCCGCGATCGAGGCGGCCGGAGCGGCCATCGACTCCATCGACGCCTCCCTCAATGACGCGACGCTGACCTCGCCGCGTGACGGGCGCGTGCAATACCGCGTGGCGCAGGAAGGCGAGGTGGTGGGCGCGGGCGCGCGCATCCTCAATATCGTCGATCTCGGCGACGTCTATATGACCTTCTTCCTGCCGACCGCGCAGGCGGGCCGGGTGCAGGCCGGGGCCGAGGCGCGGCTGGTGATGGACGCCGCCCCCGATGCGGTGATCCCGGCCACGATTTCCTACGTTGCCGATGTCGCGCAATTTACGCCGAAGACGGTGGAAACCGCCGATGAGCGCGAGAAGCTGATGTTCCGGGTGCGCGCCCGTATCGAGCCGAAACTGCTGAAGAAATATATCCGCTATGTGAAGACCGGCCTGCCGGGCAATGCCTATGTGCGGATCGATCCCGATGCGGAATGGCCCGCCAATCTTTCCAATGTGGTGAAATGACCGCCGCGCCGCCCGTCGCCGAGGTGAAGGGCCTTCACCTCGAATACGGCCAGACGCAGGCGCTGCGCGGCCTGACGCTCTCGATCCCCGCTGGCCGGATGGTCGGGCTGATCGGTCCCGATGGCGTCGGCAAATCCAGCCTGCTGTCGATTCTGGCGGGCGCGCGGGCCATGCAGGCGGGCGAGGCGTCGGTGCTGGGCGGGGATATGCGCGATGGCCGCCACCGCGCCCGCATCTGCCCGCGCATCGCCTATATGCCGCAGGGGCTGGGGCGCAATCTCTACCCGACGCTGTCGGTGTTCGAGAATGCCGATTTCTTCGGGCGGCTGTTCGGCCATGACAAAGCCGAGCGCGAGCGGCGCATCGGCGAGTTGCTGGAACGCACCGGCATGTCCGCCTTCCGCGACCGGCCCGCCGCCAAACTTTCCGGCGGCATGAAGCAGAAGCTCGGCCTGTGCTGCGCGCTGATCCACGACCCCGATTTCCTGATCCTCGACGAGCCGACAACCGGCGTCGATCCGCTGTCGCGGCGGCAGTTCTGGGATCTGATCGACGATATCCGCGCCTCCCGCCCCGGCATGAGCGTCGTCGTCGCCACCGCCTATATGGAGGAAGCGGCGCGTTTCGACTGGCTGGTGGCGATGAATGCGGGCGCGGTGCTGGCGACGGGCACGCCCGCCGGGCTTCTGGAGCGCACCGGCCAGCCGACGCTGGACGACGCCTTCATCGCCCTTTTGCCGGAAGAGGACAGGCGCGGCCATGCCAGCATCAGGATCGAGCCCCGCCCCGCCAATGCCGAGATCGCCATCGAGGCGGAGCATCTGACCATGCGCTTCGGCGATTTCACCGCCGTCGACGATGTGTCCTTCCGTATCGGGCGCGGCGAGATTTTCGGCTTCCTCGGCTCGAACGGCTGCGGCAAGACCACGACCATGAAGATGCTGACCGGGCTGCTTGCCCCCAGCGAAGGCACGGCGCGGCTGTTCGGGGCGGAAGTCGATCCCCGCGACATGGCGGTGCGCCGCCGCGTCGGCTTCATGTCGCAGGCCTTCTCGCTTTATTCCGAGCTGACGGTGCGCCAGAACCTCGACCTGCACGGGCGGCTGTTCGGCATGCAGCCGGACAAGATTCCCGGCCGCATCACGGAAATGGCGGAGCGCTTCGGCCTGACCGGCGTCATCGACAGCCTGCCGGGCGCCCTGCCGCTCGGCATCCGCCAGCGGTTGTCGCTGGCCGTCGCCATGATCCATGGCCCGGAAATCCTGATCCTCGACGAGCCGACCTCCGGCGTCGACCCGGTGGCGCGTGACCGCTTCTGGCAAATCCTCGCCGATCTCTCGCGCAAGGATGGCGTCACCGTCTTTGTCTCCACCCATTTCATGAACGAGGCGGCGCTCTGCGACCGCATTTCGCTGATGCATGCGGGCCGGGTTCTGGTCAGCGACACCGCCGAGGCGATCATCCGCGCCAAGGGCGTGGAAACGCTGGAGGAAGCCTTCATCGCCTATCTCGAGGAGGCGATCGGGCAGCAGGCTCCGCCGCCCTCCCCTGCCCCTGCTTCGGCACCCGCCGCGCCGCAGGAAACCACCCGCCCCGGCCACGGCTTCAGCCTGCGCCGCCTGCTCTCCTACAGCCGTCTGGAGGCGCTGCAATTGCGCCGCGACCCGATCCGGGCGACGCTGGCGCTGGTCGGCAGCCTGATCCTGATGTTCGTGATCGGCTACGGCATTAATCTCGATGTCGAGGAACTGAGCTTCGCCGTGCTCGACCGCGACCAGACCGGGCTCAGCCGCAACTACATCTCCGAACTGGAGGGATCGCGTTATTTCCGGGCAGAGCCGCCGCTGACGGATTATGGCGACATGGACCGGCGCATGCGCAGCGGCAAGCTGTCGCTCGCCATCGAGATACCGCCGGGCTTCGCGCGCGATGTGGAGCGCGGGCGGGATGCGCGGGTCGGCGCGTGGATCGACGGCTCCAACCCGTCGCGGGCAACCACGGTCAGCGGCTATGTGCAGGGCATTCACGCCAACTGGCTGATGGGCAAGGCGCGGGAACTCTATGGCGACGCGGCCGCGGGCGGCAATTTCGAGCTTCTGACCCGCTTCCGCTATAACCCGGACGTCAAGAGCCTCGTCGCCATGGCGCCCGCCGTCATTCCGCTGCTGTTGCTGCTCATTCCGGCGATCCTGACGACGCTCAGCGTGGTGCGCGAAAAGGAACTCGGCTCGATCATCAATTTCTACGTCACCCCGGTCACGCGGCTGGAATTCCTGATCGGCAAGCAGCTTCCCTATATGGCGCTCGCCATGCTGAATTTCGGCATGCTGACCGTTTTCGCCATCACCGTCTTCGGCGTGCCGTTCACCGGCAGTTTCGCGGCGCTGGCCCTGGCGGCGCTTCTCTATGTCGGGGCGACGACGGGCATGGGGCTGCTCACCTCCTCCTTCATGTCCAGCCAGGTGGCGGCGCTGTTTGCCACCGCGCTTCTGACGATGATCCCCGGCTCGCAGTTTTCCGGCATGATCGACCCGGTGTCCTCGCTGCAAGGGATCGGGCGCGTCATCGGCGAAATCTATCCCACCAGCTATTTCATCATGGCGGCGCGGGGCGCCTTTTCGAAGGGGCTGGGATTTGGCGATTTCGTTCAGGTCTATGTGGCGCTGTCGCTGGCGGTCGTTGTCATTCTCGGGCTCAGCGCCGCCTTGCTGGGGAAGCAGGAAAAATGAACCTCGCGCATGTCTACGAACTCGGCATGAAGGAATTGCGCGGGCTGCTGCGCGATCCGGTGATGCTGATCCTGATCG
>JBDHTA010000153.1:0-9995 GCA_039808465.1 Rhizobiaceae bacterium | reverse complement strand
AACCAGATAAATCCATATCCAGCCAAGAGCGGTACACCGTAAACAGTCACGCTAATTCACTCACGCAAATCAACGCCGTCCACGTCTCTCTTTCTTCTACATATCCAACTTGTCAAAGAACCGAAGCAACATCACTCGCCGCTTCAAAACCACCGAAGAGCACCAAGCCAACCCGCTAAAGCGAAACAACCCGCCGCCAGAAGCAACCGCTCTCCGTCGATGACCGGCTTATAGAACTACCCGGCCCGAACAGTCAACACCGTTCATCGCAGAAATTATCAGAAATATGACAAGCACTTGAAAATAAAATGAAATTTTGCCGTCACCATGCGAGACCATCTGCATGGTGGCTCAATCGGCCTGATATATCCGTTTTCAGCGATCCGGCCGGGCGACCATGGGCATGTAATCTTCCAGCTCCGGAGCCGGAAAACGGACGGTTTCGCCCTTTTCGGCCGACAGATACAGGCCCATCAGCATCTCGACCACGGCCACGCCGTCCGCAAACGTCTCCATCGGCGTTTCTCCTTTGCGGAAGCATTCGACCATGTGGCGGTTCTCGTCGGTATAGCCGTAAACGCCCGCCTCATCCTCCAGCACCGGCATCAGGCCCTGTTCGGCATTCTGCTTTTCGACCAGATCCTCCCCCTCCTCGCCGCTGACGGCGCGGGACATGAAAATCCTGAGGCCCGCATTCAGCGAGCTGTATTCCATCGCATATTCGGGGCCGAGCAGTTCGAGCTGGATGCGCAGGCCCGCGCCGACATAGGCCCAGGAGGTCGTCGCCTCGATCATCAGCTCGTTACCCTCGTCGTCCTCGAGGGTGATGGTGCCGCGCGCAAAGTCCTCGGAGGGGCGGCGGCGGTAATCGACTTCGGCGCCGAAGCGCACCCTGAGTTGATCGGCATAGGCGGGGCGTGTCCATTTCAGGTTGGCGACCGTGCCGTTCACCGCCTTGATGCGCAGGGAGCTGCGCGGCTTGTCCGGCGCGGTCAGCAGATGCCGCGCCACTTCGACGCTGTGGCACATCATGTCGGAGAGCACGCCGCCGCCCTGCTTGTCGCCCTGCCAGAACCAGGGCTCATGCGGGCCGGAATGCTCTTCGGCGGCGCGGGCGAGATAGGGACGCCCGGTGGCTTTCGCCGCACGGCGCCAGATGATTTCCTTGCCGCGCAGCACGGCGGTCGAGAAGAGCTGGTTTTCCAGATAGCCGTGATTGAGCCCCGCATCCTCCGCCAGCCGCAGCATTTCACGCGCCTCGCGCACGGTGCGCGCCAGCGGCTTTTCGCAGGCGACGGCAAAAATCCGGCTGCGGCCGATTTTCACCGCGTCGTACAGCGCCGTCATCACATCGAGCCGCGTGTGGTTGGGCGACAGAATCCAGATCGCATCGACGTCATCGGCAAAAAACAGGCTGTCCAGCGTTTCATGCGCGCGGCATTCGCCGAGATCGAGCGCGGTCACGGCATCGGCGAAGCGCTTGCGGTTCCCGGCGCTGCGGCTATAGACGCCGGTTACCTCGACATTGCGCACCCCGATCAGCGATTTCAGGTGAAAATGGGCGATGAAGCCGCTTCCCACAAAGCCCAGGCGCAGGGTTTTTCTCGGCAGATCGGACATGGTTTCCCCCAGCTAGTGTTTTGGCCGCGCCGTCGAGGCGCGGATGATGAGTTGCGTCGGCATGACGATCGGCGTTTTCGCCGGTTCGTCCCCGGCGAGCATTCCGGCGAGAACGCCCATCGCCGTGCGGCCGATATCGAGGCGCGGCTGGCGCACGGTCGTCAGCGGCGGATAGAAGGCGCGGCTGAGATAGAGATCGTCGAAACCGACGATGGAGACATCGCCGGGAACATCGATCCCCATCCGGCGCAATTCGTGAACCGCGCCGATGGCCATCTCGTCATTGGCGACGAAAAGCGCCGTCGGCGGCTCAGGCAGCGCAAACAGGGCCCGCACGGCCATCTGCCCCGCTTCCAGACGGTAATTGCCCGCCGCTTCATATCCGGCGGGAATGGCCAGCCCCGCCTCCGCCATGCCCTGACGATAGCCTTCGAGACGGCCGACGCTCATGGTTTCCGGCAAGGGGCCGGTGATATGGGCAATCAGCCGATGGCCGAGCCCGGCCAGATGCGCCACCGCCTCCCGCGCCGCCGCCACATTGTCGATCTGCACATGCGGCAGGGCCGAGCCTTCCAGCATTTCCAGCGCCACGACGGCGGGCACGCCTTCCAGCTTGCCGCGCCCGGAAGCGGAGACGGCCGGAAGCCGCCCGGTCATCAGGATCATGCCGTCGGCATGGCCGTCACGCAGCATTTCCACATATTCCGCCTCGCGGTTCGGATCGTCCTCGGTATTGCCCATCAGAACGGAATAGCCGTTTTCCCGCGCCACGGCCTCGACGCCCTTCATCACGTCGAGATAGAACGGGTTGCCGACATTGCGCACCACCAGCAGCACCGCCATGGAGCGGCGGGTGCGCAGGTTCCGGGCCTGCACGTTCGGGCGGTAATGCATTTCCCGCGCAACATCGTGAACGCGCTGGCGCGTCGCTTCGGTGACGAGGCCGGAATCGCTCAAGGCGCGCGAGACGGTGGCGGAGGACACCCCTGCCCGCTCGGCGATATCCTTGATCGTCGGCCGTCCGCTCATGCGCGCATCGCCCGTCCGCGGCCGTAAAACAGCATCAGCAGCAGCAAGGTGGCGCCGAACACCATCTGACGGCCGGATTCATCGATATTGACGGTGGTGAGGATGCCTTGCAGGATGACGAGCAGCACCGCGCCCGCCATGGTGCCGGTATAGCCGCCCTTGCCGCCCGCAAGCGATGTGCCGCCGAACACCACGGCGATGATCGAGGGCAGCATGTATTGCTCGCCGACATTGGCGAAGGACGAGCCGGAATAGCCGAGCAGGCACACACCCGCCAGCGCCGCGAACATGCCGGAGAGGATGAACAGCGAAATCCGCATCCGCCGCACCGGCACGCCCGCCATCCAGGCGGCATGCTCGTTCGAGCCGATGGCATAGATGCGGTGGCCGAAGACGGTGCGGCGCAGCAGGAAGGCCATGGCGATGCCGATGGCGGCCCACAGCCAGATGATGCCGGGAAGGCCGAGCAGCACCGGCTGTGTGACGAAGCGCGACAAAGCGGGCGCCGCCTGCCCGGAGGGAATGCCCTGCCGGATGACGATCAGCAGCCCTTGCAGGACGCCGAGCATGCCGAGCGTCATCACCAGCGGCGGAATGCGCAGCAGGGTGACGCCGAGCCCGTTCAGCAGGCCGAAGAAGGCGCCGACGGCAAGGCAGGCGGCAATCGCCGGAAAGATCGCCGCATCCGTGCCGTGCATGACATTGCCCGCGACGATGGCCGAGAGCGACACGATGCCGCCGACCGAGAGGTCGATGCCCTCGCGCCCGCCGAGAATGACGATGTTCTGCCCCGCCGCGACGATGCCGAGCAGCGCGGCGACGATCAGCAGCCGCAGGATCTGCGTGCCCGAGGCAAAGCCCGGCGACAGCCAGTTGCCGATGACGAGCAGCAGCAGGATCAGCGCCAGCGCCACGACGAGCGGCTGCCGATACAGCGAGGACAAGGAAACGCTTCCCATCATGCCCGCGCCCTCCGCCCGACGAGGATGCCCGCCATCAGCACGATCAGGATGGCGAGGCCCTGCACGAAATTCTGCCATTCGGAGGGCGTGCCGATGAAGAAGACCAGCGAATTGATGAGGCCGATGGTCAGCGCCCCGAACAGCGAACCGGCCACCGTGCCCCAGCCGCCGGACAGCGCCGTGCCGCCAAGAACCACGGCGGCGACGCTGAACAGCGTCATCTTGCCGCCGACCAGCGGATCGCCGCTGGCGGTATCGCCGGTCACGCAAAAGGCCGCCAGCGCCGAAAACACGCCGCACAGGATATAGCCGCGAATGCGGATCGGCACGACCGGCAACCCGCTCTGGTAGGCTGCCTGCGCATCGTCGCCGACGGCGAGAAGCTGGAGCGCAAGCCGGGTGCGGGCAATCACGTACAACAGGATCGCAAGGGCGATCACGACATAGAACACGAACGGCAGGCCGAGAAATTTGCCGCCATAGGTGCGCCAGAACAGCGCGGGCGCGGGCGTTCCGGCAACCGGCATCACCCAGAGCGCGAAGCCCGTGAAGAAAATGCTGGTGGCGAAGGTCGCGACGATGGCCTGCAAGCGCAGCGCCGCCACCACGATGCCATTGATGAGGCCGCAGGCAAGGCCGGTCAGCACGCCGATGCCGAGCGCGGCCAGCACCGCCCCGCCTCCGCCGCCAAGCCGCTCCATCGTCACGACGATGACGACATTCACCAGCGAGACGATCGCCCCCGCCGACAGGTCGATATCACCGGCATAGACCACATAGGTCTGGGCTACCGCCAGCATCATCAGCGCCAGATAGGTGCTGATGAGCCCGGTCAGCGAACGATAACTGAGGCTGTTGGGCGAAAAGACGCCGTTCAGCGCCAGCAGCACCAGCAGGATGCCGAGCGCGGGAAGAAAGGGATAGCGCTCGATCCATCGCCGGTCCGCCTGCGGCTTCGGCGCCGCCATGGAAGGGGTCGTGTCAGTCATCATGCCGCCTCATAGGCTGCCTGGTAGAGATTGTAGCGGGTGCGATCCGCCCCCGTCAGCTCCCGCGACACCGCGCCGCCGTTGAAAACGAGGATGCGATTGGCATTGCCGAGCAGTTCGGCATCTTCCGAGGAATAGAGCACGATGCCCATGCCTTCCGCCGCCAGTTGCCGGATCAGGGTGAACAGGTCGGTCTTGGCCGCGAGGTCGATGCCCTTGGTGGGATCGTCGAGCAGCAGCACATCGGGGCGCTCGATCAGCCAGCGGGCGATGACGATCTTCTGCTGGTTGCCGCCCGACAGCGAGCCGATGGGATGCGCGAGCGTCGCGAATTTGGTGCGCAGCGAGTCCAGCGCGGGCATCACCTTGTCGCGCAGGGCGTTGGGGCGGGCGAGCAGCAGCCGCTGCTTGAGGTAATGGATCGGCGTCGCGTTTTCGAGGATCGGGCGGCCCTGAATGACGCCATCCCGGCCGCGATCGCCCGAGACATAGGCGAAACCGCCGCGAATGGCGCTGCGGGGGCTTGCGGCGGCAATCTCCCGCCCGCCGATGCGGACATGGCCGGAGCGGATTTTCGCCGCGCCGAACAGGGCGCGCAGCACGGCGGATTGCCCCTGCCCGTGCAGCCCGCCGAGCCCGAGGATTTCGCCGGGCGCGACATCGAAGCTGACATTGCGGAAACCGGGGCCGGAAATATTGCCGACCGACAGCGCGGGCGCCGCGCCGCTTGCGGCAACGACGGCGGGCGCCACGGTTTCGGCGGCGAGATCGCTGCGCTCGCTGACCATCAGCCGGATCATTTCGGCGGGCGTCGTTTCCTTGAGATCGAGCGTCGCCACCGTTTCGCCATCGCGCATCACGGTGGCGCGGTCGCCGATGGCGGTGATTTCATCCATGCGGTGCGAAATGAAGATGATTCCGCGCCGCTGGCTTTTCAGCGTGCGCAGAATCTCGAAGAAGCGCTCCACCTGTGCCCGGTCCAGCGCCGAGGTCGGCTCGTCGAAGATGATGACCGGCGCTTCGCTCGCCAGCGCCTTCATGATTTCCACCAGTTGCCGCTGGTCGGCGCGCAGATTGCCCACCAACGCATCGGGGCCAAACCCCTCGCCCGCCACATCGGCGAACATGGCGATATAGCGCCCGGCGCGCTCGGCCAGCGCCCAGCGGTCCACGAAGCCGCCACGGCGCACCGGCAGATCGGCAAGGCAGATATTTTCCGCCACCGTGCGATGGGCGGCGAGACTCAATTCCTGATAGAAAATCCCGATGCCGAGCGCCCGCGCCGCCTGCGGCCCGGACACCGTGACCCGCTTGCCGTCGATCAGCACCTCGCCCGCATCCGGCCGCACGCTGCCCGCTACGATCTTGCACAGCGTGCTCTTGCCGGAGCCATTGGCGCCGAGCAGCACATGCACCTCGCCCGCCTCGATTTCCAGATCGCCGCGGCGCAGCGCAAGGGTCGCGCCATAAGCCTTGCTCACGCCGCGCAGGGACAATTTCGCCATGGGATTTTATCCGTCACGGTCGCAGCAATTCCGGCCCATCCGCCGGACGCCGCAAAGACTGAAAAGCCGCGCCGGAAGACGATCCGGCGCGGCGCGCGTCCATTACTTGAACAGAGCCGTCGCCTCATCGATGGAAAGCTGGCTGGTATAGGAATAATAGCCGGGCTTGCCATCGAGCTGCTTGGCGGCGTCCTCGACATTCTTGCTGTCGATGAAGGGGATAGGCAGATAGAGGGCGTTCTTGTATTGCCCCGCCGTCGCCGGTTCCTTCAGTTCCTTGCCTTGCAGCATGTTGACGGCGACGTTTAGCGCGCTCGCCATGACGCCGGGCGGATTGACGGTCGCGCCGGAATTCAGCTTTTCCTTGATCCAGAGATCGATGAAGTCCTTGCGGATTTCGCCGGTGGCGGCGATCTGGCCGGTCTTGCCCGCGTCCATGATCGATTTCCACGCGCCCGCCGCCATGCCGTCCTGCACCCAGACGCCGTTGATATCGGGATAGGTGGCGAGAACGTTCTGCATGGCCTGCTGGCCCTGCGCCTGATCCCAGTTGGCGTTGACTTCGTTCACCACCTGAATGTCGGGATACTGGCTGAACACGCTCTTGTAGCCCGCCACGCGCATCTCGTTGGCAGGGTGACCGGCGACGCCGTTGATGGCGACGACCTTGCCCTTGCCGCCCAGCGTCTCGGCCAGCCATTTCGCGCCTGCCGCGCCCCAGGCCGTCTGGTCGATGCCGACATAGACGGCATCCGGCGAGGAAACCTCGGCATCGGTTGCGATCACGAGGATGCCCGCTTCCTTGGCCTGCGCGAAGACCGGGTCGAAGGCCGTCGGGCTGTTCGGGTTGATGATGATGGCGTTGACGCCCTCGCTGATGAAGTTGCGGACATGGGCGATCTGGCCGGGAACGTCGACATTGGCGCTCTGGACGACGACTTCCACATCGACGCCCTTCTCCTTCCAGGCTTCGGCGGCGGCCTTGGCCTCGTCGATCATCTGCGTGCGCCATTCGCTGCCGACCCAGCCGTTCGACAGGCCGATCTTGAAGCTCTCGGCGGCAGCGCCGTAGGCGGTGATGGAAAGCGCGGCCACGGTGGTCAGCGCAAGGGCGACAAATTTCTTCATAAGCTCCTCCCAAAGCATGAGTGAAGCCATGAAAACAGAAAATGAAATCGATTACAATACCCGTTTTCCCGGTTTTCCCGCCATTTGACGGCGCGGCGGCCAGCCTCTCATTCCAGCGCGAAAACCACGCAGACGCCGGGCAGTTTCATCTCCTCCCGCAGCATCTGCGCCGCGTCTGGCGGCCAGCTATGGATGACCGTTCCGCCAACCGGAGGAAGCGGCTCCGGCCCGCCGGAAAAATTCACCCGCACCTGCAAGCGCCTGCCTGCCAGATGCCAGTCCACCGCCACGCATCCCCTGTCCGCCAGCAGGATATGCCCGGTGTTTGCGCCCGCATCGGCAATCAGCGGCACAACATGCCGGTGACGCAGCGCCAGCAGGTCACGCACGAGGCGCAGGCGCGCGCGGCCTTCCGGCGTTTCCCGCCTCTCGCGCACAAGCCGCGAGCCCGCCCGGGTTTCCTCGGCCAAAGGGTCGGGAATGTCATCCGCCGAGCGCCCTTTCATCAATCCGCCGAAACGCTGCGCCTCCTCGCGCCGCCCCTTGCGGATGCTTTCGCCCAGATCGCCATGCAGGTCGGAGAAGAAATAGAAGGGGGCGGTTTCGCCATATTCCTCGCCCATATAGAGCAGCGGAATCTGCGGCGACAGCAGGAGGATCGAGGTCAGCACCTCCACCATTCGCGGCGCCGCCAGCGCCGTCAGCCGCTCCCCGAAAGCGCGGTTGCCGATCTGGTCGTGATTCTGGATGAAATTCACGAAGGCCACCGGCGGCAGATGCGCGCTCGATTCGCCGATCGGGCCGCTATCGCCGGTCGGCGGGGTTTCGCCCTGGTAGATATAGCCTTCCGCCAGCGCCCTTGCGATCTTCCCATAGGGATCATCGGTATAATTGCCGTAATAGCCGCCGCTCTCGCCGGTGGCGATGACATGGGCGGCATGGTGAAAATCGTCGTTCCATTCGCCGTCGTAGAGAATGACGCGGCCCCCGGCATCGCGCTCGTGCAGCGCGGTGATGTTGCGCATGTCCTCGGTGGTCAGGTGGATATGCCGGGCGGGAAAGCGCTGGCGCACCCGCCGCGCCATCTCCTCCAGCAGATGCTCGCCGGAGGATTCGTCCTCGATATTGTCGATGGCGTCGAAGCGAAGCCCGTCGAGCTGGAACTCCTCCAGCCAGTAAAGCGCGTTGTCGATGAAGAAGTCCCGCACCGGCGGCTGCGTGTAGTCGATCGCCACGCCCCACGGCGTATGCCGGTCGTCGCGGAAGAATTGCGGCGCGTAGGCGCCAAGATAATTTCCTTCCGGGCCGAAGTGGTTGTAGACCACATCCAGCACCACCGACAGCCCGAGCCTATGCGCAGCGTCGACAAACGCCTTCATATCCTCCGGCGTTCCGTAATCCCGATGCGGCGCATAGACGAAGACGCCGTCATACCCCCAGTTGCGGTTGCCGGGAAAATGCGCGACGGGCATGATCTCGACGGTGGTGACGCCGAGTTCCGCCAGCTCCGGCAGATGCGCGATGGCGGCGCGAAACGTGCCCTCGGGCGTGAACGTGCCGATATGCAGTTCATAGATCACGGATTCATGCCAGGGGCGGCCTGTCCACGCCTGTTTCCAGACATAGGCCTGCGGATCGACGATCCGCGACGGGCCGTGCTGGTCGTCAGCCTGCGCCCGCGCCGCCGGATCGGGCACGGCCTGACCGTCCTCCAGAACGAAATGATAGCGATCGCCCGCCGCCGCCTGCGTCACCACCTCGAACCAGCCGTCCCCGCCACGGTTCATCGCGTGGCCGCGGCCTTCGAGGCGAAGCGTCAGCGCCGCCTGTCCCGGCGCCCATAGCCGGAAACGGCAGCGGCCGTCCGCCAGAAGCTCGGCGCCCCAGCGTTTTTCGAAATGGTGATGTTGCGGCAGCGGCGTTTGTGTCACGGTGTCTCCACGGGTTCGGGGCTATCGCCGGAGAAACCCTCGGGAACCGGCGCGGTTCCATGGGCGTCAGGCATCCTCGCCAAGCTCCACCAGAAGCTGGCGGCGCGCCCGGTTGAGGCGGCTTTTCACCGTGCCGATGGCGCAATCGCAGATTTCCGCCGCCGTCTCGTAGCTTTCGCCGAGCACGACGACGAGGGTGAGGATTTCGCGGTATTGATCGGCGAGCTTGCTGAAGGCCACCTCCACCTCCCGGGCGCGGGCGCTCCATTCCTGCGTCGCCTCGAGGCTCAAAGCCTCGCTGGCGCAGCTTTCGAGGCCCGGCACCTCCCGCCTGCTCACCTTGACGCGGGTGTAGAAGGTGTTGCGCATGATGGTGAAAAGCCAGGATTTCAGCCGGGTGCCGGGGGTGAACTTGTCGAGATTGGCGAGCGCCTTGACCAGCGTTTCCTGCACCAGATCGTCGGCATCGACGGGATCCCGGCAGAAGGTGCGCGCGAATGCGCGCAGCGCCGGAATGAGCTTGACGATATCATCCCGGGCGACGTCTGCGCTGGGCTGTGCTTGCGACACCGATTCAGACCTTTCGCCGTGAATTTCAGGAGGCTCTGGCCGTCAACGTGGGGAAAACGATTTGGTTCCGGCCGCCGCCAAGGAACCAATTGAACGCCAGCGGCGTTTCCCGGTTGAAATTCATCCGTCTACAAGGAGACATGCCGTGCAGATAGTCGGAACGCAGGTTTTGCCCGAAACGGGCAGTCAATGTTTCACGGTGGAATATGTCGGCGAAGGCGGGGATGTCGTTTCGGTGACCCTGCGCAGCCGCGGCGAGGT
>JBDHTA010000152.1:0-10195 GCA_039808465.1 Rhizobiaceae bacterium | reverse complement strand
GCCTACATTGCCAAGTTTCCATCGACCTCGTTTCCCGGCGTGTCGGAAAATGAATATGCCAATCTTGCACTGGCTGAAGCGATCGGCATGGAGGTTCCGGAGCGTGAACTCGTCGAGCAATCAGAGTTCGAAGGTATCCCGAAGGAGTTCGAGACGCTGTCGGACGGTAGAGTCCTGCTCGTCAAACGTTTCGATCGTGGCGCAAACGGCGAGCGGATCCATATCGAGGATTTCGCGCAGGTATTCGGCGTCTATCCTTCGCGGAAATACGAAGGAGCTGCATATCATGATATCGCCGCAGCCTTGAACGTTGCCGTTTCGTCCGACGCTGCGCTCGAGTTCGTCCGCCGACTGGCTCTGGCTGCCATAACCGGCAATGGTGACATGCACCTGAAAAACTGGTCGCTGATCTATCGCGGAGCGGGCGACAAACCGGAGTTTGCGCCTGTCTACGACGTGCTCTCGACAATCCCTTACATCCCAGCAGATGCAATGGCGCTGTCGCTTGCCGGCGAGCGCTCCTTCAAGGCATTGAATGCGCAACGATGGAAAGCCTTTGCCAATCGCGCGCGCTTGCCGGAAGCGGCCTTGCTTAAAGCGGTGGTCGATACGGTCGAGCGCGTCAACGAAGTTTGGTGGTCGCTGCCGGAACGTAGTGTCGCTCCGGCGAAGGTTCTCGAGCGTATCGATACGCATGTAAGGCTGATGACGCCGATCCTTGGCACGTGCGCGGAGTGAAGCCATCCGGCCGAACGGTACTGAGCCTTGTCCTAGCCCGCGCGCCAGTTCTCCTGGCGGGTCTTCACCCGTTGCCAAAGGACATTTTCAACAATTCTGAGCCACGGCACCTCCTGCACGACATGGTGTTCGACAGCATTCTCCCGAGAGACCCGACGTTCTGTCGCAGGATTTTTCCGATAGGCGAGGCGGTTGAAAACGATCAGTCCGATATAGGCCTGATTGTTCAGAATGCCGCTGCCACGATTACGATGACGGCGAATTGCGGTCCCTTGCCAAGGTCGACCGCGCGGGCCGGGTACACCGCATGCATTGAGTTTGTCAGCGATCCTGACCGGGCTCATGCCGTCTGCGTACCGCTCAAAAATCCAGACGATGGTTGCCGCCTCAGCGATGTCGATCGAACGCAGGCCGCGCACCGGCTACCCGCTATCGTCGAACTCATGTCGACCGGGCCGCGTCTCAAATGACGAACCGCTGACACCAGCATCAACGAAGGTGCGGGACAGATCCCAGCCTTGCCGCATGACGAATTCCTTTCCGAAATCGAGCTGGGTTTCGATCGAAGCGGGATTTTGTTGATCTGTCGAATAACGCGCGTAAAGTACGACGCGCTTGAAGGCATGCATAGTGACCGTTCTCCCTGGTTTGAATCGCGGTCACCATGGTAGAGATCGAGTATGGGATTCGGGGGTTTCATTCACCGCACAGATTCGATCTACGACGACAGTCAGGCTGAGCAATATCAGTTTCCGAGCCAGTATCTCGGTCGCGTTCAAGCCTACGAGCCTCGAAAGGTTGCGGCGACGCGCGGATATTTCGCGGTGGCCAAAGTCGCGCAGGTCATTCCGGATCCCAAAGCGCCCGGGATGTATCTGGCTCTGTAAGAACACATTCAAGCACTGAAAGCGAGTTGTACATCGCACCGGCCCGCAGGAATGCTGCTGGGCATGCCGGCCGAGACGGCCAAGCCCAAGACGATGTTCGTTGGTTGCAACTACACAGTCGCCTCGCAAGACGAGTTCCTCGATGCAGCCGGCAAAGCCGACGCCATCGCTGGTGCCGCGGGACAAGACATTGGGGACATGCTGGAAGGCGAGCAGTAGCCGCTGTCAATGCGTTCAGGCTGATAATTTCCCTCAGAGACGTTTTTGACGCCTCCTGCATGAGGAACAGACGGCCTCTTCTATCAGCTTAACCGTGGGAATAGCTTTGGCGTTGACGGCGGTGGCCGTGTTGATGCTCGTCTTGATGGCGCACTGGAGCTCACGGAGCCCGTCGAACTCCTTAGAGACCGCACAGGTCGAAAGCCGGTCCCGAGTGGCAGGTTCGATTCCTATGAAGCGCTTTGAGAAAAACGGTAGATGTGAGCTCCAAACGGCAGTCCAGTGCTGCTGCATCCTCACAAGGTGAGTTTTTTAAAAGAACAAATTCGCTCGCGCTTTCGGACAAAATGTCTGAGCGGTATCGCCGCATCTCCGTAACTTGTTGATCTGAAAAGGCTCGCTTTCTGGCACAGGCTTTGCTGATGCCGTGAGGGGAGTGCCGTCACGGTGCATAGGCTTGGAGCGAGTGCCGAACTGCATTCTGTTGGCCTTGGCGCTCCTTTCATCGAAACGAATCCGCGCATCCGCAGGTGCGCTGAGGGAGGCCCATGACCATATCGACCGAAACCTATACCGACGCCTATTCCGGCGGCATTCTCGACCGGAGGCGTATCGTTGCAAAACCCGGCTTCAATCGCTGGCTGGTTCCGCCCGCAGCGCTTGCCATTCACCTGTGCATCGGCATGGCCTATGGCTTCAGCGTGTTCTGGCTGCCCCTGTCGAATGCATTGGGCACCAGCACGGACGCGGCCTGCGCCGACATGTCCGTCGCCACCGCGCTCTTCACAACGAGCTGTAACTGGCGCGTCTCGGACCTCGGCTGGATCTATACGCTGTTCTTTGTGCTGCTCGGTTCGTCCGCCGCCATCTGGGGCGGCTGGTTGGAGCAGGCCGGGCCGCGAAAGGCTGGTGTGGTCGCGGCGGCCTGCTGGTGCGGCGGCATCACCGTCGCCGCGCTCGGCGTCTTCAGCCATCAACTCTGGCTGATGTGGCTCGGTGCCGGAGTCATTGGCGGCATCGGTCTCGGTCTCGGCTATATCTCGCCGGTTTCGACGCTGATCAAATGGTTTCCCGACCGGCGCGGCATGGCGACCGGCATGGCGATCATGGGGTTCGGCGGCGGTGCGATGATCGGCGCGCCGCTGGCCGACCTGCTGATGAACAGCTTCAAGGGACCGACATCCCCCGGCGTCTGGCAGACGTTTCTCGTCATGGCGGCGATCTATTTTGTCTTCATGATGGGCGGAGCCTTAGGATATCGCATACCGCCGGCCGGCTGGCGCCCGGAGGGCTGGACGCCACCTTCCAGCAGCAAGTCGATGGTCACCGCCCATCACGTTCACCTGCGTGACGCCCACAAGACCCGGCAGTTCTGGCTCATCTGGGCTGTGCTCTGCCTCAACGTCTCCGCCGGCATCGGCGTGATCGGCATGGCCTCGCCCATGCTGCAGGAAATCTTCGGTGGACGTCTCATCGGCCAGCCGGATCTAACCTTCACGCAGCTCGATGCGGATCAGAAAGCGTCCATCGCGGCGATTGCCGCCGGTTTTGCCGGCCTGCTTTCGCTTTTCAACATCGGCGGGCGTTTTACCTGGGCCTCTCTTTCGGACAAGCTCGGCCGCAAGAACACCTACTACATTTTCTTCATCCTCGGGATCGTCCTCTACGTGATGGCGCCGACGGCCGCGCACTCGGGAAGCCAGGTCTTGTTCGCCGCTATTCTGTGCATCATTGTCTCGATGTACGGCGGTGGCTTTTCGACGGTCCCGGCCTATCTCGCTGATATCTTCGGCACGCAGTTCGTCGGGGCCATCCACGGCCGGTTGCTGACGGCCTGGGCGACGGCCGGCATCATCGGTCCGGTCGTGGTGAATTACATCCGTGAGTTCCAGATCGCTGCAGGCATTCCGCGCGAACAGGTTTACGATTTCACAATGTATATTCTCGCCGGAATGCTGGCGCTCGGCCTTGTCGCCAATGCGCTGGTTCGGCCGCTCTCGCAGGATTGGTACATGAAGCCGGAGGAGGTTGCCGCCCTTCAGGCGAAGTCTGCTGCGGCGGAAACAGGCCCCGCTGGCTCCTACGGCATCGGCAAAGGCGGGATTGATGGCAAGGCGGCGCTCGCCTGGGCGGTCGTCCTTGTTCCGATCCTCTGGGGTATCTGGCAGACGCTGCAAAAAACCGCCGCTCTGTTCTGACGGGCGGGAGGCATCAAAGCCAACGCTTGCTTGCAGCGACCTCTCCCGAGAGGCCGCTGCATTTATTTGAGGACATTGTCGTTCGGCTGGATCGGTTCAGGCAGATCCGCTTCACCGAGCAGTGACAGCATCTCGCGCTCGACGGTGCGGAGCATCGCGTTCAACGGCAAGGCGTTCGGTTCCAGGCCGAACGGATCTTCGAGCTGGTGCCCGAGTGCCTCGAGGCCGAAGAACGTATAGGCGACGAGGAGAACCGGAAGTAGGGTCCACCAGTCGAGCGACCCGGCCAGCGCAAAGGGCAGTGTCAGGCAGAAGACGAGCGCCGTCCTGTGCAGCAGCAGCGAATAGGCGAAGGGAACGGGCGTGAAGGCAATGCGCTCGCATCCACCCTGCACTTTTGCGAGGGCCGCAAGCTGCCCTTCGAGAACCGAATAGTGGATGGCGGTGATGCCGTGTTTGCGCATGAGAAGAAGACAGCGTTCGCCGAGCCGGTTCAACACAGTGTTCGTTGCATTGGGATCCTCGTCGCGGATGAGCACGTCGGACCAGCGCCGGATTGCTTCGCGCTCGTCCTCCCCGCGAAGCCTTGCGGCGAGGCCGGCGGCGAAAGCGCAAAGATCGCGCAGAAGGGAGCGCCTATTGGCTTCAGGCAGGTCCGTCGTCTGGCGTGCAAACGACCGGCAGGCGATGATCAGGTCGCCCCATAGAACCCGGCCCTCCCACCAGCGCGCGTAGCAAGCATTGTTCCGGAAGCTCATGAAGACCGAAAGCGCGATGCCGGTCAGCGTGAAGGGAATGGCGCTGATCTTTGCGAAGATTCCGGGATGGTCGCGCGCCGCGAATACGGCGATGACCGTTAGGATGGTCATGGCCACCAGATGCAGGGCAATCCGCGGCAGGATGGAGCCATTGATGGCGAAAATGATGTCTTTGAAACTCGGTTTTGAGCGCAGAATCATGATTGCCTCGGAAAGATGACGACGGCGTCCGGCTGGGTAAAGCAGTTCCTCGAATGCGGATCGCCTCAAGCCCGTGTGGAGGAATGCAGGATGTGTGCCATGCAACACGGATGTGCAAACTCAACGGATTGGCGGGCGAAGGGCACATCGGCGAAGACAGTTTGTCCTGGAATTCTTGGACAAAATGTCTATGGATTTCAATTGGATAAGGTGATCTAATTGACTTCTGTCGCATCCGGGGAGTGTTGGCCATGGCCGATGGAAAGCCGCAATACAAAAGCTACAATCATCCAGCCGGTGGATGGGGCGCTGCCGCCGCGACGGCCAAGGTGCTGATGGAACAGAGCGTCATCACCAAGGGTTCCCGCGCGCTTCTGGCGATGAACCAGCCGGGCGGCTTCAAGTGTCCGAGCTGCGCCTTTCCGGACGCCGACTGTAAGAAGACGCTGGAATTCTGCGAGAACGGCGCCAAGGCGCTCGCCCATGAGGCGACGAAGTTCCGCGTCACGCCGGAGTTTTTCCGCAAATACACTGTTACCGAGCTGATGGAGCAGTCCGACTACTGGCTGGAGATGCAGGGGCGTCTCACCGAGCCGATGCGCTACGACGCGGCAAGCGACCGCTACGTGCCGTGTAGCTGGGACGAGGCCTTCGCGATGATCGGGCGGCATCTGCGGTCGCTGTCGAGCCCGCACGAGGCGGAGTTCTACACCTCCGGCCGCACGCCGAACGAGGCGGCCTTCCTCTATTCGATCTTCGTGCGCGAATTCGGCACCAACAATTTTCCCGACTGCTCGAACATGTGCCACGAGCCGACGAGCCGCGGCCTGCCGGCGTCCATCGGCATCGGCAAGGGCACGGTGGTGCTGGAGGATTTCGAGCATGCTGAGGCGATCTTCGTCATCGGCCAGAACACCGGCACCAACTCGCCGCGCATGATGACCAACCTAGTCGAGGCGCGCAAACGCGGCGCGCCGATCGTTGCCGTCAATCCGATGCCGGAGCGCGCGCTGATCCGTTTCACGGAGCCACAGGATGTCGTCCAGATGGCGACTTTCGGCTCGACGCCGATCGCCAGCGAATTCGTGCACATCAAGATCGGTGGAGACCTTGCTCTCATCAAGGGCATGATGAAAGTGATGTTCGAGCGGGAGGCGGCCGGCGAAAAGGTGCTCGACCATGATTTCATCGCCGAGCATACGGTCGGCGTCGAGGAAATCCGCGCCGATGCGATGGCGCAGGACTGGGCCGAGATCGTCCGTGTCTCAGGGTTGGATGAGGCGCAGATCCGCCGTTGCGCTGAGATCTATATCCGCTCGAAGGCTACCATCATCTGCTACGGCATGGGGCTGACCCAGCACCAGCAGGGCTCGCGTCTGCTTCAGCAGGTATCGAACCTGCTCCTCCTGCGCGGCAATTACGGTAAAGCCGGCGCCGGCATTGCGCCGATCCGCGGCCATTCCAATGTGCAGGGCGACCGCACCGTCGGCATCGATGAAAAACCCTCCCAGGACTATCTTGACCGCGTGCGCGATGTCTTCGGCTTCGAGCCGCCACGCGCGCATGGTCATCACACCGTCGAATCCGTCGAGGCGATGGAGAACGGCACGGCCAAGGTCTTCATCGGCATGGGCGGCAATTTCGTGCGGGCGATCCCGGATACCGAGCGCTCCTATGCCGCCATGCGCAAGCTGGCGCTGACGGTGGGCATCGCCACCAAGCTCAACCGTGGCCATCTGGTGCATGGGCGCGACGCGCTGATCCTGCCGGTCGTCGCCCGTTCGGAATGGATCCGCACCAAGGCGGGCGAGCAGTTCGTCACCATCGAGGACGCCATGTCGAACGTCACGGCATCGCGTGGCGTGCTGACGCCGGCAAGCCCGCAGGTAATGCCGGAAGTGGAGATCGTCTGCCGCATGGCGATGGCCGCGCTGCCGGCGAGCAAGGTTTCCTGGGCGCGCTACATCGACAATTACGACCTCATCCGTGACAAGATCGCCGAGGTCTATCCGGACATCTATGCCGGCTTTTCCGAAAGGGTCAAAAATCCGAAGGGCTTCCATCTCGACATACCGCCGCGGCGGCGGGTCTGGCCGACGGAGAACGGCAAGGCGAATTTCCTGCTGATGCCGGGGCTGGAGGTGAACGATGTCGTCGACGATCCCGAAATGCTGCGGCTGGCCACGGTGCGCTCGCACGACCAGTTCAACACGACGATCTACAGCAACAACGACCGCTATCGCGGCGTCTATAACGACCGCATGGTGCTGTTCATGAATGCCGAAGACCTGGCAGCGCGAGGTATCGCTTCAGGCGGGAAGATCGCGCTGGAGACCATCAGCACGGATGGTATTACACGGCGTGTCGAAGGGCTGACGGCGCTCGACTATCCGATGCCGCGCGGTGCGGTCGCCGGCTATTATCCGGAGCTCAATCCGCTGCTGCCGCTGGATTACTACGACCGGATCAGCGGAACGCCGGCGGCGAAATCCATACCCGTGCGCGTGATCGCCGGATAGTCGGCGGCTTTAAAAGATGATGGAGAGCAAGGCGCCAGCCGCCCGCTTGCGGGCGAGGGCGAAGCCTTGCCGGAAAAGGAGACAAGGCCAGTGTTTGATGGGTTCGATCCGGTGGTGCTGGCGCGCGCGCAGTTCGCCTTCACCGTCTCCTTCCATTTCATCTTCCCGGCCTTTTCCATCGGCCTTGCCAGCTACCTCATGGTGCTGGAAGGGCTTTGGCTGAAGACCGGCAACGGCGTTTATGCCAATCTCTACCGCTATTGGCTGAAGATCTTCGCCGTCGTGTTCGGCATGGGGGTCGTCTCGGGTGTCGTCCTGTCCTATCAGTTCGGCACCAACTGGTCGGTTTTCTCCTACAAGGCCGGCCCGGTGATCGGGCCGCTGATGGCTTATGAGGTAATGACGGCCTTCTTCCTCGAAGCCGGGTTCCTCGGCGTCATGCTGTTCGGCATGAACAAGGTCGGCAAGGGATTGCATTTCTTCGCGACCTGCATGGTGGCGCTGGGCACGCTGATCTCGGCGACCTGGATCATCGCCGTCAACAGCTGGATGCAGACACCCGCCGGTTTCGCCATCAATGCCAAGGGCCAGTTCGTCCCGGCGGGGTCGTGGTTCGATATCATCTTCACGGCAAGTTTTCCCTACCGCCTCATCCACACGGTCATCGCCGCCTACCTGACCACCGCCTTCGCCGTCGGCGCGGTCGGCGCCTGGCATCTTCTGAAAGACCGGATCAATCCGGGTGCGAGAAAGATGTTCTCGATGGCGATGTGGATGGCCGCGCTGGTGGCGCCGATCCAGATCCTTGCCGGCGATGCGCATGGCCTCAACACGCTGGAACATCAACCGGCAAAGGTTCTGGCCATGGAGGGTGACTATCGGCCGAGCCCGGAGGGTGCACCGCTCATCCTGTTCGGCTGGCCGGACAGCGACGCGGGGGAGGTGCGCTATGAGGTGTCGATCCCTCATCTCGGCTCGCTGATCCTCAAGCACGATCCTTTCGCGCCGCTGCCGGGTCTCACCGATTTCCCGCGCGACCAGTGGCCACCGGTCCCGATCGTCTTCTGGTCGTTCCGCCTCATGGTGGGTCTCGGTTTCGCTATGCTCGGTATTGGCCTGTGGAGCCTTTTTGCGCGCTATCGCCGGCAGCTCTACGATTGGCCGTGGCTGCATCGCGCCGCCGTCGTCATGGGACCCTCGGGCTTCGTCGCCGTGCTCGCCGGGTGGGTGACCACGGAGGTCGGCCGCCAGCCTTTCACGGTCTATGGCCTGTTGCGCACGGCCGAATCGCATTCACCGCTTGCCGCACCGGCTGTCGCCGTCTCGCTGATCGCCTTCGTGATCGTCTATTTCTCGGCCTTCGGGGCCGGCACCTACTATCTGTTGCGGCTGATGGCGAAGCCACCGGAGCCGGGCGAGAGCGAACCGCCGAACGTGCCGCAGCGGGCGGCGGGCATCACGCCTGCCTCGGGTGTCGCCGCCTTGCCGGCGGGGAAGGAGTGAGCGCCATGGTAAGTTTCGATCTGACGCTGGTCTGGGCCGGCATCATCGGTTTCGCGGTCATGGCCTACGTCGTCATGGACGGCTTCGATCTCGGCATCGGCATCCTCTTTCCCACGCTTGTGGTCGGCGAGGAACGGGACCAAGCGATGAACTCCATCGCGCCGGTCTGGGACGGCAACGAGACCTGGCTGGTCATGGGCGGGGGCGGGCTCTTTGCGGCCTTTCCGCTCGCCTATGCCATCGTGATGCCGGCGACCTATCCGCTGATCATCGCCATGTTGCTCGGCTTGATCTTCCGCGGCGTCGCCTTCGAGTTCCGCTGGCGCGATCCGCGTCACCGGCCGATCTGGGACGTCGCTTTCAGCCTCGGTTCGGTCGTGGCGGCGCTGGCGCAGGGCATGACGCTCGGCGCCATCCTGCAAGGCATATCCGTCGAGAACGACGCCTATTCCGGCGGCTGGCTGGACTGGCTGAGTCCGTTCAGCCTGTTGACGGGACTTGCCGTGGTCGCCGGCTATGCGCTGCTCGGGGCCACCTGGCTGATCTGGAAGACGGAGGGCTCCAGCCTGCGCCACGCGCAAACGATGGCCTTCAGGCTGGGCATCGCCACCCTGCTGGCGCTCGCCGCCGTCAGCGCCGCCACGCCCTACCTCCATTACGACTACTGGCGGCGATGGTTCGAGATGCCGGGCGTGCTTTTGAGCGCGCAAGTGCCGCTGCTTGTCGTCATTGTCGCCGCCATCTTCTTCCGCAGCCTGCGGCGCGGCGATGAGCGGCTTCCCTTCCTGATGGCCCTTGCGCTCTTCCTGCTCGGTTTCGTGGGGCTTGGCATCAGCCTCTATCCCT
The DNA here is from genome assembly GCA_039808465.1 of Rhizobiaceae bacterium. Taxonomy (GTDB): domain Bacteria; phylum Pseudomonadota; class Alphaproteobacteria; order Rhizobiales; family Rhizobiaceae; genus Metarhizobium. The sequence goes on along the minus strand of JBDHTA010000152.1, from coordinate 326 downwards.
ATGTCGTGCCGCCAGCCGTTACGATCCGCGATGCGGCCGCGCCCGTGGAAAGCCTGCGCTTCATGCTGGCCGGCGCGCTCGTCATCATCCCGCTGATCCTGACCTATACCGGATGGGCCTACTGGGTCTTCCGGGGTAAGGTCGGCACGCACGGATATCACTGATGCCGAGCGTGCGGCAGATCAGCTGGATGGTGGCGATCTGGCTGGCGAGCGTGACTGCGCTCGGTCTCGTCGCCACGGTTCTGCGGTTCTGGCTGCGGGCCTGATGGTGGCCGGCGGGGGAGGGGGAACGGACTTGAACGCAGCACTTTCCGATCCGCGAAT
>JBDHTA010000151.1:0-10386 GCA_039808465.1 Rhizobiaceae bacterium | reverse complement strand
TCCGACCTGCATCTGGAAAAGGGCGCGGCCTTTGCGCGGCGCGGCATGATGCTGCCGCCCTATGACACGCTGGCGACGCTGACGGTGCTGTCCGCCGTCATCGCCCGCTATGCGCCGAAGATCGTCGTTTCGCTCGGCGACAATTTTCACGACCGCATCGGCTCCCGCGAAATGCCGGAGGAATTCCGCGCCCTGCTTGCCGATATGGCGCGGGGGCGCGAATGGATCTGGATCAACGGCAATCACGATCCCGACGGCGTCTGCGGCCTGCCCGGCGCGTCGGCGGATGAATTGCATTATGGCGGCATCGTCTTCCGCCACGAGCCCCGGCCGGGCCTGCAACGCGGCGAAATCGCCGGTCACCTGCACCCGGCCGCCACTGTGCGCCGGCGCGACAAGGCGGTGCGGCGGCCCTGCTTCGCCAGCGATGGCGCGCGCCTGCTGATGCCCGCCTTCGGGCTGATGAGCGGCGGGCTGGATCTGCGCCACAAGGCGATGCACGGCCTGTTCGACACCGCCTCGCTGATCGCGCATCTGATGAGCCGCGACCGCATCTATTCCGTGCGCTACGGCAATCTTTCGGGGTAAATCCCCCCTGTTTCCGGGGGAACAGGCGGCGGGCGCGATTTCGGGCAAATCTTGTCTCACGGCGGCGGAAGGAGCCGTTGCCGGATGCGGAAAACCTCCGCTGCCAACAGGGACAAGACCCATGACGCATATGACGGACGAATTCTGGTTTCTGGCCTCGCGCATCCGCGTCGCCGTGTCGCAAAAGTCGAATGGCGACCGTATCTCGGTTCTGGTGCACGAGGCATCCTTCGGCGAGGCACCGCCGCTGCATGTTCACTACGGCGAGGACGAGATCTTCCATATTCTCGATGGCGAGATGGAGTTCGATATCGACGGCGCCGTGACGGTGGCGCGGCCGGGCGATACGCTCTGCGCGCCGCGCGGCGTGCCGCACCGCTTCCGCGTCGTTTCGGAAACGGGGGCGCGCTATCTCACCATCACCCGCGGCGGCTTCGAGGAGCTGGTGCGCTCGTTCGGCCGCGCCCCGCAGGGCCCCGGCCTGCCGCGCCAGGAAACCCCGACGCCCGCCATGCAGACGGCGCTGGTTTCGGCCTGTTTCGCCAACGGCATCAATGTCATCGGGCCGCCGCTCGCGGCCTGATTCCGCAAGGCGCCCATTCCATCATCACAGGTTTCATCATGCGAACGTCCATTCTGGCGGCTGGATTTGCCGCCCTGCTTGCCTTTCCCGCCGCAGCCCTTGCCGAAGCGGCAAAACCGGCCCCCAGCGGCGCCTATGTTTCCGATATCACCCATACCAGCGTGACATGGCGCATCGGCCATTTCGGCCTGTCGCATTACACGGCCCGCTTCGCCCGCGCCGATGCCGAACTCGGCTGGAATCTCGAAAAACCCGAAAGCTCCACGCTTGCGGTGACGATCGATCCCGCCTCGGCGCGCACCGATTTTCCCTTCCCCGAGAAGGAGGATTTCGACCGTAAGATCGCGGCGGCACCCGAATTTCTGGCAGGCGAGCCGATCCGCTTCGTCTCCCGCCATGTCGAAAAGACCGGCGGGAACACCGGCAGGGTGACGGGCGACCTGACTTTCCGCGGCAAGACCAGACCCTTCACGCTCGACGTCGTCTATAACGGCTCGATGGAAAAGCACCCGCATGACGGCGCGCCGAAGATCGGCTTTTCGGCGAAAGGCAGCGTCAAGCGCTCCGAATGGGGCATGGATTTCGCCATCCCCGCGCTCGATGACGCGGTGGAGGTGATCGTGGAAACCGAATTCATGCCCGCGCCGAAATAGGGCGCGGCACCGGAAGCAAAGCCCGGACGGCCCGCCGTCCGGGCTCAGCTCTTCTTGAAGATGATGCTTGCCGCCCAGCCGGTCATCAGCGCCAGGAACACGGCGAACAGGCCGTAGAAGAACGGCTGCTCATGGGCGGCATCGGTGATCGCCTGCTCGATGCCGGTTTTCACCACCCGCAGCAGAAGCTGCTTTTCCTCGATGAAGACGCCGCTCTTGAATAGATAGGCGCGCACGGTGTGAACGCCGTTGGGAATATTGGCGGGCAGGCGCAGCGTGGCGCGAAACAGCGACGGGCTGACGAAGCGCACGCCGGTCGCATCGCGCTCGTAAAGGCCGCTGGTCTGCTTGAGGCGGCGATAGGCGTCGCGGAATTCGCCGAGATTGGCGGCATTGCCGACGAAGCCGACCGGGATCAGCGGAATATGCGAAATGCCGACGCCGCGATCGTTCAGCGCGTCCTCCACCGCGATCGAATCGACGGCGCGGGTGCTGGAGATCGAATAGGATTCCGGCACGGTTTCGAAGGTCATGGCGCGGCGGTTCACCCAGATGCCGAACATGCGCTCCTTCTTGCGCACGGTGGCATTGTCGCGCGGGCCTTCCAGCGTCACCACCACATCGTACTGGCCGATCGCCATCAGAAGCTCGTCGGCATAGTCGACCGAGCCGAAAACGGTGAGGTTCGCGCCCGCGAAATCCGAGGTAATGGCGATTTCGCTGGTGGACACGCCGATCTGCAACCGCTCGCGCCGGTCCATGGAATCGCCGAGGATCGGCATCTGCGCCATGGCGGGCAGGGCAAGGAAGAGGACGGCGAGAAGGGTGAGGAGGCGCGCCATCAGTTCAGCCCTCCCGTCACCACCGAAAAGACGTCGGCGGGCGTCACCACCAGCGCGATGGCAAGGCGCAGTCCGACGGCAAGAACCAGCAGGCCGAGCAGGGCGCGCAACTGCTCGCCGCGCAGCTTCTGGCCGACGCGCACGCCGTATTGCGCCCCGATCACGCCCGCCACCATCAGGATGAAGGCGAGCACGATATCGACGGAATAGTTGGTGGTCGCCTGTACCACGGTCGTATAGGCGGTGACGAAGATGATCTGGAACAGCGAGGTGCCGACGACGACATTGGTCGGCACGCGCAGGAGATAGATCATCGCCGGAACCATGATGAAGCCGCCGCCCACGCCCATGATCGAGGTCAGCACGCCGATGGCGAAGCCAAGGCCCAGCACCGGCAGCACGCTGATGTAGATCTTCGATTTCTTGAAGCGCATCTTCAGCGGCAGGCGGTGCACCCAGTTGTGCTGGCCGGGCTTCTTCAGCGTCGCGGGCTGGTTGGAGCGGGCGCGGCGCATGGCGTTCAGGCTTTCCAGCAGCATCAAGCCGCCGACGGCGCCGAGAAAGACGACATACATCAGGGAAATGATGAGATCGAGCTGGCCGAGGCGTCTCAGCAGCAGGAAGATCCAGATGCCGACCGTGGCGCCCGCAAGGCCGCCGACGAGCAGCACGGTGCCGAGCTTCACATCCAGCGTGCCGCGCCGGAAATGGGTGATCGCGCCCGAGACCGAGGAGGCGACGACCTGGTTGGCGCCGGTGGCGACGGCCACGACCGGCGGAATGTTGTAGAAGATCAGAAGCGGCGTGATCAGAAAGCCGCCGCCGACGCCGAACATGCCCGAGAGAAAGCCCACGGCCGCGCCCATGCCGAGAATGACGAAGATGTTCACCGACAATTCCGCGATCGGCAGATAGATCGTCACGGGCAGACCTCAACAAAAGCAACGCCGCCCCGCGTGTGATTCGCGAGGTGCAAGGGGGATCGAACGGCTCTTATAGCCCGGCATCCTACCATGCCGAACCTTCATAATTCCTGAAATCGAGTCCGATTTTGGGAAATTCCGCTTTCGAAAGCAAGAAAAGACCGTCAGCCCCATAGCCCGGGCGCGGAGAATGGCATCGGGGCAACCCGGCGGGCCGCCCCCGCCGTTACTTGTTGCGGGCGAGCAGTTCCTTCACCAGCTTGTCGGAAACCTTGCCGTCCGCTTCCATGCCGATCGACTTCTGGAAAGCCTTGATGGCGTTGACGGTCTTCTTGCCCATCTCGCCATCCGGCTGGCCCGCGTCGAAGCCGTTATTGTTGAGGATGGCCTGAATGTTGCGCATGGCCTTCTTCATGTCGATGGAGGCGGTGGTGGTGCCCTTGCCCGCCCAGCTATCCGGCAGGTCGACGGAATTGGCGTCCTCGGCAAGCGGCTGCGCCTTCCACAGATCCACCTTGGCGCGGGCGGCTTCCAGTTGCTCGGGGCGCATGGCGTTGGCCACTTCGTCGCGCTTCTGGGCGGCGTCCTTGTCGCCGTCCTTGGCGGCGACGGCGAACCACTTGTAGGATTCTTCCAGATCCTGCTTCACGCCATTGCCGCGCGCATACAGGATCGCAAGGTTGAACTGGCTGTCGGCGACGCCGAGATCGGCGGCCTTCTTGAACCAGTCCGCGGCGGCATCGTAATCCGGGTCGCCTTCCGCGCCGGTCGCCAGCAGCACGGCGAGATTGTGCATGGCGCTGGCATTGCCCTTCTCGGCGGCGGCCTCGTAATAGCCGCGGGCCTTGGCGATGTCGCGTTCGACGCCGGTGCCCTTTTCATAGAGGTTGGCGATGCGGTACTGCGCGGGCGCGAAGCCCTTGTCGGCGGCAAGCTGATACCACTTGGCGGCGGCGGCGAGATCGGTTTTGACGCCGCCGCGCCCGTCGGTGTAGCGCGAGCCGATTTCGAACAGCGCCAGCGGATCGCCGCCGCGCGCGGCGTCGGCCAGCGCCTTCGGGGTGATCGCATCGGGAACCGCGACCGGCGCGGCGCTGGCGGCAAGCGGCGCGGGATCGGCCGGAAGCTCGGCCTCGGCCTGTTCCGGCGCATCGGAAATCTCCGGCGCGTCAGCGCTCTCCATCTCGGCCGGATGCGTCATATCGTCAGCGGGCGGCGCCAGATCGGCGCTGGCGCGGCCCGTCGCGGTGATGGCGGGGGCGGGAGCGGGCTCCTCTTCGGCTGCGGCCGTTTCCGGGGCGCTTTCGGGTGTGACGCTGGCCTCGACAGCTGCCGGGGCCTGCTGGCGGGAGCCGATGAAATTCTTGGCGATCGGCAGGGCCATGACGGCGAGCAGGATGGCGCCGACGGCCATCAGGATCGGGCGGCGATGGCGCTTGAGGGTGGAGGTGAGCGAGCCGTTTTCCCGCATCAGCGGCTGCTTCTGCGCCTGGTCGATTTCCTGCGCGGCGGCCTGGGCGGCGCGGCGGGCGGCGGCGATATAATTGGCGCGGTCGCCGTCCGGCTCCTGCGAGGCGGACTGGCCGTTCTGCATGGCGCGCACGCGTTCCAGAATGCGCTTGATATCGGGCGCGCCGGAGCCGGGCTCCAGCAGCTCGTTGGTTTCGGGGGCGGGAACGATTTCCTCCGGCGCCAGCGGCGGCGCGGGCTCGATCATCTCGCGCTGCTGGATTGCGGCGGGCTGGCCCGCCTTGCGGCCGGTGCGGAATTTCTTGCCGAGGCTGGCGAACAGGCCGGGCTTTTCCTCCTTCGCCTCCTCCGTTTCGGCGGCAAGCGCCGTTTCCGCTTCCGCCACCATGGAGGCGAGCGCCGGAGCGGATTGCTCGGCCACGGATTCGCGCGGGGAAACCGGGCGGATCGTTTCGGCGTAATCGTAGGGGTCGGCGGCGAAGCTTTCTTCGGCGAAGACCGGCTGCGTTGCCTTCGGCATTACCGGCTGCGGGCGGCGCTCATGCTGCTCGTCCTGGAAGTCGCGAAATCGGCCATCCATGTCCTCCAGACGGCCCGCGATCTGCACGAGGGTGTCGTGCAGCGCCTCGAAGGTATGCTGGGTGCGCTCCTCGGAGCTGCGGCTGAGTTCTTCCAGATGCCGGAGATCGTCGGCAAGGGCGGCCAGCGCCGAGACGTCGGCCGCGCCGCCATCGGTTGCGGCGGCGGGCATGCCACCGCGCCCATAGGCTTCGACCACGGCTTCCGCCGCATGGCGGGCCGCCTCGATGATGTATTCGTCATTGGTCGCCATGTAGTCTTCGATGGCCGACAGGCGGTTCTCGAAGGCTGGCGGCAGTTCGGCGGGCGCCGGGCGCGGCTCGCTGATCAGGTGCGACAGATGCGCGATCTGGTCTTCCAGCGCCCGCAGCGCCGACAGGTCATGGGCGGGGGCTGCACCGGTTTCGTCCAGCCGGGCGGCGATAGTGCTCAACTGGCCCTCGATGCGGCGCATGGCGCCATCGTCGGGCGCGGCGAGAGGCTGCGGCTGGAATTCGAATTCCTCGATGCGGCGGGCGAGATAATCCAGCCGCTCGGCCAGCATGTCGTTGACCGAGCCATGCTCCAGCGCGTCGATCTTGCGGGAGATATCGGCGAGATAGCCGGTCAGTTCCGGGGCGGGCGCGGCGGGCGTCTTCTGCGAGCGCTCCAGCAGCGCCGACAATTGCTCCAGCCGCTCGTCAAGCCGCTGGGCGGCCTCGGCCTGGGCGATGTCCTCGACCCGGGCCGCCAGCGCCTCGATGCGCGCGCCGAACTCGGCGGCGGGATCGGGGCGGTTCATGGTCTCGCGGCCGATGGCCTCGATCTGGTCGGCAAGCGCCCCCAGCCGGTTTTCCAGCCGCTGCATGGCGGAGCTGTCGGCGGCATTGGCGGCGCGGCCGGTGGCGGCGATGGCGCGGCTGATCTCGTCGAGGCGGCTGTCCAGACCGGCGAACTGCTCGGTCAGCGCCCCGTCCTGCTGCGCGGGCATGCGCTCGCCCAGATGCTCGACGGCGTGGGCGACGCGCAGCAGCTTGTCTTCCAGCGCCTGAATGGCCGGGATGTCGCGCATCGTGCCGAGCTGCACCTTGATGTCGTCCAGCCGGTAGGCGAGCGACACCAGCTCCTCCTGCAACGGGCCGGTCTCGATGGCGTGGAGCTTGTCCTCCATGCCGTTCCAGCGCATGTGCATGTGGCGGATGGATTCCTCGCGGGCGAGCCCGTCCATCATCGCCCGCAACTCCTCGAATTCGGCGCGCAGGCTGTCCGCCTCGCGCTGCGAGGAGGGCTGGTGGCCGAGCTGGTCGATGCTCTGCGACAGGCGGGCGAGATCGTCGCGCACGTCGATGGCGACGGAATGATCCTGCGCGGAGGCGCGCAGGCTGCGCATTTCCTCGCGCAGCGCCCCGACTTCGCGGGCAACCCCTTGCGAGATATCCTGCTTGAGTTCGTGGCGCAGGCTGACCAGCGCCTGCGCGATCTCCTTCATGGCCGGATCGGGCATCGCCGCCTGCGGGGCGGCTGCATAGGGGGCGTGCGGCTCACGCGGCGCGAAGGCCTGCGCCTCCTCGTGGCGGGGCGCGGCGTATTGCGGCGCGGGGCGGCGTCCGGCATCGAGCGAGCGCTGGCGCTGGCGGATTTCCTTGAGCGGATCGGGCCGCGTGTCGCGCTCGTCGCGCATGGAGCGGGGGCGTTCGTCGCGCATGGGACGGTCATCCCGCATGGGGCGGGCATCCCGTTCGGGCATGGCCGGTTCGCGCCAGCTTTCGCGGCGCGCGGGCCGCTCGCCGTGATCGGCCATGGGCCGCGTGCGAAAATCGTTGCGGGGCGTGGCGATCAGGCCTTCGATGCGCGCCTCCAGCCCCTCGATCGTGCGGCTCAGCGCATCGAGCGATGACCTGTCACCGTGGCGGGGTGGTGTGGGGCGCGATCCGTTCATGTGTCTGCTCGTTTCAGCCTTTGTGCCGGAGAATCTCCGGTGGTGTCGTTCCGGATGCGGAAAGAGGACTGGCCTTTCCCCGCGGGACTTTTACGGTGGGCTGGCGCGCCGCCGGAACGCGAAACGAAAAATCGCGGTTCACCAGACCTTATCGCGCACCATCGTTCAAACATGGTAAACAGGTGGTTAACGCGACCCCCAATTCTCAATCATTATCTCATGTATGCCGCCCGGCGGTTGCGCCGGGCCGTGACCGCACGTTTTTCGCCATGCCCTGTTCAAATGGGAGCAAGCGATTAACTCTCTCCCTGTAAGCTCAGGCAAACGACGCGGATAAGGCGCAGCCACGGATTGCTTTCGCGGTGAGAATAGATGGCCAATCTGCTTCGAAGCTTGCGCCTTTGTTTCAGGCGGTTGGAGGGAAAGACGATGCCGGTCTACAAGGCTCCTGTGGAGGATACGCTTTTCGTTCTGGACGAGGTGCTGCGCCTCGACCGCTACAACAACCTGCCGGGCTTTGCCGATGCGACGCCGGATATGCTCGAGGCGATCCTGTCGGAAGCGGCGAAAATCTCGGAGGATATCTTCCTGCCGCTGAACGCCGTCGGCGACCGCGAGGGCTGCGTGCGCCACGAGGATGGCTCCGTCACCACGCCGCCCGGTTTTCGCGAGGCGTATGAGGCGTACCGGGACGGCGGCTGGATCGGGCTGGCGATCCCGGAGGAATTCGGCGGGCAGGGCCTGCCCTATACGCTGCATGCGGCGGTCGGCTCCTTCTCCTCGGCCGCCAACATGGCGCTGATGATGTATCCCGGCCTGACGCAAGGGGCGATCGCGGCGCTGATCGTTCACGGCTCCGAGGAGCAGAAGCGGACATGGCTGCCGAACATGGTCTCCGGCCGCTGGTCCGGCACCATGAACCTGACCGAGCCGCATTGCGGCACCGATCTCGGCCTGTTGCGCACCAAGGCCGTGCCGCAGGCGGATGGCACCTACCGCATCACCGGCCAGAAGATCTTCATCTCCGCTGGCGAGCACGACATGGCGGACAACATCGTGCATCTGGTGCTGCCCCGCATCGAGGGCGCGCCGGAGGGCACCAAGGGCATCTCGCTGTTCATCGTACCGAAATTCCTGCTGAACGCGGATGGCTCGCCGGGGGCGCGCAACGGCGTCACCTGCGGCGCCATCGAGCGCAAGATGGGCATCCATGGCAATGCCACCTGCGTCATCAATCACGACGGGGCGACCGGCTATCTCGTCGGCGAGGCGCATCACGGCCTTGCGGCCATGTTCGTGATGATGAACGAGGCGCGCCTCGGCGTGGGCCTGCAAGGGCTGGCGGTTGCCGATATCGCCTATCAGAATGCCGCATCCTATGCCCGCGAGCGTTTGCAGGGCAGGGCGCTGACCGGCGCGCAGGCGAAGGACAGGCCCGCCGATCCGATCATCGTCCATCCCGATATCCGCCGCGCGCTGATGACCATCCGCGCCTTCAACGAGGGCTCCAGGGCCTTCCTGCTGTGGACGGCGCTGAAATCCGACATCGCCCACCGCTCGTCCGATCCGGCCGAGAAGCAGGCGGCCGACGACATGCTCGGCCTGGTGACGCCGATCCTCAAGGGTGTCCTGACCGACAAGGGTTTCGACCACGCCGTGATGGCGCAGCAGGTGTTCGGCGGCCATGGCTATATCGAGGAAAACGGCATGAGCCAGTTCGTGCGCGATGCCCGCATCGCCATGATCTACGAGGGCGCGAACGGCATTCAGGCGCTCGATCTCGTCGGCCGCAAGCTCGGCCATCACGGCGGGCGCGCCGTCATGGCGCTGTTTGCGGAAATCGGCGAGTTCTGCGAGGCGCATCGCCATGACGAGCGGATGAGTTTCTTCACGAAGCATCTCAAGAAGGGCTTGAACGACCTGCAAGCCGCGACCATGTGGTTCATGCAGAACGCCATGGACAAGCCGGACAATGCGGGCGCGGGCTCGACGGATTACATGCATCTCTCCGGCCTCGTCATCCTCGGCTACATGTGGGCGCGGATGGCGAAAGCCGCGCAGGAAGGGCTGGCCAGGGGCGGGGAGAAGGCCGCCTTCCACGAAGCCAAGCTGGTGACGGCCCGCTTCTTCATGGAGCGCATCCTGCCGGAAACGGCGCTGCGCAAGGCGCGCATCGAGGCGGGCGCGGATACGATGATGGCGCTGCCCGCCGAGGCGTTCTGAGCCACTTTCGGGCTTCCGGCAGACCGGAAGGCCGCTATGATAGCAGTGATTTGCAGGGAGAGAGGCAGCCTCATGACCGACGTCTTCATCTACGATCACGTGCGCACCCCGCGCGGGCGCGGCAAGAAGGACGGCGCGCTGCATGAGGTGCCGACCCCGCGCCTTGCCGCCCGGGTGCTGGAAGCGCTGCGCGGCCGCAACGGCCTCGACACCGCCACGGTCGACGACATCATCTTCGGCTGCGTCGACCCGGTCTATGAGGCGGGCGCGGTCATTCCCAAGGCGGCGGCCTTCGAGGCCGGCTATTCCAACCGCGCGCCCGGCATGCAGATTTCCCGCTTCTGCGCCTCCGGCCTCGATGCCGTCAATCTCGGCGCGGCCAAGATCGCGCAGGGGGCGGACGATATCGTCATCGCCGGCGGCGTCGAATCCATGTCGCGCATCGGTCTCGGCATGGCGGGCGGCGCGTGGTTCATGGATCCCTCCGTCAGCTTTCCTGCTTACTTCATGCCGCAGGGCGTTTCCGCCGACCTGATCGCCACCAAGTACGGCTTCTCCCGGAACGATGTCGACGCCTATGCGGTGGAGAGCCAGAAACGCGCCGCCC
>JBDHTA010000150.1:0-10588 GCA_039808465.1 Rhizobiaceae bacterium | reverse complement strand
TCCAGCACGCGGCCGAGCGCGTTTCTTATCGCCTCGGTGCCGCCCTTGGTGTCGAAATCGGTGAAGATCTGCTCGTTCAGCCCGCCCTTGGTGGAAAATTCCCGCGAGAGCGCGTCGAGCGGCTTGTCCGTCTCGCGAAGCGCCGTCCGCGCCAGTTCGGCAAACAGCGGGCCGAGATAGGCGCGTCCCTTGTCGGCGGGCAGGCCCTGCTCGCCAGCCCATTCGACGGCGCGGTGCATCATGCCGAAATAGGTTCCCATCAGGGCGCTGATGGCGGCCAGCAGATCGTATTCCCGGCGCGTCTCGCATTCGACGGCGGTGCCGAGCGTGGAAAACAGCGAGGCGGCCGCCGCATCCGGCGGATAGATCGCCGTCACCCCGGCGCGATGGGCGACGAAGGGCAGCGGCACCGCCTGCGACAGCACCACATCCGCGCCGATCCAGGACAGCAGCGTGTCGCGGCCGGTGGCGGCGATGACGCTGATCACCCTCTGCCCGCCGCGGAAGCGCAAGGGGCGGATCACCTCCTCGGCGATCTGCGGGCGCACGGCCAGCACCACGGTTTCGCAGGCGTCGGCGATCTGCTGGTTGTCCGCCGCGATCCGCACCCCCGGAAATTCCGCTTGCAGGCGGGCGGCGATTTCCGCATTGCGCGGCGAAACCAGAATGCCGGTCACCGCAGGCTCGGGCGCGAGCAGCCCCCTGACCATCGCTTCCGTGATCGTGCCGGTGCCGATGAAACCGATGTTCCTGCCTGCCGTCGTCATGCCGTTCTCCCGCGTTCGATGCGGCTTCTATGCATGGCTTCGGGGGGCGGCGTCAATTCGTCCGGGGCTTTCAGGCGGGAATATCGGCAAGGCTTTCCGGCTTGCCGCGGGCGGATTGCTCGAACGCGGCGCGGGAGACGGGGCGGCCGAAATAATAGCCCTGAAACTCGGCGCAGCCGCAGGCGCGCAGCATGGTGTATTGCTCGCGCGTTTCCACCCCTTCGGCCAGCATGACATGGCCGAGATCGAGGCCGATCTGCACGATGCTGCGCACCAGCGATGCGGCATTGCCGCCAGCGGGCGCCTCCTGCACGAAACTGCGGTCGATCTTGATTTCATCGACGGGCAGGCGCTGGAGATAGCTCAGCGCCGAATAGCCGGTGCCGAAATCGTCGAGCGCGAAGCGGATGCCGCTCTTGCGCAGCGTCTGCATCTTGCCCGCCACCCGCTCCAGGCCGGAGACGATCACGCTTTCGGTCAGCTCCAGCTTCAGCCGGGCGGGATCGGCGCCGTGCAGCGCCGCCAGCCCGAGAACCTGCTCCTCGAAATCCTCGGCGGCGAACTGGCTGGCGCTGACATTCACCGCCAGCGACAGGGAGGAAAGCGCCGGATCGGCCTTCCAGCTTCCGAGGATGCGGCAGGATTCCGCCAGCACCCATGGCCCGAGCAGCGGCATCAGCCCGCTTTCCTCCGCCACCGGAATGAAGACGCCGGGCGGAATGTAGCCGCGCTGCGGATGCTTCCAGCGCAGCAGCGCCTCGGCCCCGATCAGCGCGCCCGCCCTATCCACTTGCGGTTGCAGGAACAGTTCCAGCTCGCGATTGCGCAGGGCCATGCGCAAATCCCGCGCCATGCCCTTGTGGCGGGCGAATTCCAGTTGCAGCGCATAGATCGCCCCGACCATCATCACCGTGGAGATGATGCTGTTGGCCCAGACGCCGGCCGGGCGCAACTCATCGGGAATCGGCTGCGCGAAGGGCAGGGCCGGCACGCCGCTGGTGAAAACGATGTAGCAGAGGAGCGCGACCGCGATGAAGCCGAGCTGAAAGACCGAGCGCCGCCGCAGGTAATTGATGTAGGCGAGCATCGCCAGCACCGGCAGGTAGAGATGCGACACGCGCGGCGCGTCCGGCGTCGGCGTGTCGAACATCAGGCTGAAGGTGAGAATGAAGGTGAGGAAGGCGATTTCGGTGATGATCAGCGCCGCCGTGAACCGCCCGGCGCGGATCAGCAGCCAGCTTGCCAGCGACACCGTGGCGAGGATGATTTCCGATGCCGACAGCAGCCAGAGCCCTTCGCGGGCGAAGGCCACCGTCCAGAACAGGCTGATGGCAAGCGCGATCGCGGAAGCGCTTTGATACGCGAAGATCATGCGGCGCGTCGGTTTGTCCGCCTGGCTGTCCGTCGGTTGGCCCTGTTGCGCTGCCTTCAATGCCGTTCCGCCCGTCTCCCGTTGTGGCCGTGTCGAAGAGAAACCTGACATGCCAGGATTAACGATTTCATGAAAGCGCAGGGCTCCCAGCGCGATTATTCGCGGATGCGCGCCACTTCCTCCAACACCAGCGCATGCAGCCGGTGCGCCGCAGGCGACAGGTGCCGCCCGCGAAGGGTGATGATGTGATAGGGCGAAACCTCGATCCGCGAGCGCAAATCCAGCGCCGCCAGCCCGGTTCCGCTATTTCCCTCCAGAAGACGCGCCACCTCCAGCGACATCGGGGCGATCATATCCGAATCGCTGAGAAGCGCCATCATCAAAACGAGGGAGGAGGTGGCGACGATATCGGCGGGAACCGGCAGGCGGGCGGAAATGAACGCCGCCTCCACCGCCTGCCGGATCGGCGTGCCGCGCTCCTGAATGATCCAGGGATAATCGAGAAGCGCTGCCAGCGACACGTTTTCGCGCCCCGCCAGCGGATGCTCGCGGCGCACGAGGCAGCGCACCCGCTCGATTTCCCCCGATACGATGTCGAGCGCGTCGGTATCGGACTCCGGCAGCAGCCGCCCGACGATGAAATCGTAATCGCCGTCCAGCAGCCCGCGCATCAGTTGCGTGGAAGGGCCGACATCGACGCGCAGCTCGACATTGGGGGTCGCCGCCTTCAGCCTGCGGATGGCGGGCACGAGATAGCCGACCGCCGGTCCCGTCACCGCGCCCGCATTGACATAGCCGCTCGCGCCCTCGCGCTCCTCGCGCAGCTCATGGGCCAGATCCTGCATTTCCATCAGCATGGTATGGGCGCGGCGCACGAGGATCTGGCCGGTGCGCGTCGGCTTCATGCCGCGTGAATGCCGCTCGAACAGCGCCGCCCCCACCAGCCGCTCGATTTCGGCGAGGCTGCGCGAGGCGGCGGGCTGGGTCAGCGCCAAGGCCTGCGCCGCCGTCTGGATCTGGCCGTGCTCGGCGATCGCCGCCACCAGCCTGAGATGCGACAATTTGAGATAAGGCAAGGCGGAGACCGGAAAAGCCATGTCTGATATACCAGTTTCGCTATGCAACAATGAGATAATTCGATTTGCCTGTTATGTCGAGGCGTTTTATCTCTGGCGCATCCGTTCGGCGGATATTCCGGGATTGCCAAGCGATCCCTTCAGGGAGGATAGGATGAAATTGAAACTTCTCGCGGCCACCGCCGCGCTGAGCGCCTGTTTGTTCGCGGCCCAGGCCTGGGCGGAAAGCAAGGGTCTCGTCGGCATCGCCATGCCGACCAAGTCGTCGGCCCGCTGGATCGATGACGGCAACAACATGGTCAAGCAGTTGCAGGCCGCCGGTTACGACACCGACCTGCAATATGCCGAGGACGATATTCCCAACCAGCTCGCCCAGATCGAGAACATGATCACCAAGGGCGTCAAGGTTCTCGTCATCGCCTCCATCGACGGCACGACGCTGACCAACGCGCTGGAAAACGCCGATGCCGCAGGCATCAAGGTCATCGCCTATGACCGCCTGATCCGCGAAAGCGATGCCGTCAGCTATTACGCCACCTTCGACAACTTCAAGGTCGGCGTGCAGCAGGCCACCTCGCTGGTCGACGGCATGAAGAGCCGCTTCCCGGATGTGAAGCCGCTCAACGTCGAGCTGTTCGGCGGCTCGCCGGACGACAACAACGCCTTCTTCTTCTACAACGGCGCGATGTCGGTTCTCCAGCCGCTGATCGACAGTGGCGACATCGTCATCGGCTCCGGCCAGACCGGCATGGACAAGGTCGGCACGCTGCGCTGGGATGGCGCCGTGGCGCAGGCCCGCATGGACAACATCCTCTCCGCCAACTATTCCAGCAAGCAGGTCAACGGCGTTCTCTCGCCCTATGACGGCCTGTCCATCGGCATCCTGTCGTCGCTGAAGGGCGTCGGCTACGGCTCCGGCGACCTGAAGATGCCGATCGTGACCGGTCAGGACGCGGAAATCCCCTCCGTCAAGTCGATCATCGCCGACGAGCAGTATTCGACGATCTTCAAGGACACCCGCGCTCTGGCTGGCGTCACCGTCAAGATGGTCGATGCCGTGTTGCAGGGCAGCGAGCCCGAGATCAACGACACCAAGACCTATGACAACGGCCGCAAGGTCGTGCCCTCCTACCTGCTGGAGCCGGTTCCGGTCGACAAGTCCAACTATGAGAAGGTTCTGGTCGAATCCGGCTATTACACCGCCGATCAGTTGAAGTAATCATGAAAACGGGAAGGGCAGGGTCCGCCTTGCCCTTCCGCTTTCGGAGGGGGTTTCATGACTGCGCTTCTGGAAATGCGGGGTATCGGCAAGTCCTTCCCCGGCGTGCGCGCGCTCGACCGTGTGGATCTGACCATCGAGCAGGGCGAAATCCACGCCATCTGCGGCGAGAACGGCGCGGGCAAATCGACGCTGATGAAGGTTCTCTCCGGCGTCTATCCGCATGGCTCCTATGAGGGCGAAATTCTCTATGGCGGCCGCCCCATGGGTTTTCGCGGCATCCGCGACAGCGAGGCCGAAGGCATCATCATCATCCATCAGGAGCTGGCGCTGGTGCCGCTGCTCTCCATCGCCGAAAACATCTTTCTCGGCAACGAGGTGGCCACACGCGGCGTCATCAACTGGCCGCTCGCCTTCCGCCGCACCGAGGAAGTGCTGAAGAAGGTCGGGCTGAAGGAAGCGCCGACGACGCCGGTGGAAAAGCTCGGCGTCGGCAAGCAGCAGCTTGTCGAGATCGCCAAGGCGCTGGCCAAGGACGTGCGCCTGCTGATCCTCGACGAGCCGACCGCCGCCCTTCAGGAAAACGACAGCCAGGCGCTGCTCGACCTCATTCTGGAACTGAAGACCCATGGCGTCACCTCGATCATCATCTCGCACAAGCTGAACGAGATCCGCCGCGTCGCCGACCGGGTGACGGTGATCCGCGACGGCTCCACCGTCTCCACCATCGATCGCGCCGATGTCAGCGAGGAGCGCATCATCCGCGACATGGTCGGGCGCGACATGGAGCATCGCTATCCGCATCGCGAGCCTAAAATCGGCGAGGTGCTGATGCGGGTGACGGGCTGGAACGTGCGCCATCCCGACCAGCCGCGCCAGGTCATCCGCGACGCCGCCTTCCATGTGCGGCGCGGCGAGATCGTCGGCATCGCCGGGCTGATGGGCTCGGGGCGCACCGAGCTTGCCATGAGCCTGTTCGGCCGCTCCTACGGCATCTACCAGTCGGGCGAGGCGGAAATCGACGGCAGAAAGGCCGATCTTTCCAGCGTCAGCCGCGCCGTCGATGCCGGTCTCGCCTATGTGACGGAGGACCGCAAGGTTCTCGGCCTCATCCTCGACGAGCCGATCTCGACCAATATCTCGCTTGCCAATCTCTCCGGCGTCGCCACCGGCTGGGTGCTCGGCAAGGGCCGCGAGCACAGTGTCGCCGAAGGCTACCGCAAGGCGCTGAAAATCCGCACGCCCGGCGTTCACCAGAAGGTCGTCAACCTCTCGGGCGGCAACCAGCAGAAGGTGGTGCTGTCGAAATGGCTGTTCACCGATCCGCAGGTGCTGATCCTCGACGAGCCGACGCGCGGCATCGATGTCGGCGCCAAATATGAAATCTACGCCATCATGAACGATCTTGCCGCCCAGGGGCGCGGCATCGTGATGATCTCGTCGGAAATGCCGGAACTGCTCGGCATGTGCGACCGCATCTACGTCATGAACGAGGGCCGCATCGCCGGTGAACTCGCCCGCGAAGAGGCGAGCCAGGAGGCCATCATGGGCCTCATCATCCGTGACGGACAGAAACAGGGGGAGAAAACAGCGTGACAAGCGCCAGGGATACCATCCGCGCCCAGCTCGGCGGCAATCTGCGGGAAAACGGAATGATGCTGGCGCTGCTCGCCATCGTCTTCTTCTTCCTCGTCGTGGTGCGCGCCACCCAGAACGTCGATTTCCTGTCGGCGCAGAACATCACCAACCTGTTCCTGCAAAACTCCTACGTCATCATCATGGCGCTGGGCATGCTGCTGGTCATCGTCGCCGGGCACATCGACCTGTCGGTCGGCTCGGTCGCCGCCTTTACCGGCGCCATCGCCGCGACGCTGACGGTGAAGGCCGGATGGCCGGTCTACGCCGTCATCCCCTCGGTGCTGATCGCGGGCGCGGTGATCGGGGCGGCGCAGGGCTACTGGATCGCCTTCTGGCGCATCCCCTCCTTCATCGTCACGCTGGCGGGCATGCTGGTGTTTCGCGGGCTGACGCTGTGGCTGCTGGCCGGGCAGAACATCGGCCCGTTCCCGCGGGAATTCCAGGCGCTCTCCACCGGCTTCGTGCCCGATCTCTTCGGCGTCGGGCGTCCGAACATGACGGCGGTGTTCGTCGTCGCCGTCGCCATTCTCGTCATCGTCTGGCGCAGTGTGAAAAGCCGCAATCAGGATATTTCCTTCGGCATGGATCCCGGCTCCTCCGCGATGTTCTGGGCCAAGCACTGTCTGGTTGGCGCGGCCCTGCTGTTCGTCGGCTGGAAGCTCGCGAGCTTCCGGGGCCTGCCGAACGTGCTGATCGTCATGTCGGTGCTGATCGTCGCCTATGCCTTCTTCACCAACCAGACCACCACCGGGCGGCGCATCTATGCCGTCGGCGGCAACGAGAAGGCGGCGAAGCTCTCCGGCATCAAGACCGACTGGCTCGTCTTCTTCACCTTCGTCAACATGGGCGTGCTGGCGTCGCTGGCGGGGATGATCGTCACCGCCCGCCTCAACTCCGCCACGCCCAAGGCCGGTGTCGGCTTCGAGCTGGACGTGATCGCGGCGGTGTTCATCGGCGGCGCCTCGATGTCGGGCGGCTCCGGCAAGGTGGTCGGCGTCGTCGTCGGCGCGCTGATCATGGGCGTGATGAACAACGGCATGTCGATCATGGGCATCGGCATCGATTACCAGCAGGTCATCAAGGGCCTCGTGCTGCTGATCGCCGTCATCTTCGACGTCTACAACAAGAACAAGCAGGGATAAGGTCATGTTGCTCAGTCAGATCAGAAATGGCGGCGTCGCGGTTCGCGGCGGCGCGCAGGAGAAGGCGCGCCTGATTTCCGGCGCAACCATCCTGAAACTCGCCGAAGAGGCCATCGCCAAGGGCTGCGGCCTTGCCGATGTGATCCCCGCGGGCGGCGAGGCGGTGGATGTGGCGGAACTCGCGGCAAACGGCGTGCTCGACGTGCCGCTGCGCCATCCCGAACCGGCGCGCATGTTCCTCACCGGCACGGGCCTGACCCATACCGGTTCGGCTTCCACCCGCAACGCCATGCATGCGCCCGCCGAAGGGCTGTCCGACAGCATGAAGATGTTCCGCATGGGGCTGGAGGGCGGCAGGCCCGCCGCTGGCGAAGTGGGCGTGCAGCCGGAATGGTTCTACAAGGGCACCGGCGTTCAGGCCGCCGCCCCCGGCGATCCGCTGGTCTCCCCGAATTTCGCGCTGGATGGCGGCGAGGAGCCGGAAATCGCCGGTTTCTACGTCATCGGCCCCGATGGCACGCCGTTCCGCGCCGGGTTCTCGCTGTCGAACGAGTTTTCCGATCACGTCACCGAGCGCATCAACTATCTGTTCCTCGCCCATTCGAAGCTGCGCCCCGCCGCCTTCGGGCCGGAACTGCTGGTGGGTTCGCTGCCCGCCGATATCAGGGGCATGAGCCGCATCCGCCGCGCGGGCGCGGTGATCTGGGAAAAGCCGTTCCTGTCGGGCGAGGCGAACATGTCGCACACCATCGCCAATCTCGAACACCACCATTTCAAATACGATCTGTTCCGCCAGCCGGGCGATGTGCATGTGCATATGTTCGGCACGGCGACCCTGTCGGTTGCCGATGGCATCAAGCCTGAGGCGGGCGACGTCTTCGAAATTTCCGCGCCGGATTTCGGCCTGCCGCTTGCCAATCCGCTGGCGGTCGCGCCCGGCTCCGCAAGCCAGGCCGTGACCGTCAGAACGCTGTAACGCGGCAAAAACCCATTCAAGGAGGCCGAACATGAGCCGTTTCACCCCCAAGCCATGGCCCCGCAAGCTGCGCTCGCAGGAATGGTATGGCGGCACCGGCCGCGATGCCATCTATCATCGCGGCTGGATGAAGAACCAGGGCTATCCGCATGACCTGTTCGACGGACGCCCCGTGATCGGCATCCTCAACACCTGGTCGGATCTGACCCCCTGCAACGGCCATCTGCGCGAACTCGCCGAAAAGGTGAAGGCGGGCGTGTGGGAGGCGGGCGGCTTTCCGCTGGAAGTGCCGGTGTTCTCGGCTTCCGAAAACACCTTCCGCCCGACGGCGATGATGTTCCGCAATCTCGCGGCGCTTTCGGTGGAGGAAGCCATTCGCGGTCAGCCGATGGATGGCTGCGTGCTCCTGGTCGGCTGCGACAAGACCACGCCGTCGCTGCTGATGGCCGCCGCCTCCTGCGACCTGCCCTCCATCGTCGTCACCGGCGGGCCGATGCTGAACGGCTATTTCCGGGGCGAGCGCGTCGGCTCCGGCACGCATCTGTGGAAATTCTCCGAAGCCGTGAAGGCGGGCGAGATGACGCAGGCCGATTTCCTCGAAGCGGAAGCGTCGATGAGCCGGTCCACCGGCACCTGCAACACCATGGGCACCGCCTCCACCATGGCCTCGATGGCCGAGGCGCTGGGCATGGCGCTGTCGGGCAACGCCGCCATTCCCGCCGTGGATTCGCGCCGCCGCGTCATGGCGCAACTGACGGGCCGCCGCATCGTGCAGATGGTCAAGGACGACCTGAAGCCCTCCGACATCATGACCAAGCAGGCTTTCGAAAACGCCATCCGCACCAATGCGGCGATCGGCGGCTCCACCAATGCCGTCGTGCATCTTCTGGCGATTGCCGGGCGCTGCGGCATCGACCTGACGCTGGACGACTGGGACCGCTGCGGTCGCGACGTGCCGACCATCGTCAACCTGATGCCGTCGGGCAAATATCTCATGGAAGAGTTCTTCTATGCGGGCGGCCTGCCGGTGGTGCTGAAGCGGCTCGGCGAAGCCGGGATTCTGCACAGGGACGCGTTGACCGTTTCCGGCCTCGGCATCTGGGACGAGGTGAAGGATGTCGTCAATTACAATGACGATGTCATCCTGCCCGCCGAACAGGCGCTGGCCGCATCCGGCGGCATCGTGGTGCTGAAGGGCAATCTGGCGCCCAAGGGCGCGGTGCTGAAGCCATCCGCCGCCTCGCCGCATCTGCTTACCCATCGCGGCCGCGCCGTGGTGTTCGAGGATATCGACGACTACAAGGCCAAGATCAACGACGAGGCGCTGGATATCGACGAAAACTGCATCATGGTGATGAAGAATTGCGGGCCGAAGGGCTATCCCGGCATGGCCGAGGTCGGCAATATGGGCCTGCCGCCCAAGGTGCTGCGCAAGGGCATCACCGACATGGTGCGCATTTCCGATGCCCGCATGTCCGGCACGGCCTATGGCACCGTGGTTCTGCACACCGCCCCGGAAGCCGCCGTCGGCGGCCCGCTCGCCGTGGTGCGCGACGGTGACATGATCGAGATCGACGTGCCCGCCCGCAGGCTGCATCTGGATATTCCGGACGAAGAATTGCAGGCGCGCCTCGCCGCCTGGCAACCGGCCGCCGCGCCGCCGCAGAGCGGCTATGCCTGGCTGTTCCACACCCATGTCGAGGGTGCCGATACCGGCGCCGACTTCGATTTCCTCAAGGGCTGCCGTGGCGCGCCCGTGGGCAAGGACAGCCATTAGAGTTTGTCAGGGAAAAGTGGGAACCGGTTTTCCCGAAAAGACAAACGAAAACAAAAGAAACTAGAGTCTGTCAGGTTCAGTATGAACCTGACAGACTCTAAGCTTTCAGGCAAGGATGACGGTATGGTTTTCACACCGCATGGCAGGCACCTGATCGCCGGGGAGCGGGTGGGCGGGGAGGCGGCGTTCCTCTCTTCGCCCGCGACGGGCACGCCGCATGCCTTTTGCGCCGGAACGGCCGGGCATGTAGACCGGGCGGCGAAGGCGGCGGAAGAGGCGTTCTGGATCTACGGCTACATGCCCCGCGAAATGCGCGCCGGGCTGCTGATGGCGATTTCGGCGGAGATCGAGGATCGCGCCGCCGATCTCACCGCCATCGCCGTTGCCGAAACCGGCCTGCCCGCCGAACGGCTGGAGAGCGAGCGCGCCCGCACCACGGCGCAGCTTCGCCTGTTCGCCAATCATGTGCTGAAAGGCGATTTCCTCGACCGCCGCCACGACCCGGCGCTGCCCGACCGCAAGCCGCTGCCGCGCCCGGAAATCCGGCTGATGCAGCGCCCGGTCGGGCCGGTCGCGGTGTTCGGCGCCTCCAATTTTCCGCTCGCCTTTTCGGTGGCGGGC
>JBDHTA010000149.1:0-10595 GCA_039808465.1 Rhizobiaceae bacterium | reverse complement strand
ATCGTGCCGCTGATGCGCAAGGATCCGACCTATCTCAAGCGCAACAATATCCGCCTGATCGACAACAAGGGTCAGGAAGTGGCGCCGGAGACCGTCGACTGGTTCGCCCCCAAGGCGCCGAACCTGATGTTCCGTCAGGATCCCGGCAAGATCAACGCCATGGCGTCGACCAAGATCAACTTCTACAACGAGCATAACGAATATATGCACGACACGCCGCAGCAGGGCCTGTTCAACAAGCTCATGCGGTTCGAATCCTCCGGTTGCGTGCGCGTGCAGAACGTGCGCGACCTCATCACATGGCTCCTGAAGGAAACGCCCGGCTGGTCGCGCCCGCAGATCGAGAAGGTCATCAACGCCCGCGTCAACACGCCGATCAAGCTCGCCGTCGAAGTGCCGGTCTATTTCGTCTACATCACCGCCTGGTCGGCCCGCGACCGCGTGGTGCAGTTCCGCGACGACATCTACCAGATGGACGGCGCGGCGGAGCTGGCCTTGCAGACCACCACCGGCGTCGAGCAGTCCGCGGGCTCGATCGAGGAAGACAATCTGCCGCAATAAGAGCGGCGGATCGTTTCCGGAATGTTTCAGGGCCGGCTTCGCGAGGAGCCGGCCTTTTCGCATCCTTTGGCGGCGGGATCGTAGTTTGGTTGTCAAATGTCGCTGGGCGTCTTGCCCGTCGGCGCGGGGGCGGCTAATACGCCTTGGTGCCGTCGCACTTAGGGAGCCAACCGCAATGACGAATACCGATGCTTTCTTCACCCGCCCGCTGGCTGAATCCGATCCGGACATCTTTGGCGCGATCGAGAAGGAGCTGGGCCGTCAGCGCCACGAGATCGAGCTGATCGCCTCGGAAAACATCGTTTCCCGCGCCGTTCTGGAAGCGCAGGGCTCGATCATGACCAACAAATACGCGGAAGGCTATCCGGGCAAGCGCTATTACGGCGGCTGCCAGTTCGTGGATATCGCCGAGGAGCTGGCGATCGAGCGCGCCAAGAAGCTGTTCGGCGTCGACTTCGCCAACGTGCAGCCGAATTCCGGCTCGCAGATGAACCAGGCCGTGTTCCTGGCGCTGTTGCAGCCGGGCGATACCTTCATGGGCCTCGACCTGAACTCCGGGGGCCACCTCACCCACGGTTCGCCGGTCAACATGTCCGGCAAGTGGTTCAACGTCGTCTCCTACGGCGTGCGCGAGGAAGACCATCTGCTCGACATGGACGACGTGGCCGAAAAGGCGCGCGCGCACAAGCCGAAGCTCATCATCGCGGGCGGCACCGCCTATTCGCGCATCTGGGACTGGAAGCGCTTCCGCGAGATCGCCGATGAAGTCGGCGCCTACCTGATGGTCGACATGGCCCATATCGCCGGTCTCGTCGCAGGTGGCCAGCATCCGTCGCCGTTCCCGCATTGCCATGTCGCGACGACGACGACCCACAAGTCGCTGCGCGGCCCGCGTGGCGGCATGATCCTCACCAACGACGAGGCGATCGCCAAGAAGGTCAACTCGGCCGTGTTCCCCGGCTTGCAGGGCGGCCCGCTGATGCATGTCATCGCCGCCAAGGCCGTCGCCTTCGGCGAGGCGCTGCAACCCTCCTTCAAGGAATACGCCGCGCAGATCGTCAGGAATGCCAAGACGCTCGCCGAAACGCTGAAGGCCAACGGCCTCGACATCGTCTCGGGCGGCACCGACAACCACCTGATGCTGGTCGACCTTCGCAAGAAGAACGCCACCGGCAAGCGGGCGGAAGCCGCGCTCGGCCGCGCCTACATCACCTGCAACAAGAACGGCATTCCCTTCGACCCGGAAAAGCCCTTCGTCACCTCCGGCGTTCGCCTCGGCGCTCCGGCTGGCACGACGCGCGGCTTCAAGGAAGCGGAATTCAAGGAAATCGGCGAGCTGATCGTCGAGGTTCTCGACGGTCTCAAGGCCGCCAATTCCGACGAGGGCAATGCCGGTGTCGAGGCTGAGGTGCGCGGCAAGGTGATGGCGCTCACCGGCCGCTTCCCGATGTACGGCTACATGGCCTGATCCATGCGCTGCCCGTTTTGCGGTTCGGAAGACACGCAGGTCAAGGATTCGCGCCCGGCGGAGGATGCAACCTCCATCCGCCGGCGGCGGATTTGTCCGGATTGCGGCGGGCGGTTCACCACCTTCGAGCGCGTGCAGCTGCGCGAGCTGACGGTGGTGAAGAAGACCGGGCGCAAGCAGCCCTTCGACCGCAACAAGCTGGTGCGGTCCTTCGAGATCGCGCTGCGCAAGCGCCCGGTGGACCGCGACCGCATCGAGCGCGCCGTCTCCGGCATTGCGCGGCGTCTGGAAAGCTCGGGCGAAACCGATATCACCTCGGAAGAAATCGGCTTGCAGGTGCTGGAAGCGCTGAAATCGCTGGATGACGTCGCCTTTGTGCGCTACGCCTCCGTCTATCGCGATTTTTCCCATGCCGAGGATTTCGAACAGGTGATCAGCGAAATCAACGCCAAGATCAGCCGGGATTCCGGCGGGGACGTCTGATCCCGATGGATGATGACCGGCGCTTCATGGCGGCGGCGATGCGCCTGTCGCGCTGGAATACCGGCAACACCTCCACCAATCCTTCGGTCGGCTGCGTCATCGTCAGGGATGGCGTCATCGTCGGCACCGGCGTCACCGCGCCGGGCGGCAGGCCGCATGCCGAGCCGCAGGCGCTGGCCATGGCGGGCGAAAAGGCGCGCAGCGCCACCGTCTACGTTACCCTCGAACCCTGCTCGCATCACGGCCGCACGCCGCCCTGCGCCGACGCGCTGATCGCAAGCGGCGTGGCCCGCGTGGTGATCGGCGCGGGCGATCCGGATGGCCGGGTGTGCGGGCGCGGCGTCAACCGTTTGCGCGAGGCGGGCATTGCCGTGGAAACCGGCGTGCTGGAAGCCGAATGCCGCCGGGCGCTTGCCGCCTATCTGATGCGCCAGACGCAGAAGCGCCCCTATGTGACCCTGAAACTGGCGGTTTCCGCCGATGGCATGATCGGCCGCGCCGGTGCGGGGCAGGTGGCGATCACCGGCCCGGTTTCGCGCGCGCAGGCGCATGCGCTGCGGGCGGAAACCGATGCGATTCTGGTCGGCATCGGCACGGCGCTCGCCGACGATCCGGAACTGACCTGCCGTCTGCCGGGGCTGGAGAGCCGGTCGCCGCTGCGCATCGTCATGGATGCGCGGCTGGAGCTGCCGGTCACCGGCAGGCTTGCCCGCACCGCCCGCGATGTGCCCGTTATCGCAGTGGCCCGCAGGCTGGACGAAACGCTGGCCGGACGCCGCGCTGCGCTGGAGGCGATAGGTGTCGAGGTGCGCGAATCGTCTGGCGTGGACGATCTGCTGCCCGGACTGGCGGCGCGGGGCGTTTCCTCGCTTCTGGTGGAGGGAGGAGCGCGGGTGGCGCGTGATTTTCTTGCGGCCGGTCTGGTGGATCGCATCCTGTTGTTCCGCGGCGCGGGCGAAATCGGCGCGGGCGGCATTGCATCGCCGCTGACTTCGGGCCATATCCCGGCGGACTTCGCCCATCTGCGCGCCAGCGCCTTCGGCGGCGACCGCTGCGACGAGTATGAAAGGATCGTTTGATGTTCACCGGCATTGTCACCGATATCGGCACGGTCGAAGCCGTCACGCCCCTCAACCACGGCATCAAGCTCCGGGTCGGCACCCATTACGATCCCGCCACCATCGACATGGGGGCCTCCATCGCCCATTCCGGCATCTGCCTGACGGTCACCGGCCTGCCGGGCGAGGGCGATAACAGCCGCTGGTTCGAGGTCGAGGCATGGGAAGAGGCGCTGCGGCTGACGACCATCGGCGGCTGGACGCCCGGAAGCCGCATCAATCTGGAGCGCTCGCTGAAGATCGGCGACGAGCTGGGCGGCCATATCGTGTCCGGCCATGTCGACGGCAAGGCCGAAATCCTGTCGGTGACGGAAGAAGGCGACGCTACCCGCTTTCGCCTCGCCGCCCCGGAACATCTGGCGAAATTCGTCGCCCCCAAGGGCTCGGTCGCGCTCGACGGCACCTCGCTGACGGTCAATGCCGTGGATGGCGTCGAATTCGACGTGCTGCTGATCCGTCATACGCTGGAGGTGACGACCTGGGGAGAGCGCAAGGCGGGCGATTTCGTGAATTTCGAGGTCGACACCATGGCGCGCTACGCCGCAAGGCTCGCCGAATTCCCCGCCAGCCGGGCGTGAAACCTGCGGCCTGACCGAAAAAGCTTGCAAAGCACAGGAGGCCGTGGTTTCTCCCGCGCAAGAAGCCTATTGTGCGAACGGCAGGCTCGAAACGCAGGCGCGTTCGCGCCATTTCTCTCGATATGGGGAGTAAAACCATGAGTTCCAGACCGCACCTTCTGATCGTCGAAGCCCGCTTCTACGACGGCATGGCCGATGCCCTGCTCGATGGCGCCAAGGCCGCCCTCGACGAAGCAGGCGCCACCTATGACATCATCACGGTTCCGGGCGCGCTGGAAATTCCGCCCGCCATCGCCATGGCGCTCGACGGCGCCGACAATGGCGGCGCCGAATATGATGGCTTCATCGCGCTCGGCATGGTCATTCGCGGCGAAACCTATCATTTCGATATCGTCTCGAACGAATCGAGCCGCGCCCTCATGGATCTCGCCGTCAGCGAATCGCTCGCCATCGGCAACGGCATCATGACCGTGGAAAACGAGGAGCAGGGCTGGGCCCGCGCCCGCCGCGGCGACAAGGACAAGGGCGGTTTCGCCGCCCGCGCCGCCTTGCGCATGATCGAGATCAAGCAGCAGTTGGGCGGTTGAACCATGTCGCAGGAAAACAAGCCGCAGCAGGATAACGAACGCCCGCTCAAGCAGGCCAACCAGCGCGGGGCGGCGCGCCTTGCCGCCGTGCAGGCGCTGTACCAGATGGATGTCGGCGGCGCGGGCGCGCTGGAAGTCGTGGCCGAATACGAAGCCCATCGTCTGGGGCAGGAAGTGGATGGCGACACCTATCTGAAGGCCGATCCCGGCTGGTTCCGCTCCATCGTCTCCGGCGTCGTGCGCGACCAGAAGAAGCTCGATCCGATGATCGCCGCCGCGCTTCAGGACGACTGGGCGCTGTCGCGCATCGATTCCACCGTGCGCGCCATTTTGCGCGCCGGCGTCTTCGAGCTGCTGGAGCGCAAGGACGTGCCGGTTCCGGTCATCGTCACCGAATATGTCGAGATCGCCCATGCCTTCTTCTCCGACGAGGAGCCGAAGCTGGTGAACGCCATTCTCGACCGGGTCGCCAAGCAGGTCCGCAAGTAAATCAGGAACGAGAGGGCAGGGCGATGCAAAGCCAGGCGGCGCAGGCAGGCGATCTGGACGCGCATCTGAAATCCGCCAAACGCAACGTGACGATCCTGACGGTGGCGCAGGCGCTTCTCGGCTCGACGCCGCCGGTCAGCTTCGCCGTCGGCGGGCTGGCGGGCTATCAGCTGCTCGGCCTCGACAAGTCGCTCGCCACCGCGCCGCTCACCGGTTTCAACATCGGCACCGCCGTCGGCGCGCTGGTCATCGCCTTTCTGGCGCAATCCATCGGCCGCAAGGCAAGCTTCATGTTCGGCGCGGGACTGGCGGCGATCGGCAGCCTCCTGGCATCCATAGCCCTGTTCCGGCAGGATTTCTGGATGTTTGCCGCCTCCCTGCTGGTGGTCGGCGTCTCCTCCGGCTTCACGCAGAAGATCCGCTTCGCTGCCGCCGATGCCTCGCCCTCCTTCTTCAAGCCGAAGGCGATCTCGTGGATTCTCGCGGGCGGCATCGTTTCGGCGGTGCTGGGGCCGCAGCTTGCCATCTGGACCAAGGACGCCTTCTCGCCGGTGCTGTTTGCCGGTTCCTTCCTGGCGCTCGTGCCGGTCTGCCTGCTGGCGCTCGGCGTCTTCGCCTTCCTCGACCTGCCGGATCTGCCCAAGCAGCCGAAAACGGCGGCGGGCCGCCGTCCGCTCGGCGAGATCGTGCTGACGCAGCGGTTCCTGACCGGCATGGTCTGCGGCATCTCCTCCTATATGCTGATGACCTTCATGATGACCGGCGCGCCGCTTGCCATGGTCATCGGCTGCGGCTTTTCCTCCGATCTCGCCACGCTCGGCATCCAGTGGCATGTGCTGGCCATGTTCGGCCCGAGCTTCTTCACGGGCATGCTGATTGCGCGATTCGGCGCGGAGCGAATCGTTGCCGCCGGTCTGGTGATCCTGATGGGTTGCGCCGTCGTCGCGCATGCGGGCATCGAACTCTGGAATTTCTGGGGGGCGCTGATCCTGCTCGGCATCGGCTGGAATTTCGGCTTCATCGGCGCGACCTCCATCGTCGCCTCGAGCTACCGGCCGGAAGAGGCCGACCGGGTGCAGGGCTTCCACGATATCGTGCTGTTCGCCTCCGTCGCGGCGTCGTCCTTCGCATCCGGCAAGGTTTTCAGCGCTTTCGGCTGGTCGGTGATGAACCTGATGATCTGGCCGGTGACGCTGTTCTGCCTCGCGCTCATTCTCATCCTGCTCCGCTCCTCCGCCAAGGCGCGCGGGTAAGCCCTATCTCCTTTCGGCACAAGCGCTATCCTGTTTTCCGGCCGTTCAGACGGATGAGCCGGGGCGGGGCTTGACGCGGCAAGATCCAGCACGCAATCTCCGGGCACACGGGGGCTCGCCGGAGAGGAGCCGGCCTGCCCGCCTGTGGGTGGGGCCGGGTGCGCGGCATCCGGCGTTTTGGAGAGGAATGAGCGGAATGACCATTTTGTTTGGCGTTATCGCGTGCGGATTGCTCTCGGTGATCTATGCCATCTGGGCAACGCAATCGGTGCTCGCCGCCGATCAGGGCAATGCCCGCATGCAGGAAATCGCCGGTTATATCAGGGAAGGGGCGCAAGCCTATCTCACGCGTCAGTACAAGACCATCGCTATCGTCGGAATTGTCGTTTTCATCGCCACCTGGTTCCTGCTGTCGCGGGAGGCCGCCTTCGGCTTCCTGATCGGCGCGGTGCTGTCGGGGGTTGCCGGTTTCATCGGCATGCATGTCTCCGTGCGCGCCAATGTCCGCACGGCGCAGGCCGCCTCGCACAGCCTGTCGGCCGGGCTCGACATCGCCTTCAAGTCCGGGGCGATCACCGGCCTGCTGGTGGCCGGTCTGGCGCTGCTCGGCGTCTCCATCTATTTCGTCATTCTCACCGGCCCGCTCGGCCATGCCAGCGGCTCGCGCGACGTGATCGACGCGCTGGTGGCGCTCGGTTTCGGCGCGTCGCTGATTTCCATCTTCGCCCGCCTCGGCGGCGGCATCTTCACCAAGGGCGCCGATGTCGGCGGCGATCTCGTCGGCAAGGTCGAGGCCGGGATTCCGGAAGACGACCCGCGCAACCCGGCCACCATCGCCGATAACGTCGGCGACAATGTCGGCGATTGCGCCGGCATGGCCGCCGACCTGTTCGAAACCTATGCCGTGTCCGTCGTCGCCACCATGGTTCTGGCGGCGATCTTCTTTGCGGGCACGCCGCTTCTGGAATCGGCGATGATCTATCCGCTGGCGATCTGCGGCGCCTGCATCGTCACCTCCATTGTCGGCACCTTCTTCGTCAAGCTCGGCGTCAACGGCTCGATCATGGGCGCGCTCTACAAGGGGCTGATCGTTACCGGCATTCTCTCCGTCTTCGGGCTGGGGGGCGCAACCTGGCTCACCATCGGCTGGGGCGAGGTCGGCGTGGTCGCCGGGCAGGCGGTTTCGGGCACGAACCTGTTCATCTGCGGATTGGTCGGCCTTGTGGTGACGGCGCTGATCGTCGTCATCACCGAATATTACACCGGCACCAACAAGCGCCCGGTCAATTCCATCGCGCAGGCTTCGGTCACCGGCCACGGCACCAACGTCATTCAGGGGCTGGCGGTTTCGCTGGAATCGACGGCGCTGCCCGCCATCGTCATCGTCGGCGGCATTCTGGCGACCTATCAGCTCGGCGGGTTGTTCGGCACCGGCATTGCCGTCACCGCCATGCTCGGCCTGGCCGGGATGATCGTCGCGCTCGACGCCTTCGGCCCGGTCACCGACAATGCGGGCGGCATCGCCGAAATGTCGCATCTGCCGCCGGAAGTGCGCAAGTCCACCGACGCGCTGGACGCGGTGGGCAACACCACCAAGGCCGTGACCAAGGGCTACGCCATCGGTTCGGCGGGCCTCGGCGCGCTGGTGCTGTTTGCGGCCTATGCCAACGACCTGCAATATTTCGCCGCCAATGGCGAGAAATATCCCTACTTCGCCGATGTCGGCACGATCTCCTTCGACCTGTCCAATCCTTACGTGGTGGCGGGCCTGCTGTTCGGCGGCCTCATTCCCTACCTGTTCGGCGGCATCGCCATGACGGCGGTGGGGCGCGCGGCGGGATCGATCGTCGAGGAAGTCCGCCGCCAGTTCCGCGAAAAGCCCGGCATCATGCAGGGCACGGAGCGCCCGGATTACGGCCGCGCCGTCGACCTGCTGACCAAGGCGGCGATCCGCGAAATGGTGGTGCCGTCGCTGCTGCCGGTGCTGGCCCCCGTCGTCGTCTATTTCGGCGTGCTGCTGATCTCGGGCTCGAAGGCGTCGGCCTTCGCCGCGCTCGGCGCCTCGCTGCTCGGCGTCATCATCAACGGGCTGTTCGTGGCGATCTCCATGACCTCGGGCGGCGGCGCATGGGACAATGCCAAGAAAAGCTTCGAGGACGGCTTCATCGACAAGGACGGCGTCAAGCACGTCAAGGGCTCGGATGCCCACAAGGCGTCGGTGACGGGCGACACCGTCGGCGACCCCTACAAGGATACGGCAGGCCCCGCCGTCAACCCGGCGATCAAGATCACCAACATCGTGGCATTGCTGCTGCTCGCCATTCTGGCCGGATGATCCTGTCCGCCTGATCCGACAAAAAACCCGCCGGAGCGATCCGGCGGGTTTTTCGTGAAAGGGGAGCCCGGTTCTTTACTGCGGGTTCTGGCCGTTGCCCGCGCCCATGATGCTCTTGGCCATGTTGGCGGCGGTGCCGCCGGAAAGAAGCTGTTGCAGGAAGGTGAGATCCTGGCCGCCGGTCGGCGTGGTGCGGGAAATCGTGTCGAACACCCTGCCGTCCTGCATCGTGTAGTTGGCGCGCTGGGCGACCACGCCTTCCTTGTCGAAATAGATGGCGAGGATGCTCTGTTCCACCAGCTTCGGCTTCATGAAGGCGGCGGAGCGCACGCGCTTCTGCGAGATGTAATAGAAGACCTCGCCATCGAAGGTGGCGGTGGTGGAGGGCGAGCCGAGCGACAGCAGCACCTGCTCGCGGCTGGCGCCGACGGGGGCAAGCGCCAGCGACTGCTCGTCGACGATATAGCCGTTGTTGAAGACTTCGCTGGTGGATTTGCAGCCTGCAAGACCGGCCGAAACGAGAATGGCCGCGACGGCGGCACTCCGCACAAGCTTGGCGTTCGAATTCACAGACCGCTTTTTCGCCGACATTCCACCGCTACCCTTTGCCTGGAAGACCCGGCTGCCCGGACCCTGCTGCACATATTTCTGTGGCCGTTCCCTGCGCGTGATTCGTGACATCCTCATGACACGGCCGCCAGCGCTTTCGAAAACGGCATTGCAATTCGCGACTGCTTCGGTAAACCAGCTTTGACAATCATGCAACAAGTGGCAGCGTTGATCCCGGCTCTCCGGTCAATCAATTCTGGGAAATTCTATGTTTTTCGGGCTCTTTCGGAAAAGAAACAACAACCGGGCGATCGTGGACCGGCAATATGCGGCGCTGACGGCGGCGGGGCGCGATCCGGTTTTTTATACGGACATGAACGTTCCCGACACGGTGATGGGGCGTTTCGAGATGCTGTCCCTGATCTTCATTCTCTATTTCCGCCGCACGCGGGCATCGGGAACCAGCGGGCAGGAAATCGCGCAGGAAATCGTCGACGCCTTCTTTCTGGATATCGATTATTCGATCCGCGAACTGGGCGTCGGCGATACCAGCGTGCCCAAGCGCATGAAGAAGCTGGCGGGCATGTTCTATGGCCGCCTGGAAGCCTATGCCAAGGCGCTGGACGCCGGAAATCCGGACGAACTGGCCGGGGCGCTGTCGCGCAACATTCATCCGGGCGAGGGCGGCGCGGCGCCAATGGACCGCCTCGCGGCCTGGGCGTTTTCGGCCGAAAAGGCGTTGGCGGGCGTGGACGAGGCCGCAATCGAGACCGGCACGGCGGCCATCAGCCGCCCGCAACAGGAGATCGGGACATGAGCAAGACCGTAACGCATCACGAAGACGCGCCGTTTTCCTATCTCGTCAAGGTCGGCCACATCTCGGCCAACCCGGTCACCGTCCGCCTCGAAGCCAATGAGCGGGAGCGGCGGGGGCTGGCGAAGATGTGGGATATCCTCACCGTCGACAGCCTGACGGCCGAATTGCAGATCGCCAAATGGAAAAAGGACGGCCTGCGCATCAAGGGCCGGGTGAAGGCGAAGATCGCGCAGGCTTGCGTGCTGACGCTGGAGCCGGTGCAGGCGGAGATCGACGAGCCGGTCGACCAGATTTTCGTGCCGGAAAATTCGCGCCTTGCGCGCCGCGCCGCCGATGACAATGGCGAGCTTCTGCTCG
>JBDHTA010000148.1:0-10651 GCA_039808465.1 Rhizobiaceae bacterium | reverse complement strand
AGCTGATCCTCAGCCACATGGCCTTTGCCCGCCATCTCGTCTGGCTGGAGCGCAAGGACGGGCTGCCGCAGATCATGATCCGCGACCGCCGCAGCGGCGAGGAGCACGCCATCGCCTTTGCCGAGGAAGCCTATTCGCTCGGCCTGCAAGGGGCTGCGGAATACGATACGGATGTCATCCGCTTCTCCTATTCCTCGATGACGACGCCGAGCCAGCTTTACGATTACGACATGGCGAGCCGTGAGCGCACCCTGCTGAAAACGCAGGAAGTGCCCTCCGGCCACAATCCCGGGGATTACGTCACCCGCCGCGTCTTCGCCCCCGCATGGGATGGCGAAAGCGTGCCGGTGACCCTGCTCTATCGCAAGGATACGCCGCTCGACGGCTCCGCCCCCTGCCTGCTCTATGGCTACGGCGCCTACGGCATAACCATTCCGGCCTCGTTCAACACCAATTGCCTGTCGCTGGCCGATCGCGGCTTCGTCTATGCCATCGCCCATATCCGCGGCGGCAAGGACAAGGGCTTCGCCTGGTACGAAAACGGCAAGATGGAGCACAAGACCAATACCTTCAGGGACTTCATCGCCGCCGCCGATTATCTCGCCGCGCAGAAATACACCTCCTATGGCCGCATCGTCGCCGAGGGCGGTTCGGCGGGCGGCATGCTGATGGGCGCGGTCGCCAACATGGCGCCGGAGAAATTCGCCGCCTTCATCGCCGCCGTGCCCTTCGTGGATGTGTTGAACACCATGCTGGACGACACGCTGCCGCTCACCCCGCCGGAATGGCCGGAATGGGGCAATCCCATCGCCTCCACGGAAGAGTACGGCTGGATCGCCTCCTATTCGCCTTACGAGAATGTCGGCGCCAGGCCCTACCCGCCCATTCTGGCGCTGGGCGGCCTCACCGATCCCCGCGTGACCTATTGGGAACCGGCGAAATGGGTGGCGCGCCTGCGCGAGCTGTCCACCAGCGGCCAGCCGGTGCTGCTGCGCACCAATATGGATGCCGGTCACGGCGGCGCGTCCGGTCGCTTCCAGCGGCTTGAAGAAGTCGCCTTCGAATATGCCTTCGCCATCAAGGTGGCCGGGAAAATGTAACCCGCCCGCTCACCGTTAACGCGGCATTAACGGCCGGTGCCTGAAATGGGCGCCGGCCGATTTGTTTTTCCGGCCCATTTTCCCGCATTTCCGGCAGTTTCAGCGCCCCGGCGCAAGCTTCGCGCAAGCTTCAAACGTTAACGAAGCCTTAACCGATGGCGGGAATACCGGTTCGCAACGAATCGGCTCTCGCCCAAGCTTCGTTCTGGCGGGATAGACCAATGCGCATCGAAAGTGCCTTGCAGGGCTATTACTACAATCAGGGACGGTTCCACCAACCCGACACCGATATCGAGGAGGCCGCGGACACGCAGGCCGTCACCGCTGGCCGCAAATTCGCCCCCGTCGTTGCCAGCAGCACGTTCTTCTCCCCGGCGCTGTCGGATGCGCTCTGGGCCATCGATGACGGGGAGACCACGCCCGATACCCGCAGCCTCGCCTTTCCCGCCGGTTACGCCGATTCGGTCGCCGAAGCCTCCGACATGGCCGCACGCGTCAGCGCCATGTATCTCGCCGAGGACGACGTGACCGGCCGCGACCTGCTCTACGCGTAAGCCTTCGCGACCACCTCCTGCGATCGGCAGGACTGGCGGCATGATGCCGGACATTCGGACCATCGTCATACCGGCAGGATTCTCTTCATGAAGATCGGCAGCAACCTCTCCTCCCTTTCCGCCTATTCCTACCCCGCCGTTG
Source organism: Rhizobiaceae bacterium (assembly GCA_039808465.1). Taxonomy (GTDB): domain Bacteria; phylum Pseudomonadota; class Alphaproteobacteria; order Rhizobiales; family Rhizobiaceae; genus Metarhizobium. The sequence goes on along the minus strand of JBDHTA010000148.1, from coordinate 8,855 downwards.
CCCCGGTTCCGCCAGCGCAGGATGAGCCCCGCAACGCCTCCGGCCGCAGCGCTTCCGGCGACGCGGCGCTGACCGGCGCGCAGACCGTTTCCTCGCCCGCGCTGTCGCAGGCGCTCTGGGATATCGGCAGCGGCGCCACCACCGGCGAAGCGCCGTTCATCTCCAGGGAAGCGGCGCGCCGCAGCAAGGAAAACGACGCCCTTTTCGACGACCTGCACAAATGGGCGACAATGAGCTTCGCCGAGAAGATCCGCGCCCAGTATCTCGAGCGTAAGGGCCTTTCCGAAAGCGATCTCGCCGCCCTGCCGCCGGAGGAGCGCGAGGCGGTCGAGGACGAAATCCGCAAGGAAATCATGCGCGCAATGGGCGTGGGAGACCAGGCGGAGAACGGCGCGGACGCAGCAGCAGATTCCGCCTTTGTCTAACGCCGCCCTGCCCTTGCTTGCCTTTCCATGCCCGTCACCCATATAAAGCTCCAGAGACTATAGATTTGGAGCGCGGCCATGTATTCGATCGGCGAACTGTCCCGCAAGGCGCAGGTGAAGGTGCCGACCATCCGGTATTACGAGCAGGCGGGGCTGATGCCGGAGCCGGAACGTTCCGGCGGCAACCAGCGCCGCTACGGCCGCGCCGAGCTTGACCGGCTGACCTTCATCCGCCACGCCCGGGCGCTTGGCCTGTCGCTGGATGAAATCCGCGAATTGCTGATGCTGAGCAACCATCCCGAAGAGCCCTGCGAGCGCGCCGACCGCATCGCCGCCGGTCACCTTGCCGCGGTGCGCGAAAGGATCGCCCGGCTGCGCAAGCTGGAAAGCGAGCTGGAGCGCATCGTTTCCCATTGCGAGGGCCATACGATCGGCGATTGCTATGTCATCCGCGCCCTGTCCGATCATGGCTTATGCACAGGCGACCACGAAAGCGCTTGACAAACGGTGAATTTGCGGGAATGTTTCGCGCATGATCAAGCACGCGCCCACCGCCCGCTCGTATTTTTGGCTGTTCCTCTAAGGAGCGGCCTGGACAGATCATGTCGAAACAAGCCGCCTCCAGGGCGGCTTTGTTTTTACCCGAAAACGGCGTCCTGGCGGCAAACCGCAAAAAGGACTACCTGCCGTGACCGAAGATATAGACCTCACACTCGCCCGCCCGCCTGTCGTCGTGATCCGCTCCGCCAAGCCGCACGACCTGCCGGAACTCAAGGAGATGATCGCGCTTCTGGCCGCCCATCACGGCGATGCCGCGCCGATCACCGCCGACGATCTCGAACGCGACCTGTTCGGCCCGATGCCGTGGATCCGCGTGCTGGTTGCCGATGGAGGGGCGGAGCAAGTCCAGCAAAAGTGTGACGCGGTTTTGCAGCCAGAATTGCGACCAAAGGAAAACAGGTTGATCGGCTACGCCATTCTGGTGCCGCTCTACAGGGCTCAGGAAGGCAAGCGCGGCATGGATCTGCACCATCTCTTCGTGCGCAACGGCCATCGCGGCAACGGCATCGGCGAGGCGCTGGTGGCCCGCGCCCGCGAGCAGGCCCGCAATGCCGGGTGCGATTACCTCTCGGTCGCCGCCGCCACCGGCAATGTCCGCGCCCATCGCTTCTACGAGCATATGGATTTCAAGCCGCTGCCGGTAACCGGCATGCGCTACCTGCAAGCGCTGGGCTGAGCCGATGCCCGCGCTCGCCATCGCCCTGACGGAAAGCTTCGCCGATTGGGAAACCGCGCTGCTGGCGGCCACGGCGCGCACGGAGCTTGGCTTTACCCTCGTCACCGCAACGCCGGGCGGCGCGCCCGTCACCTCCATGGGCGGCCTGCGCGTGACGCCGGATGCCGCCGTCGAAAGCCTCGATCCCGCCCGCTTCGACGGGCTCGTCATCTGCGGCGGGATGATCTGGGCCAGCGAAGCCGCGCCGGATTTCGGCGGCACGATCCGGGCCTTTGCCGCAAGCGGCAAGCTCGTCGCCGGAATCTGCGCGGCAACGCTGGCCATCGCGCGGGCGGGCGTGCTGAACGGCGCCGCCCATACCAGCAACGAGCCGGGGCTGCTGGAAAAGGCAGGCTCCGCCTATGACGGGCAGGCCCGCTACCGCCACACACCGGCCGCCGTTCGCGACGGCATGATCGTCACCGCCGCCGGAACCGCGCCCGTCAGCTTCATGGCGGAAATCCTTGCCGCGCTCGGCTGCGGCAACGCGGAACTCGACGAATATGTGGCGATGTTCGCCGCGGAACACGCGCCGCCAGCCGCTACCTCGCCGGAATCGCCTTGAGATAGGCGGCAATCGCGGCGCGGTCCTCGGCGGGCAGTTTCGCCATGTTCGCCTGCACCTCGACCATCGAGCCGCCGACGGAATCGAACTCCGGCGTGAAGCCGGTTTCGAGATAGTTGACGATATCGGCCTCGCTCCACGCGCCCATGCTCTTCGAGCCGGGGGTGATGTTGGGTATGCGCCCCTCGCCTTCCGGGTTCGGCGCGCCCGCCAGCCATGCATCCGCTTCGAAGCCGCCGAGCGCGTTGCGCGGCGTGTGGCATTCGCCGCAATGGCCGGGGCCTTCCACCAGATATTGCCCGCGCTTCACCTGATCGCCGGTTGCGCTGAGGGGCGCGCGCGGGCCGTCGCCGAAGAACAGCAGTTTCCAGCCGCCCAGCGCGATGCGCTGGTTGAACGGAAACGGCAGATCGTGCGGCGGCGCCACATTCCCGCTTTTCGGCAGGGTCTTGATGAAGCCGAAGAGGTCGTTGATGTCCTTCGGCGTCATCCGCGCATAGGAATTATAGGGGAAGGAGGGATAGAGATGCTCGCCCTTCTTCCCGACGCCGCGGGTCATGGCATTGCCGAATTCGGCCAGCGTCCAGCCGCCGATGCCGGCCGTCTCGTCCGGCGAGACGTTCGGCACGTTGAAGGTGCCGAACGGGCTTTTCAGGGCCAGGCCGCCCGCGAGAATCAGCCTGGCGTTGCCCTCCGATCCGGGCGCGGCATGACAGCTCACGCAGCCGCCCGCCCAGAACACGCGTTCGCCATTGGCGATATCCGGCTCGCCCTGCCCCGCCCAATGCTCCGGCGGCAAGGGCGATGGCAGGGTGATGTAGAACATCCCGGCAGCGCCGATCACCGCGAGCGCGGCAAGGGACAAGAGAATACGGCCCGTCTTTCCGGCCACGGCAGGCTCCTTCGCTTCGTTGCGGACGCAGGGAGGGCGGCGGACGGATCAATCCGTCTTTATGCGGTAGTTCTGATGACAGGCGCCGCAATTGGCCCCGATCGTCTTCATGGCCGCGCCCACGCCTGCCTGATCGGCCGGAAGCTGAGCCAGAAGCGCATCGGCATCGCCCGCAAGCTTTTCGGCCCTGGCCTTGAAGTCATCCATGTTTTCCCAGATCTTCGGGCTGGAGGCCGGGCTCGCATTTTCCGAGCCTGCCGGGAACTGGTCGGGGAACAGCCTGGCGTTTTCGGAAATCGCCGTCAGCGCCGTCTTCACGGCATCGGCGTCATAGGGCTTTTCGCCCTTGGCGATGGCGGCAAGCTGGCCCATGCCGCCGCCGACCTTTTTCATGATGGCTTCGCGCTCTTCCTTCGTGCCGGTGGCGAACGCCGTTCCGACACCGAGGGCCACGGCAAGCGCCGCCGTAACGATCACCTTGAATTTCATGCCTTCTCTCCTGGCTTTGCCTGCTTCGATCGAAGCGCAGTTTCACGAGCAAATGCGCCGGATGGAAGTCACAAAAGAGTGAAGGCCGCGTGTAAAACATGAGTATTACCCTCTTGTTTTATCACGGCAATCCGCGCTGGAAACGCCAAAAGAAAACCCGGCGCTCGCGGGGAGCGCCGGGCTGGAAAAGGCGGGTTGAAACCTGCGCTTACTTCGTGGCGGCTTCGTACATTTCCAGCACGTGATCCCAGTTGATCAGGCTGTCGACGAAGGCTTCGAGGTATTTCGGGCGGGCATTGCGGTAATCGATGTAGTAGGAATGCTCCCACACGTCGACGCCGAGGATGGGCGATGCGCCATGCACCAGCGGGTTTTCGCCGTTTGGGGTCTTGGAGATTTCCAGCTTGCCGTCCTTGACCGACAGCCAGGCCCAGCCGGAGCCGAACTGCGTGGTGCCCGCGTTGATGAAGTCGGCGCGGAACTTGTCGTAGCCGCCGAGATCGGAAGCGATGGCCGCTTCCAGCTTGCCCGGCAGCTTGTTGCCGCCGCCGTCCTTCTTCATCCACTTCCAGAAATGGATGTGGTTGTAGTGCTGGGCGGCATTGTTGAAGAGACCGGCATTGGTGCCGAAGGACTTCTTCACGACCTCTTCGACCGAGAGATCGCCCATGCCCGCTTCGGCGGCCAGCTTGTTGCCGTTGTCGACATAGGCCTTGTGGTGCTTGTCGTGGTGATATTCGAGCGTTTCCTTCGACATGAAGGGCTGGAGCGCTTCGTAATCATACGGCAGGGGCGGCAATTCGAAAGCCATGGCTAAATCTCCCTTTTTTGGCAGAGGCTCGACTGAAAACAGGTGAGGCGGAACATAGGAGGGGTTGACGCATGTGGCAACCGGCGAAATACCAAAAATCAACAGGATCGCGGAAATTTCACCCCACGCGCGCGGCCTGATCGCGTATCCTCGGCGCGAGCCCGGCAAGACAGGAGAAACCGATGAGAGCCATGTATTACGAACGCTTCGCAGAGCAGCCGCAGATCCGCAGCCTGCCCGATCCGGCCCCTTGCGAAAACGGCGTCGTGATCAAGGTGGAAGCGAGCGGGCTGTGCCGCAGCGACTGGCATGGCTGGATGGGGCACGATGCCGATATCGCGTTGCCGCATGTGCCGGGGCATGAATTTTCGGGCGTCATCGCCGCTGCCGGAAAGGGCGTGACGCGCTTCAAGACGGGCGACCGGGTAACGGTGCCCTTCGTGTCCGGCTGCGGCCATTGCGGCGAATGCCGCTCCGGCAACCAGCAGGTCTGCGAGGCGCAGTTCCAGCCGGGCTTCACCCATTGGGGCTCGTTTGCCGAATATGTCGCCATTCCCAATGCCGACCTCAACCTCGTGCGCCTGCCCGCCAGCATGGATTTCGCCACCGCCGCCAGCCTCGGCTGCCGCTTCGTCACCTCCTTCCGCGCCGTCGTCGATCAGGGCCGCGCCCGCCCCGGCGAGTGGGTGGCCGTGCATGGCTGCGGCGGCATCGGCCTTTCGGCGATCATGATCGCGACCGCGCTCGGCGCCAACGTCATCGCCATCGACATTACCGAGGAGAAACTGGATTTCGCCCGTAGGCTGGGCGCTGTCGCGACGATCCGGGCGGGCGCCACCGCCGATGTGGCCGAAGCCGTGAAGGAGATCACCCAGGGCGGCGCGCATGTCTCCATCGACGCGCTTGGCCATAGCGCCACCTGCGTCAATTCGATCCGCAATCTCAGGCGGCGCGGACGGCATGTGCAGGTGGGCCTGATGCTGGCGGAACATGCCGCGCCCGCCATTCCCATGGGCCTGGTGCTGGCGCATGAGCTGGAGATCTACGGCAGCCACGGCATGCAGGCCTGGCGCTACGATGCGATGATGGACATGCTGGCGACCGGCAAGCTGGCTCCGCAGAAACTGATCGGCCGCGAGATTTCGCTGGAGGAAGCGGTTCCGGCGCTGATGGCGATGGACACGTCCACCGATCTTGGCATCAGCGTCATCACCCGCTTCTAAAGCGCGCCGCGATTTTGCGCTTTAGCCCATTGTTTTTGAGCGTGTCATTATCGCAAAGCGCTCACGCACTTTTACGCGGCATGCTGTAGGGCATTCCCGGCAAAAATGCGCAAGGCAGGCAACGGGCGGGCGGCGCCGTTTCCACCCGCCCGTCGCGATCTGTCCGGTAACGGCCTGCGCTCACATGAATTTGCTGAGACCCGGCACTGAGGCCACGACCTCGTTCACCACATCCTCGCCCGCATACTGCTTACCGACGGTGATCACCTCGCGGGCGAGCCTGGTAATGTCACTCATGCTAAGGCCCTGGCTCATAAGCTGCTGGCCAAGCCCCATGACGCCGCCGCCGCCGATGGCCTTCAGCAAGCCGCCGAGCAGACCGCCGCCGCCGCTGCCTTCGCCGTTGAAGCTGGCGACGAGTTCCGCGCCGCCGGGGATGGCCTCGATCATGCGCGCCACCGCGCCGTCATCCGCCTCGCGCTGCAAGAAGCCGAGCATCATGCCGATGGCCTTTTCGGCGAGCGCCGGTTCGATCCCGACCTTTTCGGCGATCTGGGTGACGATTTCGTTCATGCGCAAGGCTCCTTATCATCTTTCGCGACAGCGTTGCGATGCCCGGCCGAATCCGGCGGACATCCTGTCTTCCTTGTTCTCACAAAATTGCCGCCAAGCAAATGCGCCACATCAAATTCCGGGGCGATTTCCGCGGCAGGACATGCGCGCGGCGCATGACGAAACGGGTTATGGCGAAACGGGTTTCCGCCCGCGCGGTTTATCCTTATAACAGGATCTGAAAGAACGGCGGCATCGCCATCATCGAGGGAGTTCGCATTTGACAGTCGTGGACGGGAAACTTTTCATCGGCGCCAGCCGCAACCCGGATGACAGCATCAACAAGCCGGAATATCTCGACCTGAAATTCGGCAATCGCCACGGGCTGATCACCGGCGCCACCGGCACCGGCAAGACGGTGACGCTGCAAATCCTCGCCGAAGCCTTTTCCGATGCCGGGGTGCCGGTGTTCTGCGCCGATATCAAGGGCGATCTTTCCGGCCTTGCCGCCATGGGCGAGGCGAAGGATTTCCTGCTGAAGCGCGCCAGCGAGGTCGGCCTGTCGCCCTATGATTTCCAGGAATTCCCGGTGATCTTCTGGGATCTCTACGGCGAGAAGGGCCATCGCGTGCGCACCACCATGGCCGAGATGGGGCCGCTGTTGCTGGCGCGCCTGATGGACGCCACCGACGCGCAGGAGGGCGTGCTCAACATCGCCTTCAAGATCGCCGATCAGGGCGGGCTGCCGCTGCTCGATCTCAAGGATCTGCAAGCCATGCTCAACTATATGGGCGAGCATGCCAGCGAAATCTCCAACCAGTTCGGCTTCGTCTCGAAGGCCTCGATCGGCTCGCTGCAACGCGGGCTGCTGGTGCTGGAGCAGCAGGGCGCGCAGCATTTCTTCGGCGAACCGGCGCTGAAAATTTCCGACATCATGCGCACCACCAATGACGGGCGCGGGGCGATCTCCATTCTCGCCGCCGACAAGCTGATGATGAACCCGCGCCTCTACGGCACCTTCCTGCTATGGCTGCTCTCCGAGCTTTTCGAGGAGTTGCCGGAAGTCGGCGATCCCGCCAAGCCGAAGCTGGTCTTCTTCTTCGACGAGGCGCATCTTCTCTTCAACGATGCGCCCAAGGTGCTGATCGAGCGCGTCGAGCAGGTGGTGCGGCTGATTCGCTCCAAGGGCGTCGGCGTCTATTTCGTGACGCAAAATCCGCTCGACGTGCCGGAAACCGTGCTGGCGCAGCTCGGCAACCGCGTGCAGCATGCGCTGCGCGCCTATACGCCGCGCGAGCAGAAGGCGGTGAAGACCGCCGCCGACACCTTCCGCCCCAACCCCGCCTTCGATTGCGCCACCGTCATCACCCAGCTCGGCACCGGCGAGGCGCTGGTCTCGACGCTGGAGGGCAAGGGCGCGCCTTCGATGGTGGAACGGACGCTGGTGCGCCCGCCCGCCTCGCGCCTCGGCCCCGTCAGCGACGAGGAGCGCCGCAAGGTTCTCGCCGTCAGCCCGGTCGCCGAACTCTATGACGAGGATTTCGACCGGGAATCGGCCTATGAAATCCTCGCCGCCCGCGCCAAGAAGGCAAGCGAGCAGGCCGAGGTCGCCGAGCGGCAGGCGCAGCAACAGGCCCAGCAGCCGAAAACCGCCGACAGCGCCGCCGGGCGCTGGACGCTGCCGGGCTTCGGCACGGAGCGCGACGAGCAGCCCTCCTCATCCGCCCCCGCGCCACGCGAGCGCCGCACGAGCGGATACCAGCGCGAAACCGTGGTGGAGGCGGCGATGAAAAGCGTGGCGCGCACCGTGGCGAGCCAGGTCGGGCGGGCGCTGGTGCGCGGCATTCTCGGCAGCTTGCGGCGGTAGGCGCGTCTGGGAAGACCCCTCTGCCTGTCGGCATCTCCCCCACAAGAGGGCAATCGCATCTGAAATTTGCCCCTCACCCTAACCCTCTCCCCGCTTGCGGGGAGAGGGGACTTGCCCCACGCATGGCTATTGCTTGAGGAAACCGGAGCGGCATATCTCCTTCGCCCCCCTGCGGGGAGAAGATCGCGACAGCGGGATGAGGGGCGTCACGCCCTATGCGATTGCCCTGCCACAAGGGGGAGTACGCAGGGCCGCGCCCGATCTTCGCTGGCCTACCGCTTCGGCGCGTTGAGGCAGAAATAGGCGCCTTGCGGATCCTGCGCCTGCAATACCCAGCCATCCGGCACCTGCATCGGCCCGTTGAGAATGCGGCCGCCGCCGTCGTTCAGCCGCTCGGCGGCCTCGTCCAGCGCCTCCACGTTGAAATAGAAGGCCCAGCCATGGCAGGGCATGTCCGGATGGGCGTTCATCATGCCGCCCATCATCACGCCGTCGCGGCCGAACAGCAGGTAGCTGCCGTCAGGCCCCATGTCCATCTCGTCCATCTTCGACCAGCCGAACATCCGGCTGTAGAAGTCCAGCGCCTCGTGATGGTTGGCGGCGTTCAGCTCGTGCCACCCGGCATAGCCGGGCGCGCTCATATCCGCCTGCGGGCCGGGCTCGTCCATCGACGTTGGCCGCATGACGATGAAAACCGCCCCTTGCGGATCGGCAAGCACCGCGAAACGCCCGACATCGGGAATATCCTGCGGCGG
>JBDHTA010000147.1:0-10652 GCA_039808465.1 Rhizobiaceae bacterium | reverse complement strand
TGTTGCCGGAGCTGGCGCGCGCGCTGCGGGGAGGGCATCTTCAGGAAGCGGCCAATCTCCAGAACCGCTCGGTGGAATTCACCCTGTTCCTGACGCTCCCCGCCGCCGCCGCCCTGCTGGTCATGTCCGAGCCCATTGTGCGCCTCGTCTTCGAGCGCGGCCAGTTCACAGGCGAGGCGACGCGGGTGGTCTCGCATATTCTGGCGATCTACGGCCTCGGTCTTCCCGCCTTCGTGCTGATCAAGGCCTTCATTCCCGGCTTCTTCGCCCGCGAGGATACGAAGACGCCGATGATCTTCGCCGCCGTCTCGGTGGTGGTGAACGTCTCGCTGGCGTTGACGCTGTTTCCGCGCCTTGGCGCCAGCGGCATCGCCACGGCGGAAATCGTGGCGGGCTGGGTCAACGCCATGCTCCTGTTCTTCACGCTGATCCGGCGCGGGCACTGGGGGCAGGACAAGGCGTTGCTGCTGCGCATTCCACGGCTGGCGCTGGCGGCGGCGATCATGGCGGGCGCGCTCTATTTCGCGATCGGCTGGCTGGAATGGCCGCTGTCGTCGGCCGCGCCCCTGTCGATCCGGGCGGGCGCGGTGGCGGCGCTGGTGGCGGGCGCGATGGCCATCTATTTCGGCACGGCCTTCGCCACCGGCGGCGCCGATCTCGGCATGATCCGCCGCAACATGAAGCGCAAGCCGAAATCCGCTTGATTGCGCAGGCGGCGCTGGTGCATAAGCCTGCCAAAATGAATGAGGAACGTTTCGTCATGGCCGAATTCCAAAAGCTCGTCTTCTCCGGCGTCCAGCCGACCGGCAATCTGCATCTCGGCAATTATCTCGGCGCGATCCGCAAGTTCGTGGCCTTGCAGCAGGACAACGACTGCATTTACTGCGTTGTCGACATGCATGCGCTGACGGCCCAGCTGGTGCATGAGGATCTCCGCGCCCAGACCCGCGCCATCGCCGCCGCCTTCATCGCCTCCGGCATCGATGCGAAGAAGCATATCGTCTTCAACCAGTCGGCCGTTTCAGGCCATGCCGAGCTTGCCTGGATCTTCAACTGCGTCGCCCGCATCGGCTGGATGGAGCGCATGACGCAGTTCAAGGACAAGGCGGGCGGCAAGAATGCCGAGCAGGTGTCGCTCGGCCTGCTGGCCTATCCCTCGCTGATGGCCGCCGATATCCTGCTTTACCGCGCCACCCATGTTCCCGTCGGCGACGACCAGAAGCAGCATCTGGAGCTGACCCGCGACATCGCCCAGAAGTTCAACATCGATTTCAGCGCCAATATCCGCGCCCAGGGCACGGGCCTCGACATCAAGGTCGGCGACGAGCCGGTGCATGCCTATTTCCCGATGGTCGAGCCGCTGATCGGCGGGCCGGCGCCCCGCGTCATGAGCCTGCGCGACGGCACCAAGAAAATGTCGAAATCCGACCCGTCGGACCTGTCGCGCATCAACCTGATGGATGACGCCGAGGCGATCTCCAAGAAGATCCGCAAGGCCAAGACCGATCCGGACGGCTTGCCGGGTGAAGTCGAGGGCCTGAAGGGCCGTCCGGAAGCCGAAAACCTCGTCGGCATCTATGCGGCGCTCTCCGACAGGACCAAGGCCGATGTCCTCGCCGAATTCGGCGGCCAGCAGTTCTCGGTGTTCAAGCCCGCGCTGATCGATCTCGCCGTGTCGGTGCTTGCCCCGATCACGGAGGAAATGCGCCGTCTGATGAGCGACACCAGCCATATCGACGCCATCCTGCGCGATGGCGGCGAGCGCGCCAATGTCCGCGCCGAAAAGACCATGAAGGAAGTCAGCGACATCGTCGGTTTCCTGCGCTAAGATCGGGCATGTCTTCCGGCGGGGCGGCGGTCCCGCTGGAAGACCGTCTTGCAGTTCGCAACATCCGGTGTCAAAGTCGCGCCCATGGTATCGAAACGACTCTCCCGCCTCGAAGGTCACCGGCGTAAATTCCTCGCCGTGATCGACAACACCCCCGAATGTCAGCGCGCCGTCTATTATGCCGGGCGCCGCGCCAAGAATTCCAATGGCGGCCTGACCCTGCTCTACGTGATCCCCGAAGGCGATTTCCAGCAATGGCTGGGCGTCGAGGAAATCATGCGCGCCGAAGCGAATGAGGAAGCGGAAGCCGCCCTTGCCAAGACCGCCCAGAGCGTGCGCGAAACCATCGGGCTCGAACCGGAAATGGTGATCCGCGAAGGCAAGGCCGCCGATCAGATCGTCAATCTGATCGAGGAGGACCGCGATATCGCCATTCTCGTGCTCGCCGCCGGTTCTTCCAAGGAAGGGCCGGGGCCGCTGGTCTCGTCCATCGCCGGGCGCGCTTCCGCCTTTCCGATCCCCGTGACGGTGCTGCCGGAATCGCTCACCAACGAGGAAATCGACGCGCTGTGCTGATTTCAGCGCGCCGCTCTTGATGCGGCGGCCCGCCGGGTCTATTTTGGAAGTATTCTAAACAACTCTCATGCAAACGGCCGCGCCTTGAACCGGACCGTGAGGAGACGACAATGTTCATTCAGACCGAAGCGACCCCGAACCCCACGACGCTGAAATTCCTGCCGGGCAAGGTGGTGCTGGAGGAAGGCACGGCGGATTTCCGCAGCGCCGCCGAGGCGCAAGGGTCGCCGCTCGCCGCCCGCCTGTTTACGGTGCCGGGCGTAACCGGTGTTTTCTTCGGCTATGATTTCGTCACGGTCACCAAGGACGGCGCCGAATGGGCCCATCTCAAGCCCGCCATTCTCGGCGCGATCATGGAGCATTTCATGTCCGGCGCGCCGATCATGGGCGCTGCGCATGCGCATGCCGGTCAGGATGACGGCGAGGAATTCTTCGACGAGGGCGATGAAACCATCGTCGCCACCATCAAGGAACTGCTGGAAACCCGCGTCCGCCCCGCCGTGGCGCAGGATGGCGGCGACATCACCTTCCGCGGCTTCCGCGATGGCACGGTGTTCCTCAACATGAAGGGCGCCTGTTCCGGCTGCCCCTCCTCGACGGCGACGCTGAAGCACGGCGTGCAGAACCTGCTGCGCCATTTCGTGCCGGAAGTGCAGGAAGTGGAAGCCGTCTGATGCCATCTCCGGCCGGGGAAGGCGCATGATCCTTCTCGCCCTCGATACGGCGGGCGTTGATTGCGCCGCCGCCATCTATGACAGCGAAAGCGGCATGGTGCTGGCCGAAGTCAGCGAAACCATCGGCAAGGGCCATGCCGAGCGGCTGATGGCGCTCGTCGACGAGACGCTGGAGACGGCGGGCAGGACGCTTGCCGATCTCGACCGCATCGCCGTCACCATCGGCCCCGGCTCCTTCACCGGCATCCGCGTCGGCGTCGCCGCCGCGCGCGGCTTTGCGCTGGCGCTCGGCATCGAGGCGGTGGGGGTGACGACGCTGTCCGTTCTTGCCGCCGCGCATCGGCAAGGCGGCGGGGCAGGCAATGTCGTGGCCGCCATGGATGCCAAGCGCGGCGAGGTCTATGCGCAGGTTTTCGGGCCGGATGGCGCGGCACTCACCGAACCCGCCGAGCTTGCCATCGCCGAGGCCAGCCAGTTGCCGGGCCGTTTCGGGGCGGATGTCACCGGTTCCGGCGCGCCGCTTCTCTCCGGCGAATCGCAAGGGTCGGGGCCGGATCATTTTCCCGTTGCGCTTGTGGCGCGACTCGGCGCAGATTTAGCCTCGGGCGCGGCAAGGCCCCGGCCGCTTTACCTGCGCGCCCCCGACGCCAAACCGCAGACGGGCTTTGCGCTTTCCCGGCAATAAGCCGCGTCAGTATTGATCCTGATCGTGAGACGCCGTGCTGGAAACCTATCTCACCCGCAAGACCGAATTCGAAATCCTGCCGATGCAGACCGACGATTGCCAGCGCGTCGCAGCCCTGCATGGCGAGCGCTTCGCGAAACCGTGGGGTGACGGCGAGTTTCACAGCCTGCTGACGCAGCCGCATGTCTTCGGTTTCACGGCGCGGCAGACGAGCGGCCTGTTCCGGCTGCCGCTGGCCGGTTTCGTGCTGGCGCGCGCCGTGGCGGGCGAGGGCGAGATCCTGACGATCGCCGTGCATGCCAAGGCGGGCCGCGCCGGTCTCGGCTGGCGGCTGATGCTGGCGGCGATGCGCGAGGTCAAGGCGCGCGGCGGCGACAGCCTGTTTCTGGAGGTGGACGACACCAATCAGGCGGCGCTCGGCCTCTATCGCAAACTCGGCTTCGAGACCGTCGGCAAGCGCCCGGCCTATTATACCGACAGGAACGGCGTGAGGACGACGGCGCTTGTCATGAAGCGCGATCTTCGCTAGTCCCTGCTTTTCAGAGCGTTTCCGGGAAAAGTGGATACCGGTTTTCCGTCCGGAAATGCGATATAACGAACAGTGAACCGACGCGAAGGCCGATGCCCATGGCAGATCTTTCCAAAACGCTCGAAGAGCTTTGCGCCGAGCGCGGCATGCGCATGACCGACCAGCGGCGGGTGATCGCCCGCATTCTGGAGGAATCGGCCGATCATCCCGACGTCGAGGAACTGTATCGCCGCTCCGCCGAGGTGGATGCGAAGATCTCCATCTCCACCGTTTACCGCACGCTGAAATTGTTCGAGGATGCGGGCATCATCGCCCGGCATGATTTCCGCGACGGGCGCTCGCGCTACGAGACCGTGCCGGAAGAGCATCACGACCACCTGATCGACCTGAAAAGCGGCGAGGTGATCGAATTTCACTCGCCGGAAATCGAGGCGTTGCAGGAGCGCATCGCCCGCGAGCACGGCTTCCGGCTGGTCGATCACCGGCTGGAGCTGTACGGCGTGCCGCTCAAGCCGGAAGAGCGGTGAGACACCGGTGATCGAGGGCGTCCGGCTTGCCGTCAGGGGCCTTGTGCTGGCCGCCGTCACGCTCGTCCTTCTGCCGCCGCATCTGCTTGCCCTGAAATTCCGCTGGCGCATGCGCGCCCGCATTCCGCGCCTGTGGCACAGGGTGGCCTGCTGGTGCCTCGGCATCCATGTGCGCGTGCATGGAGAGATCGAGCGCCGCCGCCCGCTGATGCTCGCCGCCAACCATGCCTCGTGGCAGGATATTCTCGTCATGGGATCGGTCGCCGATGTCGTCTTCATCGCCAAGACCGAGGTGAAGGGCTGGCCGGTGTTCGGCACGCTGGCGCGCTGGCAGGAAACGGTGTTCGTGACCCGCGAGGAAAAGCGCCGCAGCGGCGAGCAGGCGAACGAGATCGGCACCCGCATGGCGGCGGGCGAAGTGGTGGTGCTGTTTCCGGAGGGAACGACCTCGGACGGCAACCGGCTGCTGGAAATCAAATCCTCGCTGTTCGGCGCCGCCGCCGCCGCCGTTCCCGCTTCGGGCAGCGGCGTCGTGCATATCCAGCCGGTGGCGATTGCCTATACCGGCATTCACGGCGTGGCGATGGGCCGCTATCACCGGCCGATTTCCGGCTGGCCGGGCGATGTGGAACTGCTGCCGCATCTGAAGGATCTGCTGAAGGTCGGCGCCATCGAGGTGGACGTGACCTTCGGCGAGACGCTGGATTACACCGCCGCCAGCAACCGCAAGCTGGTCGCGGCGGATGTTGCCCGCTCCATCCGCCGTCATCTCTTGGCATCGCTGCGCGGCAGGCCGATGGCCTGAGACGTTTTTTCATTTCAAAATCCACCGAAAAACACTACATAGCGCCCATGACCCAGGATACAGCCCCGCAGGCCGCCCCTTCTCGCGATGGCGCCAACAGCCGCAAGGTTTTCGTAAAAACCTATGGCTGCCAGATGAACGTCTATGATTCCGGCCGCATGACCGATGCGCTGTCGCGGGACGGCTATGTGCCGACGGAAGACATGGGCGAGGCGGATCTGGTTCTGCTCAACACCTGTCATATCCGCGAAAAGGCGGCGGAGAAGGTCTATTCGGCGCTCGGCCGCCTGCGCGACATGAAGAAGGCGCGCCAGGCCGAGGGGCGCGAATTCATGATCGGCGTCGCCGGTTGCGTCGCGCAGGCCGAAGGCGAGGAAATCCTGCGCCGCGCGCCCGCCGTCGACGTGGTGATCGGCCCGCAGACCTATCACCGCCTGCCGGAAGCTTTGGCGAAAGCCCGTGGCGGCAATCAGGTGATCGAAACCGATTATGCGGTCGAGGACAAGTTCGAGCATCTGCCCGCCACCGAAAAGGCGGCGATCCGCGCCCGCGGCGTCACCGCCTTTCTGACGGTGCAGGAAGGCTGCGACAAGTTCTGCACCTTCTGCGTGGTGCCCTATACGCGCGGTTCGGAAGTCTCGCGTCCGCTCACCCAGATCGTCGACGAGGCGAGGAAGCTTGCCGATGCCGGGGTGCGCGAAATCACCCTGCTCGGCCAGAACGTCAATGCCTGGCATGGCAAGGGCGCGGATGGCAAAACGCTGACGCTCGGCAACCTCCTCTACGCGCTGGCCGAGGTGCCGGGCATCGCCCGCCTGCGCTATACCACCAGCCACCCCCGCGACATGGACGAGCGGTTGATCGAGGCCCATCGCGACCTGCGCGTGCTGATGCCCTACCTGCACCTGCCGGTGCAGAGCGGTTCCGACCGCATCCTGAAAGCGATGAACCGGCGGCACACGGCGGCGGAATATCTGGCGCTGATCGGGCGCATCCGCGCCGCCCGCCCCGATATCGCGCTGTCGGGCGATTTCATCGTCGGCTTTCCCGGCGAAACGGACCGGGATTTCGAGGATACGCTGGAGGTCATCCGCCGCGTGCGTTACGCGCAGGCCTTCTCCTTCAAATATTCGCCGCGCCCCGGCACGCCGGGCGCCGAAATGGACGGCCATCTGCCCGAGGATGTGAAGACCGAACGGCTCGACCGCTTGCAGGCCCTGCTGGTGGAACAGCAGCGCGCCTTCAACGAAAGCTGCGTCGGGCAGGAGATCGAGGTTCTTTTGGAAAAGCCCGGCCGCATGCCCGGCCAGCTCATCGGCCGTTCGCCCTGGCTGCAATCCGTCAATGTCGATGCGCAATCGTCACGGATCGGTGAGATGATCCGGGTGCGAATCACCGGAGCCGGGCAGAACAGCCTGTTTTCGGAGCGCATTGCCGAATAAGAAAGGCAGTTCCTGCAAAAGCCGGTGAGAATTGTGGCGGCGAGCCTTCACAAACCACCGGGTGAGGACTACCTTTCGAAAGACAGGAACAAAGGAGTCTCTCCGCTTGAACGGACACGATCTGGTATCATCTTCGACGCGCCAGTCCAAACCCCCGGCAGACGCCAATCACTTCGTGCTCACGTTCGAGAACAACCGGTTCGCCAGCGCGCTTTTCGGCCAGTTCGACCAGAATCTGAAGCTGCTGGAAGAGCGCCTGAGCATCACCGCCAATGCCCGTGGCAATTCGGTGGCGATTTCCGGCGAGGTGACGGCGACGAATCAGGCGCGCCGCGCCCTGGATTTCCTCTATGAGCAGGCAAGCCGGGGCGCTGCCATCGAAACCTCCGATGTCGAGGGCGCGATCCGCATGGCGCAGGCCGCCGACGACCAGTTGACGCTGCCGACCATGGAGCGAAAGGCCAAGCTTTCCATGGCGCAGATTTCCACCCGCAAGAAGACGATCATCGCCCGCACCCCGACGCAGGATGTCTATATCCGCGCCATGGAGCGTTCCGAGCTGGTCTTCGGCGTCGGCCCGGCGGGCACCGGCAAGACCTATCTCGCCGTTGCCTATGCCGCGCAGCTTCTGGAGCGCGGCGCCGTCGACAAGATCATCCTGTCGCGCCCCGCCGTCGAGGCGGGCGAACGGCTCGGCTTCCTGCCCGGCGACATGAAGGAGAAGGTCGATCCCTATCTGCGGCCGCTCTATGACGCGCTCTACGACATGATTCCCGGCGACCGGGTGGAGCGGGCGATCACCGCCGGCGTCATCGAGATCGCGCCGCTCGCCTTCATGCGCGGGCGCACGCTCTCCAACGCGGCGATCATTCTCGACGAGGCGCAGAACACCACCTCGATGCAGATGAAGATGTTCCTGACCCGCCTTGGCGAGAACGGCCGCATGATCGTGACCGGCGACCCCAGCCAGATCGACCTGCCGCGCGGCGTCAAGTCCGGGCTGGTGGAGGCGCTGGAGCTTCTGCACGGCGTCGACGGCATTTCCACGGTGCGCTTCAGGGATGCCGATGTGGTGCGCCATCCGCTGGTGGCGAAGATCGTGCGCGCCTATGACGCGCAATATCTGCCCGGCGTGCCGGAAGCGGGCGGCGAGTGAGCGCAATGACACGGCTCGATATTCAGGTCAGCGTCGAGGACGGCGGCTGGGGCGGTGAGGACGCGCTTGCGGCCTTGAGCGAAAAGGTGCTGGGCGGGGCGGCGGCGTTTCTGGCGGGCGGGGAAGAACAGCCCTTTCCTGCGCAACCGCCGGAGGTCTCGCTGGTTTTCACCGATGACGCCGCCATCCGCGAGATCAATGCCGAGTGGCGCGGGCAGGACAAGGCGACCAATGTGCTCTCCTTTCCGGCCTTTCCACTGGAGCCCGGCGGCATGCCGGGGCCGATGCTCGGCGATATCGTCGTTGCGCGTGAAACGGTGGAGCGCGAGGCAGTTGACCTCGGCAAGAGTTTCGAGGAACATCTGACGCATCTGCTGGTGCATGGTTTCCTCCATTTGTTCGGCTACGATCATATGGAAACCGCAGACGCGGAAGAAATGGAGGCGCTGGAGACTCGCATTCTGGCGTCCATGGGTCTATCTGATCCCTATGCGGGTCAGGACGACCCGGTTTGACAGTTTGGAAAGATGAGCGACACTTCGACAAGACCTGCCCGTGAGGCCATGGAAGACGGGGACTCTTCGTTATCGGACGACAGTCACAGTCCGCACAGGCACGAGCATTCCCCCAAAAGTTCCACTTCGTTCTGGACGCGCGCCCTGCGCCTCCTTCGTCCGGCCAGCGCCTCGCAACTGCGCGAGGAAATCGCCGACGCCCTTCTGACCGAGACCGAGGGCGCCGACGTCTTTTCCCCGGAAGAGCGCGCCATGCTGCGCAATATCCTCCGCTTCCGCGAGGTCAGCGTCGAGGATGTGATGGTGCCCCGCGCCGATATCGAGGCGGTGGACGAATCCGTCAGCATCGGCGAATTGATGCTTTTGTTCGAGCAATCCGGCCATTCGCGCATGCCGGTCTATAACGACACGCTCGACGATCCCCGCGGCATGATCCATATCCGCGATCTCCTCTCCTATATCGCCCGGCAATCGCGGGGCGGGGCGGTCGCGGGCGGCGATTTCGAGCTTGGCCGCGTCGATCTCGATACGCCGCTGTCGCAGGCGGGCATCGTGCGCGATATCCTGTTCGTGCCGCCCTCCATGCTGGCGTCGGAACTGATGCAGCGCATGCAGCAGACCCGCACCCAGCTTGCCCTCGTCATCGACGAATATGGCGGCACCGATGGCCTCGTCTCGCATGAGGATATCGTCGAGGTGGTGATCGGCAATATCGAGGACGAGCACGACAAGGAAGTGCCGATGTTCACCCCCGCCGCCAATGGCGTGGTGATCGCCGACGCCCGCGCCGAGCTGGAGGAACTGGCCGAGGCGCTGGGGCCGGATTTCGACATTCGCGACCAGTTGGAGGATGTCGATACGCTGGGCGGCCTGATTTCGTCGGAGCTTGGCCGCATCCCGGTCAAGGGCGAGGTGGTGCAGGCGGTCCCCGGTTTCGAATTCCACATCCTCGACGCCGATGCCCGCCGCGTCAAACGGGTGCGCATCCTGCGCCGCCGGGCCGAGAACGGCGCGGGCGATGCCGCGCCCGGCGCCGCGCATGGAGGCCATGCGCGGCTGAACTGACGCCTTCAGGCTTCCCGCAACAAAGCGCCCCGCGACAAAGCCCGTGGTTTTTGAAAGACTGCCGCAACTGATTCGGGCGGGGATTTCCGTCCGGAAATGCTGGATGTGGGGATGCGCGTGGAAGGGCTTGGCAGCAGGATCATGCTTCTTGGAGGGTGGCGGCGCGCCCTTCTGGCGTTTCTGGCGGGGGCTTTCGGGGTTCTCGCCCTGCCGCCCTTCAATGTCGTCGCGGCGCTCTTCGTGTCCTTTCCGCTGCTGGTCTGGCTTCTCGATGGCATCGGCGGCAGCTTTTTCGCGCGCCTGAGGGCAGCCTTCGGCCTTGGCTGGCTGTTCGGCTGGGGCTATTTCGTCGCCGGTCTCTGGTGGCTCGGCCATGCGCTGATGGTGGATGCCGACGAATTCGCCTGGGCCCTGCCGCTCGCCGTGCTCGGGCTTCCGGCCTATCTCGCGCTCTATTACGGCCTTGCGGCCATGATCGCCCGGCTGTTCTGGTCGGATGGGCTTGGCCGCGTCGCCGCGCTCGCCTTCGGCTTCGGGCTTGGCGAATGGCTGCGCGGCTTCGTCCTGACCGGCTTTCCGTGGAATGCCATCGGCTATGGCGCGATGCCGGTGCCGCTGATGATGCAGAGCGCGCATCTGATGGGCGTGGCGGGCGTCACGGTGCTGGCTGTCTTCGTGTTTTCCATGCCGGCACTTCTCGCCACCCGGCGCGGCCTCGTTCCCGGCGCTGCGCTGGCGGCGCTGCTGCTGGCCGCCCATCTCGGCTACGGCGCCTATGCGCTGAAGCGGGCGGAAACGCCGGGTGAGCGCGAGGTGACCGTGCGCATCGTGCAGCCGCGCATCGATCAGG
>JBDHTA010000146.1:0-10888 GCA_039808465.1 Rhizobiaceae bacterium | reverse complement strand
GATCTCGATTCCACGTTCTTCAGCATATCGCTTGATCGCGTCGGATTGGTTTTCGGTCGAATACTTCTGATGGTCCGTCGACATGCTCCCCATCCTAGCCGACATGTCCGGTGAAACGGGGGCACTCCAAGGGGAAGAAGTGGACCGGCCACCGCCCATTTATCGTCCGTCAAACTCATCCGCTCACCCAAGGCTACCTCTAAATGGAAGCCTTGAATAAAAAACCGATTCCGCAGTCAATCTTTATCCACGAGCGCTAACCGATGACGATGCTCAATTTTTGAGACTGCCCGGATACAATCCAGGTTAGATTAAATTCTAATATATTCTGTTATTCAACCTTAGGTGATCTCTGATAAGAAGTGCATATGTCAATTCGTAACGGGTGCTCGTTTATGCAATCCGAAGGGCTAATACCGCGAGATGTCCAGGCCCAACGTGCTGGTGGTTACAGCGTGCCGTCCCGTACCATTCGTAAGGTGACGATGCTGGGGCTTCGTGGCATCCCCGGTGTGCAGGGTGGCGTTGAAAAGCACGTCGAAATGCTTGCTGGCATGCTGACTTCCAAGGGATGGGAAGTTGAGGTATTAGGTCGCCGCCGCTACCTGCGTGATAGGGCCGGTGATCATCTCAGCGGCATACGAGTCGTTTCTCTCTGGGCTCCGCGGCGCGTGGCGCTTGAAGCATTGTGCCACACTTTTATCGGCGTTTTCTATGCGGCTGTGCGCCGGCCGGATATCTTGCATATCCATGCCGTCGGGCCCGCCCTGATGGTGCCGCTGGCGCGTCTCTTCTGTCTGAAAGTTCTCGTCACTCACCATGGCTACGATTACGATCGTCAAAAATGGGGCCGTTTTGCCAAGGCGGCCCTCAAGCTTGGCGAGCGTTTTGGGATGCGCTTCTCGCATGGCCGGATTGCCGTCTCGCGGGATATCGCCCGCACGATGAAAACGCGTCATGGCGTGGCGGTAGATTTCGTGCCGAATGGCGTTGCTGTCCTGCCTGCTGCGGCATTGACCGGTATTCTGGAGGAACTTGAGTTAAGGCCGCGCAGATATATTCTTCTGGTTGCGCGTTTCGTGCCGGAAAAACGCCAGACGGATCTGATCAAGGCGTTTGCCCGTCTCGGTGATCCTTCCTTGCGGCTCGTTCTGGTCGGCGATGCGGAATTCAAGTCGCCCTACGCCCGCGAGGCAAAACGGCTTGCCGAGGAGACGCCGGGCGTTGTTCTCGCCGGGTTCCAAACGGGCGGCCGCCTGGCTGAGATATTCGCCAATGCCGGTCTTTTCGTGTTGCCGTCCAGTCATGAGGGGATGCCCATCGCGCTGCTCGAGGCCATGGCCTACGGCCTGCCGGTGCTGGCGAGCGACATTGTGCCCAATAAGGAGCTGGGGCTTGCGGCGGAAAGCTATTTCCCGCTTGGCGATATCGGCGCGCTGGCAGAGGCGATCGCGCGAAGGATGGCGACGCCCCCTAGCGAGGACGAAATGCGTTGCAACGCCGAAAAGGCGGCAATCGCCTATAGCTGGTCGAGTGTAGCGAACCGAACGGATGCGATCTATCGCGCGGTATTGGGCGAGCGATGAATGTGAATATACTTTTCCGGCGTGTCGCGCTCGTGATGGTCTGGATGGTGCTGGGTATGATCGTCTTTTCCACGCTTTCACCCCTCGGTTTACGTCCGAGGCTTGGCGCGTTCGTCCATGTTGAGCGATTGGGAGCCTTTGCCGTTCTCGGTTTCCTGTTCGTTATCGTCTATCCACGGCGCTGGCTGGTGGTGCTCGTTGCCGTCATGTCTCTTGCCGTTGGCCTCGAATATATGCAGACACTGGTTGCCGACCGGCATTCACGCTGGTCCGATCTCGCCGTGAAGATGGCGGGCGGAGTTTTCGGCGTGCTGTTTGCTCACTTCCTGATGAGGCGGCGTGAGCGCCTGAAGCGGCTCTTTCTTCACTTAAAACAGAGCAGAAGCTCTTCGCGTTAAACATATATGCTGGATGCTATGTGGAGAATCTTTTGACTGTATCGATTATCATCAAGACGCTGAACGAGGAAACCAAGATCGCCATGACGATCGAAAGCGCGCTCGCCGCGCTGGAGCGGGTGGGTGGCGAGGTAATCGTCGCCGACAGTGGTTCGCGCGACCGCACGGTGGAAATCGCCTCGGTTTATCCGGTGATCATCGCCCAGATTGAGCCGCCCGCACTGCCAAGCTGTGGCCTCGGCCCGCAACTCGGCTATCAATATTCTCGCCATCCCTTCCTGTGCCTGATCGACGGCGACATGCTGCTTGACCCGGATTTTCTGCTGGCGGCTCTGGCTTTCATGGCTGAAAATCCGGGGCATGCTGGTGTTACCGGCCATGTCGAGGAGATGGAGACCGCAAATCTCGAGTTCGCCCGCCGGGTCAATCGCAACGCCCGGGAAAACCGCACAGGCCCTGTCGACCGCATGAACGGTGGAGGCGTCTACCGGCGCGAGGCCATCGAGAAGGTTGGTTATCTCTCGGATCGCAACCTGCATGGATACGAGGAGTTCGACCTCGGCGCCCGGTTGCGTTCTGCCGGCTGGCTGCTCCACCGCCTCGACCAGCGCTACGTCCAGCACTACGGCCACACGGAAAATTCCTATCGGCTCCTCATCCGCCGCTGGCGCAGCAAGTACATTTTCGGGCTTGGCGAAATGCTGCGCGCCTCGCTCGGCAGGCCTTATTTCCGCACGCTCTTCCGCGAACTTCCGGAATTGCGGCTTTGGCTCGGCATTCACGCGTTTTGGATCTTCTGTCTGGCGCTGCTGATCGCCCTGCCGAATAAGCTTTTGGGCCTAGGCCTCGTTGCGGGCCTTCTGGCCCTCGTCGTCGGACTCATGAGCCAGCGCAAGGGCGGTTTCAGCATGGGCCTCTATACGGTTGTCGCCTGGTTCTTCAATGCAGCCGCGCTGCCGGTTGGCTTCCTTCGGCCGCGGCGCGAGCCGTCCGCACCGATTGAAAGCCGCTTGCGGAAGGGGGCGTTGCCGGAGTCTGTCGATACCGTGCCCTATCAAAGACAGGCTTAGAGCATTCAGCCATGAAGCAGAGCATCGCGGACCTGTTCTGGCATAAAGCTCAAAGAGTAAGCGGAAGCCGCTTTCTTGGTATCGTGGCCTTGGCCCTGGGGTTGTCGGCGTCAAGCGCCGGCGCATCGGCCGAATGGTTGCCCGTGCGCGAAACCTCCATGGTAATTGCGCCTGGAAGCCCGCTTGATTTCTCCTCCCTCTGGCCGGTTGAGCCGATTGACACGCGCAACCAAGTGGTTGCCGGGCAGGATGGGCGCCTGGTTTCCTCCAATGCGTCCGGGCGTGGAAAGCGACTGTTCTGCGCCTCTCTGGCTTGGAGCCCTGCTTCGGGTGGATTTCCATCCCATGACGATGCCGACCGCTATGCGCGGCAGCTCGTCATGCATGGCTACAATGCGGCGCGGCTACACTTCATCGACGCGTCTTTGATGTTTGGACGCGAACAAGACTTTGATTTCGACCCCGAGACGCTGGATCGCATCCACTATCTTCTGGCTGCGTTGAAGCGCAATGGTATCCACTGGATCATCGACGGGCTTACCTCCTGGCGCGGCGCCTATGGCGGTTACGACGACCGCTGGGACCCGAACGGGAACCTCAAGACGAGGCTCTATTTTGACGAGGATGCTTTCGGGCATTGGCGGCGTTTCCAGGAAAAATTCCTGGCACGGGTCAATCCTTATACGGGGATCGCACCTATCGAGGATAAGGCCCTGGCCGTTGTCATCCTCGTCAACGAGGGCGGCCTGGAATTCGAAAGCGTGGTTCACGACCGGCCCGGCCGCGATCCATACGATCCGGTGATCGCAGCGCCGTTCAACCGCTGGCTTTCCGGCCGGTATGCCTCGACGGGGGAGTTGGCGCGCGCCTGGGGCGATCTTGCGGAAGATGAGCGATTGGAGGACAGAACTGTCCGGTTGCCGGAGAACCGGTATAACGACAGCCCGCGCCTGCGCGATCTTCAGGCCTTCTTCGTGGAAACGGAGCAATCGGCGGCCCGGCGCATGACCGATGTGCTGCGGAGGCTCGGCTATCGGGGCCTGATCAGTGCTTACAACAATTGGCCGACCATTCAGGCGGCGCTCAGCCGCGAACGTCTCGACGCCGTCACCATGAATACCTATCACGACTGGGTGAGCGGTTATCAACCGGGCAGCAGCCTGACGCAAGCGAGCGCCTTCGCGGATGAGCTGAATTATATCCGCGCCGCGGCGGCTACACGCTGGTTTGGAAAGCCGTTCCTGATCAGCGAATGGGATCATCTCTTCTGGAACCGTCATCGCTACGAGGCGGGACTTGCTATGCCGGCCTATGCCGC
Organism: Rhizobiaceae bacterium; assembly: GCA_039808465.1. GTDB lineage: Bacteria > Pseudomonadota > Alphaproteobacteria > Rhizobiales > Rhizobiaceae > Metarhizobium. Next base: position 6,516 of record JBDHTA010000146.1, on the reverse strand, counting down.
TTTCCAGGGGTGGGATGGCTTGTGCCGCCATGGCCATGGCCCCATCATACTCTCTTACGGCGAACCCTACGCGCATAAACGGGCCATGCTTCCCTACGCCATCGCTCTCGACCCCGTCGCCCGGGCGGCCGAGACGCTTGCCGCGCTGCTTTACCGGCGCGGCGATATCGCGCAATCACGCCTTACGATCCCTTTCGTCATGCGCGGTGAAGAAGATCTCGGTCCGGACATGCAGGCGGTGGAGATACCCGCGCTGACGCAGTTAGCCCTTCTCGGCCGCATCGGCCTTTCGAGCAAGGCCGAAAGAGGAGCGGTTTTCGTGCCGCAGCCTCGGAAAGAGGTCGACGTGGACGGTCTGGTCGAAGAGCTGCGCCGTCGCGGCGATCTGACAGCGAGCAACCGCACTGCGCTTTCCGGCGGCATTTATGAAAGCGATACGGGCGAAATCCTGCTCGACCGAAACATGAGGCAGTTACAGGTTTCGACGGCGGCGACGGAAGGTGTCGCTTTCTCGCGCCTTTCGGCTCCGGTCGACCTTGGCGTGCTTTCCGTCGCGCGAGCGGATGACAATGCGCTTATCGCTCTTTCCGCGCTGGAGGACAGGACGAGCTTGCGTGACGGCAGGAGGCTGCTCCTGATCTTCGCTACCGACGCGCGCAACACCGGTATGCGCTTCCGCGACAAGGAGGAAAAGGTCATCGGGGATTTCGGCCGCCTGCCGGTACTCATCCGCAAGGCGTCCGCCCGGATCGCGCTGGCCCGTAAAGGGCGCTGGACGCTCTCGCCGGTCGGGCTGGACGGCGCGGTGCATCAACCCATGGCCCGTGGCGAGGGGAGGGTGTCTTTCACGTTGACCAACGACGTCCCCTCGGGGCCTACGACGTTTTTCCTGCTGGAAATCGATTAACCCCTCCGGCGCCGAGCGTGTGGTAAAGTGACAGCATGCGGTCGCGATAGTTGGCGGCCGAGAATTCGCTGCCCATCCATGCCCGCCCGGCCTGGCCCATTGCTGTGCGCTCCGCCGTGCTCCGGGCGGCCATGGCGGAAAGCGCATCCGCAAGGCTCACCTCGTCACCGGAGACGGCCATGATGCCCGTCTCGCCCTCGCGGATCATTTCGGGAATGCCGCCGATGGCCGCGCCGATGACCGGACGGCCGAGGGCATAGGCCTCCAACACGCTGATCGGCGCGTTCTCGTACCATTCCGATGGCAGGACGAGCGCCTTCGAGCGGCCAATCAGGCTATGCAGCGCCTCACCGGAAAGATAGCCGGTGAAATCGACCCTGGCGCCCGTCTCTTCGGCGAGTTTCCGCAGCCTTGCTTCTTCCGGCCCGGTACCGGCCACCACCAACCGCTGCCGGGCGCGCGCAGCGGCGCGGATCAGGGTGCCGATGCCCTTTTCGGGAGCGAGCCGGCCGGCGAAGACGAAATAATCCTCTTCCTCCCAGTCGCCGCGATATTGTCCGACATCGACCATGTTGGGGATGTGCACCATCTTCTCTTGCGGCCAGCCCCATTCCACCAGCTTGTCGCGGTAGAACTTGCTCGGCACGACGAGCCGGTCGATATTGTTGCGATACAGGCCGAGTGTCCGGTGCAGGACCGTTTCCACGAATACGAGGCCGCTCAGCGGAACCGAGTCCTTGATGCAGCGATGGCGCAGGACGTTGTGGACTCTGCCGCCTTTGCAATCCTCGCATATCTTGCCGTCCCGCAGCATCTTGTAGGCCGGACAGGCAAGCTTGAGATCATGAACGGTCATGACGACCGGGATGCCTGCGGCCTTCAACGTGGGGAAAATAGAAGGGGACAGATGATGGTAGACGTTGTGCGCATGGGCGATGGACGGCCGTATCGTCTCGATCAACCGTTTGATATTACGCTGCGCTTCCCGCGAATAGATGATGCTTGCCGCCTGAACGGCTTTGCGGGGAAGGCTTGTCTCGTACCCGTATTCGATCTCTGAAACGAAGTAATCGGACCATGCCCCGGTCTCGTTCTTCTCGTGCTGCATGGCGAAGGGTATGACATCCCATCCGCTATCGGCGAACATCGCCATATGATCGAAGAAGACGGCTTCCGCTCCTCCACGGCGATAGAAATAATTGTTGATCGCCAGAAGACGTCTGTTCGCATCCGTGCCTGTCATGGCTCTTCCTACCAGCCTAGCCGGGCGAGCGCGTGCGAGACGGTCAGGATCTCGCAGCCGCTTTGCACTGCGTGATGCACCAGAAGGTCGAGCGTCTCGCCTGTGCAGCCATAGGGCGTCGGCTTGTCTGTCACGTCATGGCCATAGAAGATGAGCCAACCCGGTTCTCGCGCCACGTCGTCGATCACCGCCGTCAGGCGGCGGGCTGAGTCTTCCGGCTGCCGGATGGCGACCCCTTTCAGCATCAGCGGATCGACGGCCCCGCGGTTGATCGCTTCGCCGCCCGCGCGACATGTGCGATAGCGGCGGCGGAACTCGCGCCGGGCCAGCGGCCAGGCGGCGTTGTAGGGAAAGGCGAAATTTTCCGGCCGCTCCAGCCCCGCCGTTTCCTGGAGATACCGTGCATTGCGGTCGAGATCCGCTGCCAGCGCGGCGCCGGGCATGGCGCGGATCGCCTTGTGGCAGAAGGTGTGGCAACCAATCTCGTGCCCGCGCCGCGCCAGTTCGGCGCAGCCCTCCGGCGAGATCAGCGCCCGGTCGGGCTCCACGCGCCCAGCGAGCCCTCCGGCGATGTAGAACGTGCCGAGCACGCCATATCTTTCGAGGATGGCCGCGCCTTCGAGAAGAGCGCTGTCGGGCACGTCGTCGAAGGTGAAGGAGACGAGCGGCGTCGTCGTGCGCACCGTCTTCGGCCGGCTGGCGAATTTCCAGATGAGCCGGTTGGAGACACGGTCGACGATGTTGCCGAACTTGCGCGCGATATCAGGCATGAGCCTCGACTTTCGTGAATGCGGGACGGGGTTTTTCGACGGCGAGCGTTGCGCGCGATTGCATGCGCAGCCCGCACAGCGCGGCCACCAGCGTGAACCAGACGAAATTGCCGCCTTCGAAGAAGAAGCTCTCCAGTCCGGCGTTGAAGAGCGCGTAGAGCCAGATGCGGGTGAAGAGGCGGACGAGGGGAGATTTCGCTTCCTCAGGGGCGATGCGGCCGAGATCGCGCAACGGCAGGAACAACAGGAAGGCAAGCGTCAGCAACAGGCCTGGCGCGCCGGTCATCAGCAGGATGTCGAGGTAGGAATTGTGGCCGTTTGCCGCCGCCGCCGCCCAGGTCTCGATGGTGCTGCCGCTATAGACGAGTTCCTTCGTCTGCCAGAAACCTTTGAACCCGTAGCCGGTGATGGGCTGGCGGGCGATGGCGTCGAAGGCGAAACGCCAGATGTCGGTCCGGTTGGTGAAGGTAGCGTCGATGCCGAGGTCGCTGATGAATTTTCCGAGCGGCCGCCACACCGCCGATCCGACCGCCAGGAGGTTGAAGCCCGCGACGCCGCCGATGACGATAAGCGCGCGCAGCCAGCGGAACTTCTCGAAGACAAAGGCGACGATGATGATGAACGGCGCCATTGCGGAGGCGGTTTTGCCCCCCGTGTGGATGAGGAACGTGACCGCGAGGGCGACGATGACGAGTCCGGCCAGCCGCGACCAGGCGCGCATGACATAGAGGCCGACGAAGATGGCGATCACCATGGCGACAGCAGCGGCGTTCTTATGGGGAAAATGACCGCGCCACAGTCCGGCATTCATCGGCTCGCGCAATTCGGACGCCTGGTGGATCGCCAGCGCTGGCTTGAATACGATGCCGTAATAGGAGAGCGCCAGCATGGCCAGCATGACGATGCCGAACATCCGTGCGAACTGGCGCTCGCTTGCGGGAAGCAGCAGATAGATCGACGCGTTCGCCGTCATGAGCAGCGCGATGACGATGCCCTTTATCCCCAGCATCGGCTGCGTCGAGATGAGCGATACGGCGAAAAACCAGATGAAGAGCGTTCCCAGAAGCAGCCGCGGCCGAAGGATCGCCCCGCGCATGGGATGGAACGCGCCATAGAGGAAGAGGCCGGCGGTCAGCGAGAGGACGACGATCTGGTTCAGGCGGTTGGAGTTGCCAGCCGAGGGGTCGAGCACGGCTTCGCCGGTAAGGTCGTAGAACGGAGTGATGCCGATCCACAGGAAGAGCGTCATTGCCATGAACAGGAACGGGCCGAGCCATTGCGGCAAGCTGGCAGGCGGGGACGGCGCGCCGCCGGTATCGAGGGGCTGGCTGCCGCTCATGCCGCAACCCGGCGGGGGCGCTCAACGGGCGGCATGCGCAGATACTTCCAGAGGCCGAGAGCGAGCGCCAGGCCGAGACCGATCATCAGTCCGGCGGCGGCGCCCCCGCCGAGCAGGACGAGCGTGCGCGGCGGCCAGCTCCGGCTCTTCGGCGGCAGCGGCGGGGAAATCACGCGGACATTGGTGGTGTCGAGCTGCTCGCGTTCGGCCACCTGCTGGGCGCGCGCCAGATAGGATTCGTAGATCGCCGCCTTGGTGCGCGCGTCGCGCTGAAGGTCGCGCAGCTGAACCTGGGCGGCGTTTTCGGTGAAGACGTTCGTCTGCTTGTCGGTCGCTTTGCCGCGGAGGGCGTCGAGCCCTTCCTGCTCGCGCGCGAGACCGGCGCGCGCCAGCTCGAGAACGCGGCGCGCTTCCTGGTCGATCGCGGCCTGGACCGTGGCCTGCGACGAGCGTGCGGCGAGCAGGCGCGCATGTTTCGGACCGTAGGTCTGCACCAGCGAGCCGATCTCCTGCTGGAGATTGTTATACTGCTCACGCAGCCTCGTCATTGTTTCGGAATCGAAGATCGCGGCGCTGTTCGCCGAGCCGCGGTCCATTGCCGACTTCATCTGGGCGTAGCGGGACTGGGCCTGGATCAAGCGCTGCTGGGCTTCCAGAACCTGTGTGTTCAGTTCCGAAGACTGCTGGTTGCTCATCAACTCGCCCGTCGCCGCCGCCTGTAGGCCGTTGTTGCGGCGGAACTCCTCCACGCGGCGTTCGGCGTCGGTGACGTTCTGGCGCAATTCGTCGAGCCGCCGCTTCAGGCTTTCCGCGACCCTGGCGGCGCTTGCGGCGGACGAACGGAAAAGCTCCTCCTCGAACGCGTCGGAGATCGCCTGAGAAATGATGATGGCCTTTTGCGGATCCTCGCTCCAGACCGAGAGGACGACGACGAAGGATCGCTCTTCCCGCTGTGCCTGGACCCGTTCGGACAGGGCGCGCATGGCGGCGACCTCGCCGTTGCCAGCGGGTTCTTCAATGCCGATCAACGCTTTGAGCCCGGCCATCATGTCGGGTTTGACGAATTCCTTGTCCCGCGTGAGATCGAGCCGTTCGATGACGCGCGAAAGCACGTTGCGCGAGGTGAGGACCCGCAACTTGCTTTCGACCTCGAGAAGCTGGGAATCGCGCTGCGGACTGGACGCGAAGACGTCGTCGCTGACGACGTTCAGGTCCGCCGGGTCGATCATGATATCGGTATAGACCGTAAAGCGCGGCGATGCCGTCAGCGCGTAAGTGAGCGCGGCGGCCATGCACAGCGCGACAGAGGCGGCGATCAGCCATTTGAAACGGAACGTCCAGGTCAAAAAATCGTCGAGGCCGAGTTCGTCGAGGCGGGAGAGACCCGGCAGCAAAGCCCTCGGCACGGCGGCCTCGGATGCGGCGGCGCTTTCCTCGGAAACGACGTATTTTGGTGAGCGGTACGGTTGAAATTTTCTTGTTGCGGTTGAAATTCTGGGGCCTTTGGCGGTGCGGATCCGGTCGGTGGGCCTGTCGGCAGGTTCATCGGAATGCACGGCGGCCGCCTTCCGCTTAGACGAGACAGCTTGCTCTGGTTGACGGGGCCTAAACATAAGCTCTCTTCTCAAACTACGGATGCGGGCGCGATAAGACAGGAACGATATGCGGATACGGTAAACAATCTGCGAATGCCGTGGCGACCGTCAGAAACCGGTTACGAGCTTGCTCCAGCTCTCGGAAGCCAGACCGCCGATATAGATTTGCCCCGACCGTGCGGTGTTTATCAGGTCTTCGTGGCGGGAGTTGATGCAGAAATAGCCGCGGTGGCGGAAGGTCAGCCGCCGCTGGCGCATGAGCGCGTTCATGATATGGGGCGAGGTCATGCCGGTGGCGGCGGCGTGGTCCCGCGCAAGGCTCGCAAACATCTGCCCGACAACCTCGCCTTCGCGGCCCTCCTCGCAGAAGAGGTTCAGCACTGTGGCGACGTTCCTCGGGTTCGCGAAGAAGAGGAAGGCGCCGATCGTGCGCCCCTTGGCTTCCACCGTCCCGCATTGCAATTGTCCGAGACGCCGGTTCGCGCCCGCCATCCGGGTCAACCAGTCGAAATCGTCCTTCGACCAGATCGGCCGCACGGGAAAGCGCTCGGTCATCGCCGCCGCGCATTCCAGGAATGCCGGGAGCGGAGCGTCCTTCGCCATGCAACCGGGCGGGTCCGGCGGCAGGATAGAAGGCTTCCAGCGCAGAAGCATCCGGTCGG
>JBDHTA010000145.1:0-10940 GCA_039808465.1 Rhizobiaceae bacterium | reverse complement strand
ATCTCGCAAAGATCGTTGAAGACCTGTCCGCCCTGACCGTCCTGGAAGCTGCTGAGCTGTCCAAGATGCTCGAAGAGAAGTGGGGCGTTTCCGCCGCTGCTCCGGTTGCCGTTGCTGCTGCTGGCGGCGCTGCTGCCGCTGCTCCGGTCGAAGAAGAAAAGACCGAGTTCGACGTCATCCTCGCTGATGCCGGCGCGAACAAGATCAACGTCATCAAGGAAGTCCGCGCCATCACCGGTCTCGGCCTCAAGGAAGCCAAGGACCTCGTCGAAGGCGCTCCGAAGGCTGTCAAGGAAGGCGTCTCCAAGGCTGAAGCCGCTGACCTCAAGAAGAAGCTTGAAGACGCTGGCGCCAAGGTCGACGTCAAGTAATATCGGAATGCCCGGGAGAGGGTTCGCCCTCTCCCGGTTCGCATCCTTTTCAAACTGATTACCCAAAAGCCGCGGTGAAAAACGGCTTTTGGGTAATGGGTTCTTCAAGAGGATGGTTCCGGACGGAACTGTGCAGGCAATCCGGCCCACAGGTTCGCCCCCGGAACGAGTTTGAACCAGCCCATTTTTCGACGGGATCGACTGGCCAGCGAACCCCGTCCGTTGCAGGCCCGGATGCAAAAATTTGAAGGAGCGACGATGGCTCAGACCCTTTCGTTTAATGGTCGCAGGCGCGTACGCAAGTTTTTCGGAAAAATTCCAGAAGTCGCGGAGATGCCGAATCTGATCGAGGTTCAGAAGGCATCCTACGATCAGTTCCTCATGGTGGACGAGCCCAAGGGCGGACGTCCGGATGAGGGGCTTCAGTCCGTTTTCAAGTCCGTTTTCCCGATCACCGATTTCTCCGGCGCATCGATGCTGGAATTCGTGTCCTACGAATTCGAGCCGCCGAAGTTCGACGTCGACGAATGCCGCCAGCGCGACCTGACCTATGCGGCGCCGCTGAAAGTGACGCTGCGCCTGATCGTGTTCGATATCGATGAGGATACCGGCTCCAAGTCCATCAAGGACATCAAGGAGCAGTCCGTCTACATGGGCGACATGCCGCTGATGACCGACAACGGCACCTTCATCGTCAACGGCACCGAGCGCGTCATCGTTTCGCAGATGCACCGTTCGCCGGGCGTGTTCTTCGATCACGACAAGGGCAAGAGCCACTCGTCGGGCAAACTGCTGTTTGCCGCGCGCGTCATCCCCTATCGCGGTTCCTGGCTCGATATCGAATTCGACGCCAAGGACATCGTCTATGCGCGTATCGACCGCCGCCGCAAGATTCCGGTGTCGTCGCTCCTGATGGCGCTCGGCATGGATGGCGAGCAGATCCTCGAAACCTTCTACACGAAGGCGATCTACGTCCGCGATTCGAAGGGCGGCTGGCGCATTCCGTTCCAGCCCGAGGTTCTCAAGGGCACCAAGACGATCAACGACATGATCGACGCCGACAGCGGCGAAGTCGTGGTCGAGGCGGGCAAGAAGCTCACCCCGCGCCTGCTGCGCCAGCTTTCGGAAAAGGGCCTCAAGGCGCTTCAGGCTTCCGACGAGGATCTGTATGGCAGCTATCTGGCGGAAGACATCGTCAACTACTCGACGGGCGAGATCTATCTCGAAGCCGGTGACGAGATCGATGAGAAGACCCTGCCGGTCATCCTGAACGCAGGCTTCGAGGAAATCCCGGTTCTCGGCATCGACCATATCAATGTCGGCGCCTATATCCGCAACACGCTGGCTGCGGACAAGAACGAGAACCGTCAGGACGCGCTGTTCGATATCTACCGCGTCATGCGCCCGGGCGAGCCGCCGACCATGGAATCGGCCGAAGCCATGTTCAACTCGCTGTTCTTCGATGCCGAGCGCTACGATCTCTCGGCCGTCGGCCGCGTGAAGATGAACATGCGCCTCGACCTCGACGTCGCCGACACCGTGCGGACGCTGCGCAAGGAAGACATCCTGGCTGTGGTCAAGATGCTGGTCGAGCTGCGCGACGGCAAGGGCGAGATCGACGATATCGACAACCTCGGCAACCGCCGCGTCCGTTCGGTCGGCGAGCTGATGGAAAACCAGTATCGTCTCGGCCTGCTGCGCATGGAGCGCGCCATCAAGGAGCGCATGTCGTCGATCGAGATCGACACGGTCATGCCGCAGGACCTGATCAACGCCAAGCCTGCGGCTGCCGCCGTGCGCGAGTTCTTCGGCTCGTCGCAGCTTTCGCAGTTCATGGACCAGGTGAACCCGCTTTCGGAAATCACCCACAAGCGCCGTCTTTCGGCTCTTGGCCCGGGCGGTCTGACCCGCGAGCGCGCAGGCTTCGAAGTCCGCGACGTTCACCCGACCCATTACGGCCGTATTTGCCCGATCGAAACGCCTGAAGGTCCGAACATCGGTCTGATCAACTCGCTGGCCACCTTCGCACGCGTCAACAAGTACGGCTTCATTGAAAGCCCGTACCGCAAGATCGTCGACGGCAAGGTGACGAACGACGTGGTCTACCTCTCCGCCATGGAAGAGGCGAAGTACCATGTCGCGCAGGCGAACTCGCCGCTGGAGGGGGACAACTCCTTCGCGGAAGAATTCGTCGTCTGCCGTCATGCCGGTGAAGTGATGCTGGCGCCGCGCGACAACATCAACCTGATGGACGTTTCGCCGAAGCAGCTCGTTTCGGTCGCGGCCGCCCTCATTCCGTTCCTGGAAAACGACGACGCCAACCGCGCCCTCATGGGCTCGAACATGCAGCGTCAGGCCGTGCCGCTGGTGCGCGCCGAAGCGCCGTTCGTCGGCACCGGCATGGAACCGATCGTGGCCCGCGACTCGGGCGCGGCCATCGCGGCCCGCCGTGGCGGCGTGGTCGATCAGGTCGATGCGACCCGTATCGTTATCCGCGCCACCGAAGACCTCGACGCAGGCCGTTCGGGCGTCGATATCTACCGGTTGCAGAAGTTCCAGCGTTCGAACCAGAACACCTGCATCAACCAGCGCCCGCTGGTGACGGTCGGTGACGTGATTTCGCGCGGCGACATCATCGCCGACGGACCGTCCACCGATCTCGGCGATCTGGCTCTCGGCCGCAACGCGCTCGTCGCGTTCATGCCGTGGAACGGCTACAACTACGAAGACTCGATCCTGATGTCCGAGCGCATCGTCGCCGAGGACGTGTTCACCTCCATCCACATCGAGGAATTCGAAGTGATGGCGCGTGACACCAAGCTGGGTCCGGAAGAAATCACCCGCGATATTCCGAACGTTTCGGAAGAGGCGCTGAAGAACCTGGACGAAGCCGGTATCGTGTATATCGGTGCGGAAGTGCAGCCGGGCGACATCCTCGTCGGCAAGATCACGCCGAAGGGCGAAAGCCCGATGACGCCGGAAGAAAAGCTTCTGCGCGCCATCTTCGGCGAAAAGGCCTCCGACGTTCGCGACACCTCCATGCGCATGCCGCCGGGCACGTTCGGAACGGTCGTCGAAGTTCGCGTTTTCAACCGCCACGGCGTTGAAAAGGACGAGCGCGCCATGGCCATCGAGCGCGAGGAAATCGAGCGTCTCGCCAAGGACCGTGACGACGAGCAGGCGATCCTGGACCGCAACGTCTATGGCCGCCTGATCGACATGCTGCGCGGGCAGGTTTCGATTGCCGGGCCGAAGGGCTTCAAGAAGGGCGTCGAACTCGCCAACGCCATCGTCTCGGAATATCCCCGCTCGCAGTGGTGGATGTTCGCCGTCGAGGACGAGAAGGTCCAGAGCGAAATCGAAGCGCTTCGCGCCCAGTACGACGAATCCAAGTCGCGCCTTGAGCAGCGCTTCATGGACAAGGTCGAGAAGGTCCAGCGCGGCGATGAAATGCCTCCGGGCGTCATGAAGATGGTCAAGGTCTTCGTCGCCGTGAAGCGCAAGATCCAGCCGGGCGACAAGATGGCTGGCCGTCACGGCAACAAGGGCGTCGTGTCGCGCATCGTTCCGGTCGAGGACATGCCGTTCCTCGAAGACGGCACGCATGTCGACATCTGCCTCAACCCGCTCGGCGTGCCTTCGCGCATGAACGTCGGCCAGATCCTCGAAACCCACCTCGCATGGGCATGCGCGGGCATGGGCAAGAAGATCGGCGACATGCTCGAAGCCTATCGCAAGACCATGGACATCAGCGAGCTGCGCAGCGAACTGACCGAGATCTATGCGAGTGAGGCCCATGACGAGGTGAAGCGTTTCGACGACGAATCGCTGGTGAAGCTCGCCGAAGAGGCCAAGCGCGGCGTTTCCATCGCCACGCCGGTTTTCGATGGCGCGCACGAGCCTGATGTCGCGGCGATGCTGAAGAAGGCAGGGCTGCACGAGTCGGGCCAGTCGGTGCTGTATGACGGCCGCACGGGCGAGACTTTCGACCGCAAGGTGACCGTCGGCTACATGTACATGATCAAGCTGAACCACCTCGTGGACGACAAGATCCACGCGCGTTCGATCGGTCCGTACTCGCTGGTCACGCAGCAGCCGCTGGGCGGCAAGGCGCAGTTCGGCGGCCAGCGCTTCGGGGAAATGGAAGTCTGGGCGCTGGAAGCTTACGGCGCGGCTTACACCTTGCAGGAAATGCTGACCGTCAAGTCGGACGACGTTGCGGGCCGTACCAAGGTCTACGAGGCGATCGTTCGTGGCGATGACACGTTCGAAGCCGGTATTCCGGAAAGCTTCAACGTTCTCGTCAAGGAAATGCGCTCGCTCGGCCTGTCCGTCGAACTGGAGAATTCCAAGATCGACGAGAACAGCGGGCAGTCGCTTCCCGACGCCGCGGAGTGACAATCGACAGGGTGCGCGCTGGTGACGGCGCGCACCGTTCCCGTTTCGCTGGCATCTGGGCCGGGCGGGGCGGGGATTTTTGCCGCATTTGGCGGTTACACGTCGTTTAATGCGTCAAGGCCGGTTCCCGGGAATTACCCGGCCGCAGACGCAAGCCGAGGGCGCTCGCGCCCCATAAGGAGACAGGCATGAACCAAGAGGTCATGAACCTTTTCAACCCGCAGTTGCCTGCGCAGACCTTCGATTCCATCCGGATTTCGATTGCGTCGCCAGAAAAAATTCTGTCGTGGTCCTACGGCGAGATCAAGAAGCCGGAAACGATCAACTACCGCACGTTCAAGCCGGAGCGTGACGGCCTGTTCTGCGCGCGCATCTTCGGGCCGATCAAGGACTACGAGTGCCTGTGCGGCAAGTACAAGCGCATGAAGTACAAGGGCATCATCTGCGAAAAGTGCGGCGTCGAAGTGACGCTGTCGCGCGTTCGCCGCGAGCGCATGGGCCATATCGAGCTGGCCGCGCCCGTTGCCCATATCTGGTTCCTGAAGTCGCTGCCGAGCCGCATTTCCACGCTGCTCGACATGACGCTGAAGGATGTCGAGCGCGTTCTCTATTTCGAGAACTACATCGTCACCGAGCCGGGCCTGACCGCGCTGAAGGCGAACCAGCTTCTCTCCGAAGAAGAATACATGCTGGCCGTCGATGAATATGGTGAAGACCAGTTCACGGCGATGATCGGCGCGGAAGCCATTTATGAAATGCTGGCGTCGATGAACCTCGACAAGCTGGCTGGCGACCTGCGTTCGGATCTGGCCGACACCACCTCGGATCTGAAGCAGAAGAAGCTGATGAAGCGGCTGAAGATCGTCGAGAACTTCATCGAATCCGGCAACCGCCCGGAATGGATGATCATGAAGGTCGTGCCGGTGATCCCGCCGGATCTGCGCCCGCTCGTCCCGCTGGACGGCGGCCGCTTCGCGACGTCGGATCTGAACGATCTCTACCGCCGCGTCATCAACCGTAACAACCGTCTGAAGCGCCTCATCGAGCTGCGCGCGCCGGGCATCATCATCCGCAACGAGAAGCGCATGCTTCAGGAATCGGTTGACGCCCTGTTCGACAACGGCCGCCGCGGCCGCGTCATCACCGGCGCCAACAAGCGTCCGCTGAAGTCGCTGTCCGACATGCTCAAGGGCAAGCAGGGCCGCTTCCGCCAGAACCTGCTCGGCAAGCGCGTCGACTATTCCGGCCGCTCGGTCATCGTGACCGGCCCGGAACTGAAGCTGCACCAGTGCGGCCTGCCGAAGAAGATGGCGCTCGAACTGTTCAAGCCGTTCATCTATGCCCGCCTCGACGCCAAGGGTTACTCCTCGACCGTCAAGCAGGCCAAGAAGCTGGTCGAGAAGGAAAAGCCCGAAGTCTGGGATATCCTCGACGAAGTCATCCGCGAGCATCCGGTTCTCCTGAACCGCGCCCCGACGCTGCACCGCCTCGGCATCCAGGCGTTCGAGCCGATGCTGGTGGAAGGCAAGGCGATCCAGCTTCACCCGCTGGTCTGCACCGCCTTCAACGCCGACTTCGACGGCGACCAGATGGCCGTGCACGTTCCGCTGTCGCTGGAAGCGCAGCTCGAAGCCCGCGTGCTGATGATGTCGACCAACAACATCCTGCACCCGGCCAACGGCGCGCCGATCATCGTTCCCTCGCAGGATATGGTTCTCGGCCTGTACTACCTGTCGATCATGAACCAGAACGAGCCGGGCGAAGGCATGGCCTTCTCCGACATCGGCGAGCTGCATCACGCGCTTGAAACCAAGGTCGTGACGCTGCATTCGAAGATCCGCGGCCGCTTCAAGACGGTCGACGAGGACGGCAACCCCGTCTCGAAGATCTACGAAACCACGCCGGGCCGCCTGCTGATCGGTGAGCTTCTGCCGAAGAACCACAAGGTTCCCTTCGACATCTGCAACCAGGAGATGACGAAGAAGAACATCTCCAAGATGATCGACACCGTCTACCGCCATTGCGGCCAGAAGGACACGGTCATTTTCTGCGACCGCATCATGCAGCTCGGCTTCACCCATGCCTGCCGCGCCGGGATTTCCTTCGGCAAGGACGACATGGTCATTCCGGACACCAAGGCGAAGATCGTCGGCGATACCGAAGCGCTGGTGAAGGAATACGAGCAGCAGTACAATGACGGCCTGATCACGCAGGGCGAAAAGTACAACAAGGTCGTTGACGCCTGGGGCAAGGCCACCGAGAAGGTTGCCGACGAAATGATGGCGCGCATCAAGGCCGTCGAGTTCGATCCGGAAACGGGACGGCAGAAGCCGATGAACTCGATCTACATGATGTCGCACTCGGGCGCCCGTGGTTCGCCGAACCAGATGCGCCAGCTTGGCGGCATGCGCGGCCTGATGGCAAAGCCGTCGGGTGAAATCATCGAGACGCCGATCATCTCGAACTTCAAGGAAGGCCTGACCGTGAACGAGTACTTCAACTCGACGCACGGCGCCCGTAAGGGTCTGGCAGACACCGCCCTGAAGACCGCGAACTCCGGTTACCTGACCCGCCGTCTCGTCGACGTCGCGCAGGATTGCATCGTCACGCATGTCGATTGCGGCACCGAAAGCGGCCTCACCATGACGGCCATCGTCGATGCCGGTCAGGTCGTCGCCTCCATCGGCGCGCGTATCCTCGGCCGCACGGCGCTCGACGACATTGACAACCCGCTGACCGGCGAGCGTATCGTCGATGCGGGCCAGATGATCCTCGAGCCGCATGTCGTGGATATCGAGAAGTGCGGCATCCAGTCGGTGCGCATCCGCTCGGCGCTGACCTGCGAAATCCAGACCGGCGTCTGCGGCGTCTGCTACGGCCGCGACCTTGCCCGCGGTACGCCGGTCAATATCGGCGAAGCGGTCGGCGTCATTGCCGCGCAGTCGATCGGCGAGCCGGGCACGCAGCTCACCATGCGTACCTTCCACCTTGGCGGCACGGCGAACGTGGTCGACCAGTCGTTCCTGGAAGCGTCCTACGAGGGCACGATCCAGATCAAGAACCGCAACATGCTGCGCAACTCCGACGGCAACCTCGTTGCCATGGGCCGCAACATGTCGGTCGCGATCCTGGACGAACGCGGCGTGGAGCGTTCCTCGCAGCGCGTTGCCTACGGTTCGAAGCTGTTCGTGGACGATGGCGACAAGGTCAAGCGCGGTCAGCGTCTGGCCGAGTGGGATCCCTACACCCGTCCGATGATGACGGAAGTGGAAGGTATCGTGCACTTCGAGGACGTGGTCGACGGTCTTTCGGTTTCGGAAACCACCGACGAATCCACCGGCATCACCAAGCGTCAGGTTATCGACTGGCGTTCGACGCCGCGCGGCTCGGATCTCAAGCCCGCGATCGTCATCAAGGATGCTGGCGGCAACGTGCTCAAGCTGTCGCGTGGCGGCGATGCCCGCTTCATGCTGTCGGTCGACGCCTTCCTGTCGGTCGAGCCCGGCCAGAAGGTCAGCCAGGGTGACGTTCTCGCCCGTTCGCCGATGGAAAGCGCCAAGACCAAGGACATCACCGGCGGTCTGCCGCGTGTTGCCGAACTGTTCGAGGCCCGCCGTCCGAAGGACCATGCCATCATCGCAGAGATCGATGGCACGATCCGCCTCGGCCGCGACTACAAGAACAAGCGCCGCGTCATCATCGAACCGCAGGAAGACGGCGTCGAGCCGGTCGAATACCTGATCCCGAAGGGCAAGCCGTTCCATCTCCAGGAAGGCGACTTCATCGAGAAGGGCGACTACATCCTCGACGGCAACCCGGCGCCGCACGACATTCTGGCGATCAAGGGCGTGGAAGCCTTGGCTTCCTACCTCGTGAACGAAATCCAGGAAGTCTATCGCTTGCAGGGCGTTGTCATCAACGACAAGCACATCGAAGTGATCGTGCGCCAGATGCTCCAGAAGGTGGAAATCACCGACGCGGGCGACTCGCAGTACATCGTCGGCGACAATGTCGACCGGATCGAGCTGGACGACGCCAACGACCGTCTGGTCGAAATGGGCAAGAAACCGGCTTCCGGCGATCCTGTCCTGCTCGGTATCACCAAGGCGTCGTTGCAGACTCCGTCGTTCATCTCGGCCGCGTCCTTCCAGGAAACCACCAAGGTTCTCACGGAAGCCGCGATCGCCGGCAAGACCGACACGCTGCAAGGCCTCAAGGAAAACGTCATCGTCGGCCGTCTGATCCCGGCCGGTACCGGCGGCACCATGACGCAGATCCGTCGCATCGCGACGTCGCGTGACGAGCTGATCCTCGACGAGCGCCGCAAGTCGAGCGGGGCAGGGGTTGCCACCCCGATGCTTCAGGATCTGGCTGGCGAAAACGTTCCGGCCGCCGAATAAGGCAAACGGCAACGCATGAAACGAAAACGCCCGGAGCGATCCGGGCGTTTTTGCATTTTCAGGAAATGAAGCGGCCGGTCTTGCGGCTGGCGGAAGCCTAGCCGAAGCGGATGATCGCGACCTCGCCTTCGAGTGCGCCCTGATAGGCGGAGGCGTGCGGCTCATCGATCGGCGCTTCGGTGAGAGTGCCGATCTGGTCGAGATCGGCCTCGATGAAGCCTTCCTCGGAAAGCGCGTTCAGGGTCTGGCGAACGGCGGTGTCGTCGTCGGGCGCGCGCAGCATCACATGCAGGTCGATGCCCTCGCCATCCTTTTCCATGTAGGCGCGTCCGATCACGATGAAAACGAAGGGGGCGTCGGCGGCATTGTCGTTGTCGTATTCGGAAATCATGCTCGAATCCTTTCCGTTGATGAGGGGCGCCGGATGACGGCCGCCGGTGAGGCTGGAAGGCGAGGCGACTCGCCGCATGCGACTCGGAAAGACGGTTGACGCTCGGCCTCTCCTTTTTCTATCAGAAACGGAATGACGCGTATCGGGAAACCCGGTGGCGGCGTGAAATCCGGTGGCCTTCGCTGCCGGGAATCGCCGGCTGCGGCCCGCCGGGGCGACAATATCGGCGATGGCCCTTGACGTTCAGGGGTTTAATCAGTAGTACGCCGCTCATCGGTTTCCATGCAAGATATGGTTTTTCGGGATAATCCGTCCGGAAAGGGCTTTCAAGCGGGACGCCTTAACGCACGTTGACAGGAAATGCCGTCCACGGACAGGCCCCCTGCCGTGTCCTCTGGTTTGCGTGGTCCATCCGTTGAACGCGGGTCGGGCCACGTTTTGCGCATTTGGATAGCGTGTATTCGTCGCCGGAAACGGCAGAAAAACGCCCGCAAGGGCGATCTTTAGTCACAAGGGATGGTTCAATGCCTACCGTAAACCAGCTCATCCGCAAGCCGCGTCAGGCATCGGTAAAGCGTAACAAGGTTCCTGCCTTGCAGGAAAATCCGCAGAAGCGCGGCGTTTGCACCCGCGTTTACACCACGACCCCGAAGAAGCCGAACTCGGCTCTGCGTAAGGTCGCCAAGATCCGCCTCACCAACGGCTTCGAAGTCATCGGCTACATTCCGGGCGAAGGTCACAACCTTCAGGAACACTCCGTGGTCATGATCCGCGGCGGCCGCGTCAAGGACTTGCCGGGTGTGCGTTACCACATCATCCGCGGCGTTCTCGATACGCAGGGTGTGAAGAACCGCAAGCAGCGCCGTTCGAAGTATGGTGCGAAGCGTCCGAAGTAATCGGCCGTTCCCAGTTTTTTCAAGCGCCGCGCGAGGTACTCCGCGTGTTAAGGCGTTCTACCGTTTGAGAGACAAGATATGTCCCGTCGTCATAAAGCAGAAAAGCGCGAGATCAATCCGGACCCGAAGTTCGGCGATCTGGTCGTCACCAAGTTCATGAATGCCATCATGCTGCATGGCAAGAAGTCTGTCGCCGAAAGCATCGTCTACGGTGCGTTCGATGTCGTTCAGACCAAGTCGAAGCAGGAACCGCTCGGCATTTTCCATAGCGCGCTCGAAAACGTCGCGCCGCATGTGGAAGTGCGTTCCCGCCGCGTCGGCGGTGCGACCTATCAGGTTCCGGTCGATGTCCGTCCCGAGCGCCGTCAGGCTCTTGCCATCCGCTGGCTGATCACCGCCGCCCGCAAGCGCAACGAAACCACCATGATCGATCGCCTGTCGGGCGAACTCATGGATGCGGCCAACAATCGCGGCAGCGCTGTGA
>JBDHTA010000144.1:0-11112 GCA_039808465.1 Rhizobiaceae bacterium | reverse complement strand
CGTCACGGCGCTGGATCATCTGGAACGGCCGGAGCAGGCGGGCGTGCTGGTGGCGCTGATGCAGGGCGGCGGGTTCCTGATCGCCGCAATCGGCCCCTTCGCCGCCGCCGGGCTGCATGGACTGACGGGAAGTTTTTCGGCGGGCTGGATCATGCATCTCGCCTGCGTCGCCATCGTCGCCTGCCTCTATCTGCGCTTCGATCCGAAGGCCTATCCGCAGGTGATGGGCGTGGCGGCGCAGGGAGTGTGAGGGGACGCTTCTTGCCTGCGCCGGGCGATACCCCCTCTGCCTGCCGGCATCTCCCCCACAAGGGGGAGAAAGATAAAGGCCTGCTTTTCCTTCGATTTTGAATGCCGAGGGGGCGGCAGGCTTCCCGCCTCACGCCAGTTCGGCGAGGATGCGCACCCATGAGCGGATGCCCTTGTGGTAGGAGGCGAGGTCGTATTTCTCGTTGGGCGAGTGAATGCGGTCGTCGTTCTGGGCGTAGCCGACCAGCAGCGAATCCATGCCGAGCATCTTCTGGAAATCGCCGACGATCGGGATCGAGCCGCCCATGCCGATGATCACGGCAGGCTTCGGCCATTCCTTCGAGAGCGCCGTCTTCGCCCTGGCGAGCACGGCGCTGTCATAGGGCAGGTGAATGGCGGGGGAGCCGCCATGGGCATGGAATTCGACGCGGCAATCGCCCGGGATTTTCGAGCGCACATAGGCGCGGAAGGCATCGCGGATCGCCGCCGGGTCCTGCTCTCCGACCAGCCGGAAGGACACCTTCGCCGAGGCTTTCGCCGCGATCACCGTCTTGAAGCCCTCGCCGGTATAGCCGCCGGTGATGCCGTTGACTTCCGCCGTCGGCCGCGCCCAGACGAGTTCGAGGATCGAGCGGCCCCGCTCCCCCGATGGCAGCGACAGGCCGACATCGCCGAGGAAATCCGTGTTGTTTCCGGCAAGCGTCTGCCACATCGCCTTCACGTCCTCCGGCGTCTCGCTGACGCCGTCATAGAAGCCGGGCAGGGTGACGCGGCCGGTTTCATCATGCAGACCGGCGAGAATATCGGAGAGAATGTGGATCGGGTTGGCGGCGGCGCCCCCATACATGCCCGAATGCAGGTCGCGGCTGGCGGCGGTCACCGTCACCTCCTCGCCGACCAGACCGCGCAGGCTGGCGGAAATGGCGGGCGTTTCGCGATCCCACATGCCGGTATCGCAGACCAGCGCGAAATCCGCCTTCAACTCTTCCGCATTGGCTTCGAGGAAGGGTTTCAGCGACGGAGAGCCGGATTCCTCCTCGCCTTCGAAGAGTATGGTGACGCGGCAGGGCAGATTGCCGCGCACATCCTTATAGGCGCGGCAGGCTTCCACGAAGGTCAGCAATTGCCCCTTGTCGTCGGAGGTGCCGCGGCCGGTGATGACCTTGCGGCCGTTCTCGTCCTTCAGCGACGGTTCGAAGGGATCGGTTTCCCAAAGCTCCAGCGGATCGACCGGCTGCACGTCGTAATGGCCGTAGAACAGCACATGCGGCGCATCCGGCGTCGCGCCCGCATGGTGGGCGACGACCATCGGATGACCGGGCGTGTCGCGCAGCGAGGCTTCGAAGCCAAGGCCGGTCAGCTCCGCCACCAGCCATTCCCCCGCCTTGCGGCATTCGGCCTTGTAGGCCGGATCGGTGGAAATCGACTTGATGCGGATCAGCTCGAACAGCCGGTTCAGGCTGGCATCGAGATTGGCGTCGGCGCGGTCGAGAACGGGGGTGGTGTCGGTCATGGCATGTCCTTCGGGTTGAAATCGGCCGGGAAATCGGGGCGGGGCGATTCGGGGAAGGACGATAGACCATCGGGGGCCAATGCTACAGCACCCGGAGCAATCTATCTTCTTACAGCTTGCGGGCGTTATCGACCGCCCAGCGGATATATTCCAGCATCAGCTCGCGCTCGAAGCGGCGGAAACCGGCAAACAGCGCATCGTCTGCCTCGCGGGCGGCGGCCACGGCGGCGGTTTCCAGCCCCCTGCCCTTTTCGGTCAGGAAGATCAGTTGCGCGCGCTTGTCGCCGGGATGCTTGCGCCGCTCCACCAGCCCGTCGCGCTGCATGCGCGCCAGCGTGTTGGCCATGGTCGCCTGCTCGATGTCGACGCGGGCGAGAAGCTGGGTTTGCGTCAGGCCGTCCTCGGCCCATAATTCGGCCAGCACGGGATATTGCCCCGGCGAAAAGCCGAGGCTCGCCGCGCGCTTTTGCAACGAGCGGGCGAATCCCTTCGCAAGCTGGCCGGCAAGATACGCCGCAGATTCCGTGCAATCATGTTTCATGCGAAATAGATATCGTGATTTCGGCGGGAAACAACCGGTAAATATTGCGCAAGGTGTAAGGTATTGACAATACCACCTGAAATGGAAAAGGCCGCCATGGCCTGGAGGAGCGCCATGGCGGCCGGAAAAGGAGGACAAAGGCCCGGAGAGGGGGATAAGGCCTTTGTCCAGGTTCGGCGCGGCGGGGGACGAGCCTGCTACCGAACCTCGGCGTGATCAGTCGCCGGTGATCTGGATTTGGGGGGTGGATTGTGGTTTTTCAAGGGAAGACTGCGCTTGCGGAAATTACAAATCGGTAACATTCCGGTGAAGGCCGCTACCGCTTGCCGCCCCGCCCATACCAGAGCATCAGCATGTTGGCGCCCGCGAGCAGCAGCGTCACGATCACGAAGGTCATGATCTGCCGCATCAGGCCTGAATGGCCCCAGCCGCTGACGATCGTCAGGAAAGCCGCCAGCAGGGCGCTGTTCAAAAGGTGATATTCGGCAAAACCGGCAAGGCTGCGCTGCCTGTCGAGGCGCTCGGGGAAATAG
Organism: Rhizobiaceae bacterium; assembly: GCA_039808465.1. Taxonomy (GTDB): domain Bacteria; phylum Pseudomonadota; class Alphaproteobacteria; order Rhizobiales; family Rhizobiaceae; genus Metarhizobium. The sequence continues at coordinate 8,276 of JBDHTA010000144.1, read as the reverse complement.
GAGCGCAATCCCCTGCCCGCAAGCAGGAAAAGCGGCGCCAGCAGAACCTTGTGGAAGATCATGCCCGCGGCGTCGCCGGACATCCATGAAAAAACGGCGACGAACACCGCCAGAAAAACCGGCCCGGCATAGGCGGCGACGATATCGGCTCTCGTCATCCCGGTCCTCGCAGGTTGAAGTTTCCCCACCGGAATATCATCGCCGTTCATGATGGCGCAATGGATCTTTGCCTGATGGCGCGCTATGCATCAGTCCATGAAAAACGGCGATCATCTTTTCCTCATCGACGGCTCGGGCTTCATCTTCCGCGCCTTTCACGCGCTTCCGGCGCTGACGCGCAAATCCGACGGCCTGCCGGTCGGCGCCGTCTCGGGCTTCTGCAACATGCTGTGGAAGCTGCTCACCAATGCCCGCGACACCTCCGTCGGCGTGACGCCGACGCATCTCGCCGTCATCTTCGATTACTCCTCGAAGACGTTCCGCAACGCGCTTTACGACGCCTACAAGGCCAATCGCAGCGCCCCGCCCGAGGATCTGATCCCGCAATTCGGCCTGATCCGCGAGGCGACCCGCGCCTTCAACCTGCCCTGCATCGAGATCGAGGGTTTCGAGGCCGACGACATCATCGCCACCTATGCGCGCCAGGCGGAAGCGGCGGGCGGCGACGTCACCATCGTTTCCTCCGACAAGGATCTGATGCAACTCGTCACGGCGAACGTCCATATGTATGACAGCATGAAGGACAAGCAGATCGGCATTCCCGACGTCATCGAGAAATGGGGCGTGCCGCCCGAACAGATGATCGACCTTCAGGCGCTGACCGGCGATTCCACCGACAATATTCCCGGCATTCCCGGCATCGGGCCGAAGACGGCGGCGCAATTGCTGGCCGAATACGGCGATCTTGACACGCTGCTTGCCCGCGCTGGCGAAATCAAGCAGCAGAAGCGCCGGGAATCGATCATCGCCAATGCCGATCTGGCGCGGCTGTCGCGAACGCTGGTGACGCTGCGCACCGATACGCCCGTCGACACGCCTCTGGACGCGCTGGTGCTGGAGCCGCAGGACGGACCGCGCCTCGTCGCCTTCCTCAAGACGATGGAATTCGGCACGCTGACGCGCCGTGTCGCCGAAGCCTGCGGCTGCGACGCTTCGGCAATCGAGCCCGCCAGCGTGAAGGTGGAATGGGGCGTTTCCGCCCACGGTCCCGATCTCGATCCCGGCGAGGCAAACCCGCCGGAGGGCGTGACGGTCGTGGACGGGGCGATCACCGGGGCGACGGAAGCGCCGCCCGATCCCCTGCCCCGCGACAGGCCGGGCACCGAAGGCGCCACGCCCGCCGATCTTGCCAGCGCCCGCGCCGAATTTTTCGCGAAGGCGCCGGTCGATCGTTCCGCCTATGAGACGGTGCGCGATCTCGGCGCGCTCGATCTGTGGATCGCGGCGGCGCGCGAGAAGGGTCTGGTTTCCTTCGATACCGAAACCAATTCGCTCGACGCCATGCAGGCCGATATCGTCGGCTTTTCGCTGGCGGTCTGCGACGATACCGATGCGCCCGCGAGCGGCAGGATCCGCGCCGCCTATGTGCCGCTGGCGCACAAGAGCGGCACCGGCGACCTGCTTGGCGGCGGCATGGTGGAAAACCAGATTCCGCTCGATGCCGCGCTGGCCCGCCTGAAGGATCTGCTCGAAGATCCCTCGGTTCTCAAGGTCGGGCAGAACCTGAAATACGATTATCTGCTGCTGCTGCGCTACGGCATCGCCATCCGGAGCATGGATGACACCATGCTGATGTCCTATGTGCTGGATTCCGGCAATGGCGCGCATGGCATGGACAGCCTGTCCGAGCGCTGGCTGAACCACAAGCCGATTGCCTTCAAGGATGTGGCGGGCAGCGGCAAGAGCGGCGTCACCTTCGATCTGGTCGATATCGACCGCGCCACCGCCTATGCGGCCGAGGATGCCGACGTGACCCTGCGGCTGTGGTTCGTGCTCAAACCGCGTCTGGCGGCGCAGAAGCTGACCACCGTCTACGAGCGGCTGGAGCGGCCTTTGCTGCCGGTTCTGGCGCGCATGGAAGAGCGCGGCATCACCATCGACCGGCAGATCCTGTCGCGGCTTTCCGGCGAACTGGCGCAGGGGGCGGCCGCGCTCGAGGATGAGATCTACCAGCTCGCGGGCGAGAAATTCACCATCGGCTCGCCGAAGCAGCTCGGCGACATCCTGTTCGGCAAGATGGGGCTTCCGGGCGGGGCGAAGACCAAGACGGGCCAATGGTCGACATCGGCGCAGGTGCTGGAGGATCTGGCTGCCAGCGGCCACGATCTGCCGCGCCGGATCGTCGACTGGCGCCAGCTCACCAAGCTGAAATCGACCTATACCGATGCGCTGCCGGGCTATGTGCATCCCGAAACCAGGCGGGTGCATACCTCCTATTCGCTGGCGTCGACCACCACGGGGCGCCTTTCCTCTTCCGAGCCGAACCTGCAAAACATTCCGGTGCGCACCGCCGAGGGCCGCAAGATCCGCACCGCATTCATCTCCACGCCCGGCAACCGGCTGATTTCGGCCGACTACAGCCAGATCGAACTGCGCGTTCTCGCCCATGTCGCCGAGATCCCGCAATTGCGGCAGGCTTTTGCCGACGGAATCGACATTCACGCCATGACGGCGTCGGAAATGTTCGGCGTGCCGGTGGAAGGCATGCCGGGCGAGGTGCGCCGCCGCGCCAAGGCGATCAATTTCGGCATCATCTACGGCATTTCCGCCTTCGGCCTTGCCAACCAGCTCGGCATCGAGCGTTCGGAAGCGGGCGATTACATCAAGCGCTATTTCGAGCGTTTTCCCGGCATTCGCGATTACATGGACCGCACCAAGGCGGAAGCGCGCGACAAGGGCTATGTCGAAACCATCTTCGGGCGGCGCATCCATTATCCGGATATCCGCTCCTCCAACCCGTCGGTGCGCGCCTTCAACGAGCGCGCCGCCATCAATGCGCCGATTCAGGGATCGGCCGCCGATATCATCCGCCGCGCCATGATCCGCATGGAACCGGCGCTGGCCAGGGCCGGGCTTGCGGCGCGCATGCTGCTTCAGGTGCATGACGAACTGATCTTCGAGGCCGAGGAAGCCGAAGTCGGCAAGGCCATTCCCGTGGTGGTTTCGGTGATGGAGGACGCGGCCATGCCAGCGCTTTCCATGCGCGTGCCGCTGAAGGTGGATGCGCGCGCGGCCGGAAACTGGGACGAGGCGCATTGATGCGGGCGGAGGACACGGCATGACACGGACACTGGCAATCCTGACGCTGTCCCTGGCGGCGGCGTTTTCCTCCGGCTGCACCCGCACCAGCACCTATGTCCCGCCGGGCGGCTTTCACGATGCCGAATCGGCAAGATGCCGGGGCCATTCCAGCAAGCGCGAATATGACGCCTGCATCATTGCCGGGCGCACCGGCCGTCCCTTCGCCGAGGTCTGGCGGGAATTGCGCGGCCCGGAAGTGACGCCGCCGCTCGAACCCTCCGCGCCCTTTGCCGCCATCGACACCTATACCGGCGTGCGCAGGCCCTGAGCGGGACGGGGATGACCGGCGCCCGCAATGCAAAAAACAGGCTCTGAAAAGCGCCGGTTTTCCGGGCTTTCGCCCTTTTCGGCAGAGAATCGCTGCCTCTGATTCTCCCCTCCCCGCCGCATGATTTATGATGCCGGGCGTAACGGCGTTTTTTGCACCCGCATCGGGCGGCTTGCGCCGGAAGGGGAGAAACGATGATGCAAGCGACTGAAATAAAACGGATATTGCCGGGTTCCATAGGCCGGGCAACCCTCTTCTCCACCGCTCGTTTCTTGCCAAAAAGTAAAGGTGCTGGACGCCAGACGAGAATCGTGGCCTAAGTTGTCGGACTTTGGCCGATAAAACGTATATTGGCCGCCAAGAGGGTTTCATGGCGCTAAGGAAAGAACAGACGCAGGCGACGATAACGCGTGAGGATGCCGCCGAGAAGATCGTGCGCCATGCTGGCATGCTGTCGAACCAGCTTCAGCAATTGCGCGCGCGCATGTATCCGCCGCGCGCCGAAAAGGCGCTGCGCTATTTCCTCACCAATGAGGTTTCCAAGCTGACCTCGATTCCCGATTCGACGCTCAAGCTGCTGTCGAACGAGGGGCGCGGCCCGGTGCCGAGCCGTCTGGAAAACAATCACCGCGCCTATACGCTGTCGCAGATCAACGAATTGCGCCATTTTTTCGCCGAGCAGAAACCGGCGGACGCCCTGCGCTTCCTGCCGCGCCGGCGCCCGGGCGAGCATCTGCAAGTGCTGGCGGTTTCCAACTTCAAGGGCGGCAGCGCCAAGACCACGACCAGCGTGCATCTGGCGCATTATCTGGCGCTGCATGGCTACCGGGTGCTGGCCATCGACCTCGATCCGCAGGCGTCGCTGTCGGCGCTGTTCGGCGCGCAGCCGGAAGTCGATATCGGCTCCAACGAGACCATCTACGCGGCGCTGCGCTATGACGAAAACCGCCGTCCGATCCGCGATATCATCCGCAAGACCTATTTCGAGGGCATCGATCTCATCCCCGGCAATCTGGAGGTGATGGAATACGAGCATGACACGCCGCGCATTCTGGCGCAGGGCAAGGGCAGCGGCGATGGCGGCATCTTCTTCGAGCGGCTGCGGCTGGTGCTGTCCGAGGTCGAGGCGGATTACGATGTCGTCATTCTCGACACGCCCCCTTCGCTCGGCTTCCTGACGCTCGGCGCGATCTATGCCGCCACCGGCATGATCGTCACCGTGCATCCGGCCATGCTGGATATCGCCTCGATGAGCCAGTTCTTGCTGATGATGGGCGATCTCATTCAGGTGCTGAACGAGAATGGCGCGGTGCTGGAGCAGGATTTCTTCCGCTACCTTATCACCCGCCACGATCCCAACGACCAGCCGCAATCGCAGATCGTCGCCATGCTGCGCCATCTGTTCGCCGCCGACGTGCTGATGCCGACGGCGGTGGAAAGCACGGCGATCGAGGCGGCGGGGCTGGCAAAACGCAGCCTCTACGAGCTGGAAATGGGGCAGGTCGGCCGCGACACCCATCGCCGCGCCCGCGAGGCGATGGATGCCGTCAATGAAGCGATCCTCGATCTCGTCAAGGCGAGCTGGGGGCGCAAATGAGCAAGCAGAAGAAATCCATCATCGCCAATTTCGGGCTGCTGGCTTCCGGCATCGAAGAGGACGCGGCGGCCAAGCCCGCCTCCGCCGCCGGTGAAGGGGAAAATCCGGCGCGGGCCACCCCCCTGCCCCGCGTCGGCGCGGGTGTGATCGGTGCGGCGCAGCGCTCCATCGGCGAATTGCGCGACGAGCGCGACCGGTTGAAGGCGTTGCTGGATGCGGGCGGCGGCGGCATCACCAGCCTCGATCCGGCGCTGATCGATCCCTCCCCCTTCCCCGATCGCTTGGCCGACGATCACGAGACGGATTATGCCAGCTTCCGGCAGATGATCGCCGAGGAGGGGCAGAAGGTGCCGGTTCAGCTGCGTCCGCACCCCGCCGCCCCCGGCCGTTACCAGACGGTGTTCGGGCATCGGCGCGTGCGCGCCGCCCGCGATCTCGGACTGCCGGTCAAGGCGGTGGTCGCGGATATTTCCGACCGCGATCTCGTGGTGTCGCAAGGGCTGGAAAACGCGGCGCGGCAGGATTTGAGCTGGATCGAGCGGGCGCTGTTTGCCCGGCGCATGGACGATGCGGGCATCCGGCCGCGTGATATCCGCGCAGCACTTGCCATCGACGATGCGGAACTGGCGCGCATGCGCTCCGTCTGGCGCAACCTGCCGGTGGAGGTGATCGAGACGATCGGCCGCGCCCCGAAGATCGGGCGGCCGCGCTGGGTGGAATTCGCCAAGCTCTACGCCGAACGGCCGGAGCAGGCGGACGCTATCCAGACCGCCCTTGCCACCGCGAGCGCCAAAAACCTGCCATCGGACGAGCGGTTCCAGCGGGCGCTGGCTGCCTTGCGGCAACCGGCCGAAAAGCCGGAAACCTCCTCCTTCGAGGTGAAGACGCCCGATGGCGTGACGCTGGGTGTGGTGTCTTCCTCCGACAAGGAATGGCGCATGCAGGCGAAAGGCAGCGCGGGACAGCGTTTTTCCGCCTTCCTCTCGGCGCGAATGCCGGAGCTTGCCGCGGAATTTCTGGCGCGGCAACGCGCGCAGGACGATTGAATTCCCTGTCATTTGACAGGGATGTGGTGAAACCAACCGAAAGGAAAGATCAACAACGGCGATAAAACGAAAGGCCCCCAAGCGGCGAACCACCCGAGAGCCTTTGTATCTTGTAGCGAAGACAGCAATAGCGCTTTCCGAATCTCCTGTCAATCATGAGACCGCCGGTCCGGTGAACCCTTTCGTGCGCCCTTTTGACTGAGGGAACGACATGGAACGGCATTATGTGACGACGCCCTTCGGGCGGCGGCCGATGACGCTTGCCATGGTGACGGGACAGCTTGCGGAAGCAGACATCCCCTCCGGCAAGAGCATCGACAAATGGAAGGTGTTTCGCGATCTGTGCGATGCGCGCCCGAAACTCGGTCTGCGCGACCGGGCGCTGGCGGTGCTGAACGCGCTCTTATCCTTCTTTCCGGAAACGCAACTGGAAGAAGGCGGCAATCTCATCGTCTTTCCCTCCAACGCGCAACTATCCGTGCGCGCCAATGGCATTGCGGGCACGACCTTGCGGGAAAATCTCGGCCTGCTGGTCGAGCGCGGCCTGATTTCGCGAAAGGATAGCCCGAACGGCAAGCGCTATGCCCGCAAGGACGGCGAGGGCGCGATCCGTGACGCCTATGGCTTCAGCCTGGCGCCGCTTCTGGCGCGGGCGGAGGAATTTGCCGCGCTGGCGCAGGAGGTAGCGGCCGAACGGCGGCAGGTGCAGCAATTGCGCGAACGCATCACCATTTTGCGGCGCGATATCCGCAAGCTCATCGCTGTTGCGATGGAGGAGGGGGCAGGTCCGGACTGGTTCGAGGTGGAGGCGGAGCTGGTGACGGCTCTCGGCAATCTGTCACGGAAAAAATTGCCGGAAGAATTCGCCGCAGTGGCCGAAAATCTGGAGGGGCTGCACGCGAAGGCGCTCAAGATGTTGACGGATCTGGCAAAAAACAAAAAATACGCTGGCAATGATAACGAATTCCGTCAGCACATACAGAATTCAAAACCCAAACCCAGCTATGAATCTGAACCTGCTCTGAAAACAGGCAGGGCGGAAACCGTAGAGCCAGGCGGATGGCCGGTGCCGGATGAGGAGACAAGTCCGGCAGGCATGGCCCCAGAAATCAAATCGGCCGCCTCCCCTCTCCTCCGGTCCATGCCGCTTGCGGCAGTGACGAAGGCCTGCCCGGAAATCCGCCCCTATGGCCCGGGCGGAGATGTTGAAAACTGGCGCGAGCTGATGGCGGCCGCCGTGGTGGTGCGCTCCATGCTCGGCGTCAGCCCATCGGCCTATCAGGATGCCTGCGAGGTGATGGGGCCGGAAAATGCGGCAACGGTGCTTGCCTGCATGCTGGAGCGGGCCGCGCATATCCAGTCGCCGGGCGGTTACCTGCGCAGCCTGACGCGGCGGGCGGCGCGTGGAGAATTTTCGGTCGGGCCGATGGTGATGGCGGCGGCGCGCAGCCGCGGACTGGCCGCCGCTGAAATGAGCCGCCCTCCCCTGCCCTCATGACGCCGGCTGGGATACGCGGATGGACTGCGCCGAAAACAGCAAACTGGACCTTTTCACCACCAGGCGAACCGGTGAAAATGGGGCCAGACAGGAGATGAAAGACATGACCGATCTGACGCATTGGACGCCGCGCCCGCGGCCCGAACGCAAGATATTCGAGGGCCGTTTCGTGCGCATCGAGCCACTGGACGCGGCGCGCCATGGCGACGAGCTTTACGCGGCTTCGGCCGTTCCCGATGCGATGGGCCGCTTCACCTGGCTGCCGGAAAATCCGCCGGAAAGCCGTGAGGCGTTCCAGGGCTGGCTGGAAACGGCGGAGAAGAATCCGGACCCGATGTTCTACGCGGTGATCGACAAGACGAGCGGCAAGGTCGCAGGCCGCCAGACATTCATGCGCATGGACACCGCCAATGGCGTGGCGGAAATCGGCAACATCTATTGGGGGCCGCTGATCTCCCGCCGCCCGGCGGCCACGGAAGCGCTGTTCCTGTTTGCCGATCACATTTTCCGCGAACTCGGCTATCGCCGTTTCGAATGGAAATGCAACAACGAGAACCTGCCGTCCAA
>JBDHTA010000143.1:0-11222 GCA_039808465.1 Rhizobiaceae bacterium | reverse complement strand
AAGGTTTCGAAGAGGCTCCGCAGGCCTCCTTCGAGGGCGCGCCGCTGTCCGGCTCCGTCTCCGACTGGGTGCGCCAGCTCGAAGCCGATGCCGAAGCCTCCAGCTTCGAAAGCCAGCGCGACATCGCCTCCAAGGCGGGCAAGCACCGCAAGAAGGTGGAAATCGCCGCCCGGCCCGCCGCGAGCGACGAGCCGCCCGCGAAAAAGGGCGGCAAGCGCGGCGGCGAAGTGACCGCCACCAAGACCGCGCGCGGCGTTTCCATCGGCGCCAGCAGCGATCCGAAGACGCGCGCCGCCGCCGGTCTCAACCCCGTCGCGGGGCTGGATATTTCGCTTGAGGACGCCGGGCAACTGGCGAAGGGCGCGGTGACCGCGACCGTCGAATCGCTGGCGAAACTGATCGAGAGCGGCAATCCGCTGCACAAGAACGGCAAGATCTGGACGCCGCACCGCCCTGCCCGCCCGGAGAAATCCGAAGGCGGCGTGCGCATCGTCATGGCCTCCGATTACCAACCGGCGGGCGACCAACCGACGGCGATCGGCGATCTGGTCGAAGGGCTGGGCAATGGCGAGCGCAGCCAGGTGCTGCTCGGCGTCACCGGCTCGGGCAAGACCTTCACCATGGCCAAGGTGATCGAGGAAACCCAGCGCCCCGCAGTCATTCTCGCGCCCAACAAGACGCTGGCGGCGCAGCTCTATTCCGAGTTCAAGAATTTCTTTCCCGAAAACGCGGTGGAATATTTCGTTTCCTACTACGATTATTACCAGCCGGAAGCCTATGTGCCGCGTTCGGACACCTATATCGAGAAGGAAAGCTCGATCAACGAGCAGATCGACCGCATGCGCCACTCGGCGACGCGCTCGCTGCTGGAGCGCGACGACTGCATCATCGTCGCCTCGGTCTCGTGCATCTACGGTATCGGCTCAGTCGAGACCTATACGGCGATGACCTTCCAGATGCAGGTGGGCGACCGGCTGGACCAGCGCCAGCTTCTCGCCGACCTCGTGGCGCAGCAATACAAGCGCCGCGACATGGATTTCACCCGCGGCTCCTTCCGGGTGCGCGGCGACACCATCGAAATCTTCCCGGCCCACCTTGAGGATGCCGCCTGGCGCATCTCGATGTTCGGTGACGAGATCGACGCCATCACCGAATTCGATCCGCTGACCGGCCACAAGACCGGCGACCTGAAATCGGTGAAAATCTACGCCAATTCGCACTATGTGACGCCGCGCCCGACGCTGAACGGCGCGATCAAGGCGATCAAGGAAGAGCTGAAGCACCGGCTTGTGGAACTGGAGCAGGCGGGCCGCCTGCTGGAAGCGCAACGCCTCGAACAGCGCACCCGCTACGATATCGAGATGCTGGAAGCCACCGGCTCCTGCAACGGCATCGAGAACTATTCACGCTATCTCACCGGCCGCAATCCCGGCGAGCCGCCGCCGACGCTGTTCGAATATATTCCCGACAACGCCATCATTTTCATCGACGAAAGCCATGTCACGGTGCCGCAGATCGGCGGCATGTATCGCGGCGACTTCCGGCGCAAGGCGACGCTGGCCGAGTACGGCTTCCGCCTGCCCTCCTGCATGGACAACCGCCCGCTGCGCTTCGAGGAATGGGACGCGATGCGCCCGCAGACCGTCGCAGTGTCGGCAACGCCCGGCAACTGGGAAATGGAGCAATCCGGCGGCGTCTTCGCCGAGCAGGTGATTCGCCCGACCGGCCTGATCGATCCGCCCGTCGAGGTGCGCTCGGCCCGGACGCAGGTGGACGACGTTCTCGGCGAAATCCGCGAGACCTCGCTCAAGGGCTACCGCACGCTGGTCACGGTGCTGACCAAGCGCATGGCCGAGGATCTGACCGAATATCTGCACGAACAGGGCGTGCGCGTGCGCTACATGCACAGCGACATCGACACGCTGGAGCGCATCGAGATCATCCGCGACCTCAGGCTCGGCGCCTTCGACGTGCTGGTCGGCATCAACCTGCTGCGCGAGGGCCTCGACATTCCCGAATGCGGCTTCGTCGCCATTCTCGACGCCGACAAGGAAGGTTTCCTGCGCTCGGAAACCTCGCTGATCCAGACCATCGGCCGCGCGGCGCGAAACGTCGACGGCAAGGTCATTCTCTATGCGGACCAGATCACCGGCTCGATGAAGCGGGCGATGGAGGAAACCAGCCGCCGCCGCGAGAAGCAGATGGCCTACAATACAGAGCACGGTATCACGCCGGAATCGGTAAAGGCCAAGATTTCCGACATTCTCGATTCGGTCTACGAGCGCGACCATGTGCGCGCCGATATCTCCGGCGCCACCGGCAAAGGTTTCGCCGATGGCGGGCATCTGGTCGGCAACAATCTGCAATCGCATCTCAATGCGCTGGAAAAGCAGATGCGCGACGCCGCCGCCGATCTGGATTTCGAGACCGCCGCCCGGCTGCGCGACGAGATCAAGCGCCTCAAGGCCGCCGAACTCGCCATCATGGACGATCCCATCGGCCGCGCCGAAGCGCGGGCGCAGGAAGGCAAACCGGCACGCGCCGCTCTTGCTTCCAGCGGCGCGCCGGAGGCTTCCCCCTCCTATTTCCAGAAACCGTCGCTGGACGATATGGGCCCGGGCACCGACACGGCAAGACCGCTGTTCCGCAGGAACACGCTGGACGAGATGACCGTCGGCCGCACCGAAAAGCCGATGGCGGGGGCGCTGCCGGAACGCCCGCTCGAATCCATGGCGACGAAGAAACGCAGCGCGCTGCCGGAAGACGATCCCCGCCCGCTGGTGCGCGGCCGCGCTGGCGCGGGCTCCTACGAGGATCCGGCGGAGAGCAAGCGCAAGGGCCGGACAAAGGGCAAGACTGGACGGCCGGGAAAATAAGCCGCAATGTAAAAACCCCGGAGCGATGCTCCGGGGTTTTGTTGTTTCAATCCAGATCGGCGACGGCCGCGTCGGCCTTGCCACTGATGCGATGCGCCAGCGCCGCTTCCATGAAGGGGCTGACATCGCCATCAAACACATCGCCGGGAGCGGTGCTTTCGACGCCGGTGCGCAGATCCTTCACCAGCTGGTAGGGCTGGAGAACATAGGAGCGGATCTGGTGGCCCCAGCCGATATCCGTCTTCGAGGCGGCCTCGGCATTGGCGGCGTCCTCACGCTTCTGCAACTCGACCTCGTAGAGACGGGCGCGCAGCATGTCCCACGCCTTGGCGCGGTTCTTGTGCTGCGAGCGCTCCTGCTGGCAGGCAACGACGATGCCGGTCGGAATATGCGTGATGCGCACCGCCGAGTCCGTCGTGTTGACGTGCTGGCCGCCCGCGCCGGAGGAGCGGTAGGTATCGATGCGGCAATCGCTTTCGTTCACCTCGATATCGATGGTCTCGTCGACCACGGGATAGACCCAGACCGAAGAGAAGGAGGTGTGGCGGCGGGCATTGCTGTCATAGGGCGAGATGCGCACCAGACGGTGCACGCCCGATTCGGTCTTCAGCCAGCCATAAGCGTTGTGGCCCTTGACCAGCAGCGTCGCCGACTTGATACCCGCTTCTTCGCCGTCATGCACTTCCAGCAGTTCGACCTTGAACTTCTGCTTTTCCGCCCAGCGGGTGTACATGCGCAGCAGCATGTTCGCCCAGTCCTGGCTTTCGGTGCCGCCCGCGCCGGAATGGACTTCGAGATAGGTGTCGTTGCCGTCGGCCTCGCCGGACAGCATGGCTTCGACCTGAAGCCGCGCCGATTCTGCCCTGAGTTCTTTAAGCGCGTTTTCGGCGTCGGTGACGATATCCTGATCGCCCTCTTCCTCGCCCATCGCGATCAACTCGACATTGTCGTCGAGCTGCTGCACGAGGCGCTTCACGCCGCTGATGCTGTCATCCAGCTGCTGGCGCTCGCGCATCAGCTTCTGGGCTTCGCCGGGATCGTTCCACAGGGTCGGATCCTCGGCCTTGTTGTTCAACCAGTCCAGCCGTCTTATCGCCTGATCCCAGTCAAAGATGCCTCCTCAGCAGGCTTATGGCCTGCTTGATTTCGTCGACTACGTTCTCGATTTCAGCGCGCATCGTTCCTGTCTCTGCTCATGAAAACCTTGGCCCGTCCATAAAGTCACGCGCTCCGGATGTAAAGCCGAAGCGCGTGGAATGGGATGAAACGGGGTTCAGAAAAGGCCGCCGGAGCCGGAGCTGATCGCCTGATTGGCCTGCGGCGAGGTGCGCAGGATCTGCTCGGGATCGACCGTGCCTTCCATGCCGATGACGGAGAAGGTGTCGGCCGGGCCGGTGCCGGGCTTGAAGGCTTCCATGATCGCCTCGGGATCGCCTTCCCTGGCGCGCATGCCGGTCTTGCGGTTCACGGCGATCAGGCTCATGCCCTCGGGGACGAGGAACTTGCTGGGCGCGGTGCCCTTGATCGCCATCTGCATGAATTCGTTGAAGATCGGCGCCGACAGCGAGCCGCCCGTCGAGCCGCGCCCGAGCGGGGCCGGATTGTCGAAGCCGATATAGAGACCGGCGACCAGATCGGGCGTGTAGCCGACGAACCAGGCATCCTTCTCGTCATTGGTGGTGCCGGTCTTGCCCGCGACATCGCGGCCGTCGAGCGAAATCTTGCCCGCCGCCGTGCCGCGAGAGACGACGCCCTGCATCATCGAGGTGATCTGGTAGGCGGTCATCGGGTCGAGAACCTGCTCGCGGTTGTCGACGATGGCGGGCTCGTCCTGCCCCTGCCAGCTTCCGGCGTTGCAGTTCTCGCAGCCGCGTTCCTCATGCCGGAAGATCGTCTTGCCGAAGCGGTCCTGAATGCGGTCGATCATCGACGGCTTGATCTGCTTGCCGCCATTGGCGAGCACGGAATAGGCCGAAACCATGCGCAGCACCGTGGTTTCCCCCGAACCGAGCGACATGGACAGCAGCGGCAGCATCTTGTCGTAGATGCCGAAGCGCTCGGCATATTCGGCCACCAGATTCATGCCCATGTCGTTGGCGAGGCGCACGGTCATCAGGTTGCGCGACTTCTCGATGCCAAGACGCAGCGTCGAGGGACCGGCGGAGCCGCCGCCATAGTTTTCCGGACGCCAGATCTGGCCGCCTGAAACGATCTCGATCGGCGCGTCCATGATGACCGAGGCCGGGGTGTAGCCATTGTCCAACGCTGCTGCGTAGACGAAGGGCTTGAACGAGGAGCCGGGCTGGCGCTTGGCCTGCGTGGCGCGGTTGAATTCCGATTGCGCGTAGGAGAAACCGCCGACCAGCGCCAGAACGCGGCCGGTATGCGGGTCCATGGCGACCAGCGCGCCCTGCACCTTCGGCGGCTGGCGCAGGCGGTAGGAGGACGAATCCTCGCCGCCGGTCTTCTGGACATAGACGACATCGCCGCGCGCCAGCACGCCATCCGGCGATTTGGCCGTCTTTCGGTCGCCCTTGGCGGCGCGATAGGCCCAGCGCATGTTTTCCGCCTCGATGCGGCCGGTATTGCGGTCGGCATTGACCTTGCCGCTCGCCTCGATCTTCGGGCGCAGGCCGATTTCGGCGCCGCTGCGGTCCACATCCAGCACGACGGCAAGCTGCCACTCGGGCACATCGCTCAGGCCCGAAATCTTGGCGAGCTGCGCGCCCCAGTCGTCGTTCATGTCGATCGCGCCGACCGGGCCGTGGAAACCGCGGCGCTCGTCATAGCTGATCAGGCCGTCATGCAGCGCCTTGCGGGCGCTCGCCTGCAATTCCGGATCGAGCGAGGTGCGCACGGACAGGCCGCCTTCGTAGAGCGCCTTGTCGCCGTAGCGCTCGATGATCTGGCGGCGCACTTCCTCGGAGAAATAATCGGACGCGAAGAGATAAGTGCCGGAGCGGCGCGGCGTCACGCCCAGCGGCTGCGCCTTGGCGTCGTCGCCGTCGCTCTTGCTGACATAGCCGTTCTCGACCATGCGGTCGATCACCCAGTTGCGGCGCTCCAGCGCCGCGTCCGGATGGCGGAAGGGATGGTAGTTCGACGGGCCTTTCGGCAGCGAGGCGAGATAGGCGACTTCGGCGATGGTCAGCTCATTCACGGACTTGTCGAAATAGGTCAGCGCCGCGCCCGCGATGCCATAGGCGTTCATGCCGAAGAAGATCTCGTTCAGATAGAGTTCGAGGATCTTGTCCTTGCTGTAGGCCTGCTCGATGCGGAAGGAGAGAATCGCTTCCTTCACCTTGCGGTCGATGGTCTGGTCCGAGGAGAGCAGGAAGTTCTTGGCGACCTGCTGGGTGATGGTCGAGGCGCCGACGGGGCGGCGGCCCGAGCCCATGTTCTGGACGTTGACGACGATGGCGCGCGCCAGGCCCGAGAGGTCGACGCCGGGGTGATTGTAGAAATTCTTGTCTTCCGCCGACAGGAAGGCCGCCTTCACGCGGTCGGGAATCGCCTGGATCGGCAGGAACAGCCGCCGTTCGCGGGCATATTCGGCCATCAGGGCGCCGTTTCCGGCATGGACGCGGGTGGTGACCGGCGGCGCGTAGCTGGCCAGCACGGCATAATCCGGCAAGTCCCGGGAGACGCCGTTCAGATAGATCGCGACGGCAGCGGCGACGCAGAAAAACAGCACGCACGCCAACCCGAACAAATATCCAATCAGTCTGATCATCGTCTAAGCTACCGGTCCTTCGAAAGAAGACAATTATGTGTGGAGCTTCGTCACGCGCCTCACGCAGCCAGCGCCAGCGGCACCATGGCACAGAAGGCCGCGTTTTGCACGGCGCTTCGCCGTTTGCAAGAGAGCTTCGCTCAACGATTCGTCACCCGTCATTCTCATGCGCGCAATAATGGGCGGAATTGGAGCAAAACAAACCGCGTCAACGTTTTAAGCCGCACCTGTCACATCTTGGCAACGGCCGGGATGCGCATCCCACAGCATGCCGCGCAAAAACAAGGAGCCAAAGCGCGGGGAGCGAATCTGAAAGATCGCGGCGCGCTTTAGCCCCCATCCGCGAAAGCCTTGCGGCGATAACGGCTGACGGCGTCCGCCAGGAGATCGGCGACTTTCGCCCGCCAGCCCTCATCGAGCAGCAGTTTCTCGTCCTCGATATTGGACAGGAACCCCAGCTCCAGCAGGACGGACGGCACATCCGGCGCCTGCAACACCCGGAACCCGGCATAGCGGTGCGGATTGTTGATCAGCCCGATCTGCCCCTCGAACGAACCGACCACCGCCCGCGCCATGGCGATGGAAAACGCCTGCGTCTCACGCCGCGTCAGGTCGAGCAGGATATCGGCGACCTCGGCGGGCTCGTCGCTCAGCTTCACCCCGGCGATTTCATCCGAGAGGTTTTCGCGGTTGGCGAGATTGGCCGCGAGACTGTCCGACGCCTTGTCGGAGATGGTGTAGATCGTGGCGCCGCGGATCGACGCCTGCGGCAAGGTGTCAGCATGGATCGACAGGAGCAGGTTCGCGCCGCCTTCGCGGGCAATCTTCACCCGCTCGGACAAAGAGAGGAACTTGTCGCTGTCGCGGGTCAGGAAAGCCTTGATGCCCTCCTCCCGGTTCAGCCGCGCCGCCAGCGAGCGGGCGAAGGCCAGCGTCACGTTCTTTTCTTCCGTCTTGCTGTCGGCGCCGATCGCGCCCGCGTCGATGCCGCCATGACCGGCATCGATGGCGATCGTGAAGCCGCCGCCCGGCACCGACGGCGTGGCCAGCGGAAGCACGGCCTCCCCGGCCGCGTCTCCCTGCTGCCAGGTTTCCGCGCCGGTCAGCTCGTCGAAGCGCTTCTGCGATACGGAGACGGCATCTAGGACCAGCCGCACGCTGTTGTCCTTGTCATCCACCTGCACGGCGGCGCCGGTCAGCTCCACCGGCTTGCGGCCGGTCAGCACCAGACGGGCGCTGTCATCGTCCATCGCGCCGTAGCGGATATCGGAAAACAGGCCGCGCGGCGCAAGCTGCTCGGCGGGAAAGCCGAAGCCGGTTTTCGGAAGATCGACGACGACGCGGGGCGGATTGGAAACATAGTGAACGGCGATATCGATCTTTCGGTCGAGATCGATGACGATGCGGGCGCGGGTCTCGTCACCGGCGATTCGCGCCGCATAGGCAAGCACCGGCTCGCTTCCGGCAAAAACCGGGGCGGCAAGCCCCATCCCCGCCGCCATCAGGGCGGCGCAGGCGAAAATCCGCTTCGGAGCGCGCTTCCGCATTCCCGCCCGCAAAACCGCTTCGCAGTTCCGCTGGAAATGCCCCAACCGAATCACCCATTTCCGATTCAAATTCCAGAACACTTTGCGCGCGCACCCTCTTCCATGCGGAAACACCCCGACGCCCTTCCCACGGTCATCGTCAGGAATCGATCAATATTATGGCGGACTTGGCTTTTCCCTTGCTATTGTGACATGAAGACCATACAAGCATAAGGGAAGGCATAAAGTGCTGACGGGATAGATCGCCGCCAGGCAGCCAGCCGTTTTTTCGCGGTCTGGCGCCAATGGGCGGAGGCTTCATCCGCCGTCAAAGCAGTCTCGTGCCTGAAACTCGATCCGCCGGCGGTGGCCGGAAAAAATCGACGGCACGCCGTCATGCCCGCACGGGCAAATTCATCGGACCCGAACAGGGTTCAAGGTATCGTCATTCTCGTTGGTCGCTGATGTCGTTGCAGCAGTTGTCGTCAGAAGTGAAGGGTTCAGGGGATAGCAATCCCGGATCCGTCCTGCTGCCGTCGGCCCGGCCCATGCCTGCGGGAATATTTATTTTCGGCGCATCGGCCGCTTTGCACGCATATTCCGCTTCACGAACCGGTTTGCCTGCTCGCCCGCACTTGCGCCGAGGAGCAGTAGATCAATGGCAGACAAAATGCTTATCGACGCGTCTCATGAAGAAGAGACGCGCGTCGTTGTCGTACGCGGCAATCGCATAGAAGAATTCGACTTCGAATCCCAGCACAAGAAGCAAATCCGCGGCAATATCTATCTGGCGAAGGTGACGCGCGTCGAACCCTCGCTCCAGGCCGCCTTCGTGGATTACGGCGGCAACCGCCACGGCTTCCTGGCCTTCGCCGAAATTCATCCCGACTACTACCAGATTCCGCTGGCCGACCGGCAGGCGCTGCTGAAGGCCGAGGCCGAGGAGCACCGCAAGGACGACGACATCGAGCATGTCGAGACCGGCACGGATATCGACACCGTCCCGCAGGCTGACGAAGCCGTAACGGAATCGGCCGGAACCGACGCCCCGGCGGAAGCCGCAGCCGAGGAAGCCCCTGCCGCCGAGGCGGCTGCCGAGGAAGAGGTGAAGCCGAAGGCCAAGCCGCGCCGCAGCCGCGCCCGCCGCAAGCCGGAAGCGGCAACTGAGGCCGCCGCCAGCGAGGAAGCGCCCGCCGCCGTCGAGAGCAGCGAAACGCCCGCCGATGGCGAGGATGGCGAAGGCAAATCCGGCGAAATGGCCGCGATGGTCGACACCGACAGCATTTCCGAGGACGCCCCGGCCCGCCGTTCCGACGATGAGGACGACGACGACGAGGATGACGGCGAGAAGGAAGTGATCGAATCCGTCGGCGCCGAAGACGCCATGGAAGAGGTTCCGGACCGCGTCGTGCGCAAGCCGCGCAAGCAGTACCGCATTCAGGAAGTCATCAAGCGCCGCCAGATCCTGCTGGTGCAGGTGGCCAAGGAAGAGCGCGGCAACAAGGGCGCGGCGCTGACCACCTATCTGTCGCTGGCAGGCCGCTATTCGGTTCTGATGCCGAACACGGCGCGCGGCGGCGGCATTTCCCGCAAGATCACCAACCCCACCGACCGCAAGCGGCTGAAGGAAATCGCCCGCATGCTGGAAGTGCCGCAGGGCATGGGCGTCATCCTGCGCACCGCGGGCGCCAACCGCACCAAGGTCGAGGTCAAGCGCGATTTCGAATACCTGATGCGCCTGTGGGAAAACGTCCGCACGCTGACGCTGAATTCCACTGCCCCCTGCCTCGTCTACGAGGAGGGATCGCTGATCAAGCGCTCGATCCGCGACCTCTACAACAAGGACATCAACGAGATCATCGTTTCCGGCGAGGAAGGCTATCGTGAAGCCAAGGACTTCATGAAGATGCTGATGCCGAGCCACGCCAAGGTGGTTCAGCCCTATCGCGACCTGCATCCGATCTTCTCGCGCTCCGGCATCGAGGCGCAGCTCGACCGCATGCTGCAACCGCAGGTGACGCTGAAATCCGGCGGCTACCTGATCATCAACCAGACGGAAGCGCTCGTCGCCATCGACGTCAACTCCGGCCGCTCGACGCGCGAGCATTCGATCGAGGACACCGCGCTCCAGACCAATCTGGAAGCGGCGGAGGAAATCGCCCGCCAGCTTCGCCTGCGCGACCTCGCCGGTCTGATCGTCATCGACTTCATCGACATGGAGGAGAAGCGCAACAACCGCTCTGTCGAGAAGCGCCTCAAGGATTGCCTGAAGAACGACCGCGCCCGCATCCAGGTCGGCCGCATCTCGCATTTCGGCCTGCTGGAAATGTCGCGCCAGCGCATCCGCGCCTCGGTTCTGGAATCGACCACGCAGGTTTGCCCGCATTGCGCCGGAACCGGCCATATCCGCTCGCAGTCTTCCGTGGCCCTGCATGTGCTGCGCGGCATCGAGGAATATCTCCTCAAGAACACCACGCATAACATCACCGTCCACTCGACGCCGGAAACCGCTCTTTATCTGCTGAACCACAAGCGCGGCACCATTATCGATTACGAGCGCCGCTTCGGCGTCTCGATCCTCATCGACTCCGATGCCTCCGTCGGCTCGCAGCATTTCAGCATCGAGCGCGGCGAACCGGTGGAAAACCCGGTCCGCATCGAAACCCTGATCCACTTCGAGCCCGAGCCGGAAGACGACGACGATATCGTCATCGAAGCGGATGAGGACGAGATCGAGGAGGATGCCGGCGAGCGCGAGGAAAACGGCGCGCAGCAGGCCCGCAACGGCAATGGCAATGGCGACGACAATCGCAAGCGCAAGCGCCGCCGCCGCCGCCGTGGCAACAAGAATCCTGCCGCCAATGGCGAGGAAATGGCCGTTCGCGGCGAAGCCTCGCAGGGCGAATCCGATCTGGAGGATGACGACGAGGGCGATGACGACGGTGACGCCAGCGTCGACAGCGCCGCCTCCGACGATCAGGACCAGCCGAAGCGCAAGCGCCGCCGCCGCGGCAAGCGCGGCGGCCGCCGCAATCGCGAGGACGGCGTCGACGCCAGCGCTGAAAACGGTGATGAAGGTGAAGGCGA
>JBDHTA010000142.1:0-11260 GCA_039808465.1 Rhizobiaceae bacterium | reverse complement strand
CCTCGCTGGCATGGCGGAAGACGGAGGTGAAGGCGGCATGAACGCCCCGCGCCCTCAGCGGCACGAGGATCAGCCCCTCGTCATAGGCGCGCTCGGCGATGAAGGGGGAATGTTCGAACACTCCGCCGAATTTGGCGATGAAATCGGCGCGCGCGGTCATGAACGTCCCTCCGGGTGATGATGCTGATGCCAGTGGCGGGCGATATCGACGCGGCGCGGGATCCACACCTTCTTGTGCTTCATCACATAATCCATGAAGCGGCGCAGCGCCGCCACGCGCCCCGGCCGCCCGATGAGGCGGCAATGCAGCCCGACCGACATCATCTTCGGGCTGCCCTGCTTGCCTTCGGCGTAGAGCGTGTCGAAAGCGTCCTTGAGATAGGTGAAGAACTGGTCGCCGGAGTTGAAGCCCTGCGGCGTCGCAAACCGCATGTCGTTGGTTTCCAGCGTATAGGGAACGATCAGGAAGGGCTTGCCATCGAGACCCGGCACCCAGTAGGGCAGATCGTCGGCATAGGAATCCGACGAATAGAGAAAACCGCCCTCCTCCATCGCCAGCCGCAGCGTGTTGGCCGACGGCTTGCCCTGATAGAGACCATAGGGGCGCTCGCCGGTCAGCTCGGCGAGCAGGCGCACCGCCTCGTGGATATGCCAGCGCTCGATATCCTCGGGAAAATCCTTGTATTCCAGCCAGCGATAGCCGTGGCTGGCGATTTCCCAGCCCGCCTCCTTCATCGCCGCGACGGCTTCCGGGTTGCGCGCCATGGCAAGCGTCACGCCATAGACGGTAGCGGGCACCTTCAGCTCGGTGAACAGCCGCCACAGCCGCCAGAAACCGGCGCGGGAGCCGTATTCATAGATCGATTCCATGTTGAGGTTGCGCTGGCCGGGCCAGGCCTGCGCCCCGACGATCTCGGAAAGCAGACATTCCGAAGCCGGATCGCCATCGAGAACGCAGCTTTCGCCGCCTTCCTCGTAATTGATGACGAACTGCACGGCGATGCGCGCATGGCCGGGCCATTTCGGATCGGGAATTGCGCGGCCGTAGCCGATGAAATCGCGCGGGTAAGCATCCGCCATGTCAAATCACCCCAACAAGCTGGCCCGGACGGTAGCATTCGCCCGCCTGCAATTCCAGCAGGTTACAGCATGCCGCGCAAAAGTGTGTGAGCGTTTTGCGATAACGGCATGCGTAAAAACAAAGAGTTAAAGCGCAGGGCGCGAATCTGAAAGATCGCGGCGCGCTTTAAAGCCGCGAGGCGACGGCAAGATGATGCGCCAGCGCAAACCCGTCCGGCAATGCCCCGGCCTCGCCCTCCACCTGACGGATGGCCGCCGCCGCCAGTTCATGCGCCAGCCCGAAGCTGACCTTGAAGCCGCCCGTCAGCGCGATCACGTCAGGATGATCGGGATGCGGCCCGGCCATGGGATCGCGGCCGATGGCTTTCGGACGCAGTCCCGCCCAGCGCTCCGCCACCGGCGCATCCCGCAAGGCGGGCACCAGATCGCGCGCGCGGGCAATCAGATCGTCAAGCTGCGCATCGGTGGCGAAGGGCTCGGCAAAGCGGTTCTCGCTGGTGCTGCCCACCGCCACATGCCCGCCCTCATGCACGACGATATAGAGGCCGTCGAGATAGATCACCGGCATGGCCGGATCGGCATCGGCTTTCAGAAGCGCCGCCTGCCCCTTCACCGGCTGGCCCAGCGGCTTCGCAAGCGCTGGCCCCAGCGCCTCCAGCAGCGGAAACGACGCCGCGCCCGCCGCAACGATGCAGACGCCATAGGGCAGGCTTTCTCCATCCGTCAGCCGCAGCGCCCTGCGCCCGGCATCGATGGCGGCGACGTCAACCCCTTCGCGGATCGAAACCTCCGGCATGGCGGCAACCGCCGCCCGCAGCGCCGCGACCAGCGCGCGCGGAAACACCCGGCCCGCCAGCGTGTCATGCACGAAGCCGCTCAGGGCCGCATCCGGCCGGACCCAGCCCTCCACCGGCGGCGTATCCGTCACATGCCAGTGAAAGCGGCGGCCGTCCTTTTCCCATAGGGTTGCGGCATCGGCGCTGTGGCGGAGCGCAATCTCGCGCAGATGGGGCCTCAGTAGCGGGACCAGCCGCCCGCACCGGCGGTAACCGGCCGAAAGCCCGGTCATGGCTTCAAGCTCGGCGATCCGCGCCTCCAGCGACACCAGCGCATCGAACTGGAACTGTTTCTTGGCCGACCAGCGATCCGGCATATGCGGCATCAACGCGCCCAGCAGCCCGCCGCTGGCGCCCGCGCCAACGCGGGCCGTATCGAGCAGCAGCGTGCGCAGACCACGCTTCCCGGCCTCAAAGGCCGCCCAGAGCCCCATGATCCCGGCTCCGGCGATCACCAGATCGGCGGACGGTTGACCGGCGATGGCAGGCGATTTATCGGCTGAAGGCATGACAGATCAAAACTCCGAAAACAGGCTCGACTGGCGCGACGGCGATATGCCCTATTCGCTGGCCTTTGGCGATCACTTTTATTGCCAGACCGATGGCAGGCTGGAATGCGGCTATGTGTTTCTGGATGGAAACGGCCTGCCGGAGCGCTGGCGGACCGGCGAGAATTTCCGCATCGGCGAACTCGGCTTCGGCACCGGCCTGAATTTCTGCGAGACATGGCGGCAATGGCGCGACGCCCGCCAGCCGGGCGAGCATCTGCACTTCGTCTCCTTCGAGCTTTACACGATGTCGGCGGAAGAGATCGGCCGCGCCCTGTCGCGCTGGCCGGAAATCGGCCGCGAGCGGCAGGCGCTCACCGCCGCGTGGCCACGGCACCCGGAAGGAACCGTATCGCTCGATCTCGACGCGCAGACACGGCTGACGGTGGTTTGCGGCCCGGCGCTGGAGGGCGTGCGCGGTTTCAGCGCGCCCTTCGACGCCTGGTATCTCGATGGCTTCGCCCCCTCGCGCAACGGCGACATGTGGTCGCTCGACCTGATGCGCGAACTCCACGGCAGGACGGTGCCCGGCGGGCGCTTCGCCACCTATGCGGCGGCCGGTTTCGTCAGGCGCAATCTGCGGGATGCGGGCTTTGCGGTGGAGCGGCGGCCGGGCTTTGCCGGAAAACGGGAAATGCTCTGCGGCGAAAAACCCGCCTGAGGTTCAGCGCGTGCCGCTGGCGTCGCTTGCGGCCTGCGGCAGCCAGCGACGAATTTTCTCCTCCAGCATTTCCGGGCTGAGCGGCTTGGAGAGATAATCGTTCATGCCAGAGCGGAAGCAGCGTTCCCGGTCGGCATCATGGGCATGGGCGGTGACGCCGATGATCGGCACTGGCAGAACGGTTTCCCCCGCCTGCTGCCGCTCCGCCTCGATGCCGCGAATGGCGGCGGTGGCCTGATGCCCGTTCATCACCGGCATGGACACATCCATCAGGATCATGCCGGGGCAATGCGCCTTCCACGCCTCCACCGCCTGCCGCCCGTCGTTGACGAGCAGGAAGCGCACGCCAAGCCCTTGCAGGATCTGCGAAAAGACGATGCAGTTGACCTCGTTGTCCTCGGCCACCAGAACCTCGTACAACGACGCCGGACCGGCGCTGACGGGCATTGCCTGCGCTTCCACGGGCCGCGCCTGCGGCGTCTCGCGCTCCGGCGGCGGCGCCATGCGGCGGATGCGGGCGGCGCGAATGGCATCGACGATCGCCGCGCGCAGCACCTTGGCCCGCGCCGGTTTCATCAGATGCGCCTGCACGCGCAGCGCCGAAAAGAAATCGTCGCCCCCGGCGGCATCCATCGAGGTCAGGCAGATCAGGGCGAGATCGTCGCAGGCGGCATCGCCGCGCAGGATGCGGGCGAGATCGACGCCATCGATATCCGGCAGGCGGTCGTCGAGAACGATGGCGTCGACGCCGACGCCCATCTCCCGCGCCGCCGCCAGCAGCGCCAGCGCTTCCCGGCCGGAGCCCGTGCCCTGCGCGTCGAAACCCCAGCGGCGCATCTGCTCTTCCAGAATGCCGCGGCTGACCGGATTGCCGTCGATGACCAGCACGCTGGCGCCGCGCACATTGACCGGCAGTTCGCGGGCGCTGGCTTGCCGGGGCTGCACCGCCATCGGCAGCCGCACGGAAAACACCGAGCCCGCGCCCGGCCCGCTTTCCACCGTGATATAGCCGCCGAAGAGATCGACCAGCCGCGAGGTGATCGCCAGCCCCAGCCCCGTGCCGTCATGCCGCCGGGTGTGGGAGCCATCGCCTTGCGAGAATTTCTCGAAGATCGCCGCCCGCTTTTCCTCGGGGATGCCGATGCCGGTGTCCTCGACCTTCAGCCCCAGCATCACCGTGCCGTCGCCATCGGGCCCGGCGGAAATCTCCACCAGCACATGACCGGTATCGGTGAACTTGACGGCATTGCCGACGAGATTGGTGACGATCTGGCGGAAACGCCCGGCATCGCCGATCACCACCGGCGGCACGCCCGGCTCGGAGCGCACCATCAGCTCCAGCCCCTTTTCGGCGGCGGACGAGGACAGCAGCGTCGCCACATCCTCCACCGCCTCCACCGGATCGAACGGCGCCTTCTTCAGCACCATCTGCCCGGCGTCGATCTTGGAGAAATCGAGGATGTCGTTGATGATGGTCAGCAGCGCATTGCCGGATTTGCCGATGATATCGACGAAGGTGCGCTGGCGGGTATCGAGCGGCGTGCGCCCCAGAAGCTCGGCCATGCCGAGAACGCCGTTCATCGGCGTGCGGATCTCATGGCTCATATTGGCGAGGAAATCGGATTTGGCGCGGTCGGCGGCCTCGCTGCGGGCCAGCAGGCGCTCCAGCTCCTCCTCGCGCTGCTTCATCTCGGTCAGGTCGTTGAGAACGAACATCCAGTGGCCCTGGCCGCTGAAGCTTGCCTCCATATGCACCCAGGTCTTGCCCGCCGCCAGAAAGCCGTGGCTGAACGGCTGGCGCTTCGCGACGATCTCGCCCCAGGAGCGGCGCAGCCCGTCGGGATCGTCGCCGAAATCGCCGCGCGCGGCGCAATACTCGAAGATCGCCCCGCCCGCGCCGCCCGGCGCCACCAGCGCGGCGGGAATATGCAGGATGCGCGCCGCCGCCTCGTTGGACAGAACGATGCGACCGTCATTCACCACCACCAGCCCTTGCGTCATCACCCGCGTCGCATCGCGCATGAACTGGCCGACGCGCTCCAGTTCCTCGCGGGCTTCGCGCATCTGCCGCTCGCTGTCGCGCATGGCGGAAATATCGACATAGGTGAAGAGAAGCTTGCCGCCCGACAGCGCCTTGGTGGTGATGATCACCGTCTTGCCGTTCGCGACCGCCACTTCCTGCTGGCCCGAGGCGCTGGCGCGCATGTGGCGCAGGCGGGCCTCATAGGCCTCCTCGAAGCTGTCGCCATATTCGTCATACCAGCCCTTGT
Source organism: Rhizobiaceae bacterium (assembly GCA_039808465.1). GTDB lineage: Bacteria > Pseudomonadota > Alphaproteobacteria > Rhizobiales > Rhizobiaceae > Metarhizobium. The sequence continues at coordinate 5,865 of JBDHTA010000142.1, read as the reverse complement.
CGAAATTGGCGCGGACGTAATCGCGCAGATGCATGCCCGGCAGCGGTATGTCGTGCGGCCATTCCCAGACATCGTGGAAGGCCGGGTTGACGAATTCGATCGTCAGGTCGGCGCCGAGGATCAGGATGGCGACCGGCACCGAATCGAGAATATGGCCGAGGTCGCGATGCAGGTTCTCGGCCTCGCGGCGCGCCTCCTCGAGCTGCGCCTCCCGCGCCTTCAGCTTGGAAACGTCGCTCATCGAGCCGACGACATATTTGCGCCCGCCATTCTCGATGCGCGCCAGCCGCGTCATCACCGGTAGGCGGGAGCCGTCGCGGCCCGTCAATTCGTCGTCCTGCTCCACCAGCGCGCCGCTGCGCAGCACGCTTTCGTTCGTGGCGTGAACTTCCAGACCCTGCGAACCGTAGATATCGATTTCGGTCTTGCCGAGCAGGGCTTCGCGCGGCGCGCCCAGCATGGCGCTATAGGCGCCGTTGACGAAGGTAAGCAGGTGCTGCTCGTCGCGCAGGAAGGTCGCGACCGGCATTTCCTCCAGAACCGAGCGGAAAAGCTGCGTCTCGTCGATCCGCCGCACAAGCTCCAGCTCCTGCTCCTTCTCGGCGGTGACATCGAGCCTGAGCACGATCACGCAGCCATTGTCGAGACGGCGGCTGATGGCGCGCAGCCAGCGTCCGTCGCAGGCCTGCTCGGTCTGATCGTGATGCGGCTTGCGGATATTGTTGAGGCGGCCGCCCACCCAGACCTCGCGGGGGCCGAGCCGCGCCGTCAGCGGCGTCCCGTATTTGCTCTCGGCATAATCATAGACGCGGTGCATCAGCGTTTCGTAGGAAACGCCCGGCTCCAGACGCCCGCAGGGCGCATCGTAGAAGGCCTGGAAGGCGGAATTGCAATAGATCAGGCAGCCTTCGGCATTGAACAGGCCAAGTCCGACCTCGATCATGTCGAGCGCCTCGGAAACCGTGGTTTCCAGCCCCGGGGCCGCAACCGCTTCCGCCGCGGGAACGCGGATATCCGCCTCCTGCTGCGGCAGCGCGGAAAACAGGCCGAGAACGAAAATCCGCCCGTCGCCGGGCATGAAGCGCTCGATCAACACGCGCTGGCCGTCCAGGACCGCGCTTTCCTCGCGCCCGAACACCAGCGCCCGCCGCTCGCAATCGATCAGCGCCTGCCGGGAACCGGTATCCTCGATGTTTTCGCTGCGCAATCCCGTGAAATCGCCGGGCTGGCGGCCGGACAGAAGCGCATAGGCGGCATTGACCGCCACGAACCGCAATTCGCTGTTCTTGATATAGGCGGGCCGCTCAAGGCGCATGATCCTTTCGCACGCTATATCCAGCAATTCGCCGTTCATATGTTCCAAACTTGCGGTCCCGCTCCGGTCAGGCCCTCCGGTCTATCACGAAGCGGCATAACAACCTGTTAAGCACGAGCCATACAGGCCGAGCCTTGCCTCACGCATTCGCTTTTCCTTGCCCCTCGCGCTGGCCAAGCGTTGCGCGCATTGCCGCCATGCGCAAACACTTGCTTGACTTTTGCCGGTAAAAACCCCAAATGCGCCTCAGCTTTCCCCTTTCCGGCCACCGCGTGAGCGGCCGAGCGAACTTTTACTGCGCGAAGAAGGATAAGCGCCACGTCAATTTCCGCCTGTTGCGGATACGAGCGCTGGAAGGCTCTTTCCAACATCCAAGTTCCCACTTCACGCGGGGTTCTTGACGCCAGACGAGACCGGTCCCGCCTGTGAGCGGCGCGCCGCGCTGCCGTCTTGCGCCACGAAGAGGCATTTTTAGTTTGACCAATTTCCACGAGCTTGGCCTGTCCAAGCAGATCGTCGCGACCGTTTCCGCACTCGGCTATGAAACGCCGACGCCCATTCAGGAAAAGGCGATCCCGCTGCTGCTCGAAGGCCGCGACCTGATCGGCCTCGCCCAGACCGGCACCGGCAAGACCGCCGCTTTCGGCCTGCCGATCACCGAAATGCTGCTGGCCGACGGCCGCCGCCCCGCCAACCGCACCACCCGCGTCCTCATCCTCGCCCCCACCCGCGAGTTGGTGAACCAGATCACCGACAACCTGCGCAGCTTCATCAAGAAGACGCCGCTGAAGGTCATGTCCGTCGTCGGCGGCGCATCCATCAACAAGCAGCAGTTGCAGCTCGAACGCGGCACGGATATCCTCGTCGCCACGCCCGGCCGCCTGCTCGACCTCATCAACCGCAACGCCGTCTCGCTCGGCCAGATCAGCCATCTGGTGCTGGACGAGGCCGACCAGATGCTCGACCTCGGCTTCATCCACGATCTGCGCCGCATCGCCCGCATGGTTCCGCCCAAGCGCCAGACGCTGCTGTTCTCGGCCACCATGCCGAAGTCCATCGCCGATCTCGCCGGTAACTTCCTCACCGATCCGGTGAAGGTGGAAGTGACCCCGCCCGGCAAGGCCGCCGACAAGGTCGAGCAATATGTCCACTTCGTCGCGGGCAAGAACGACAAGACCGAGCTGCTCAAGCGCACACTGACCGAAAACCCGCAGGCGCAGGCCATGGTGTTCATGCGCACCAAGCACACCGCCGAGAAGCTCTCCAAGCATCTGGCGGAAAAGGAATATGCGGTCGCCTCGATCCACGGCAACAAGAGCCAGGGCCAGCGCGAGCGCGCCCTGAAGGCCTTCCGCGACGGCGAGATCCGCGTGCTGGTGGCAACCGACGTCGCCGCCCGCGGCATCGATATTCCCGGCGTCTCCCACGTCTTCAACTACGACCTGCCGGAAGTGCCGGACGCCTATGTCCACCGCATCGGCCGCACCGCCCGCGCTGGCCGCGACGGCATCGCGATTGCCTTCTGCGCGCCCGACGAAGCGCATCTGCTGCGTGACATCGAGCGCCTGATGGGCATCGAGATCACCACCGCAGGCGGCGAGCGTCCGGATTTCGGCAACCGCAACCATGGCGGCGGCAACCGCCAGCCTGCCCGCTCCGGCAATCGCGGCCGTGGCGGCAATGGCGGCGGCCAGCGTCGCGCCGAAGGCAACGGTTCCGGCCAGCCGCGTCGCGAGCGCGAGGCCCATGGCGGAGCCGGTGAAAACGGCGCGAAGAAGGCCCGCCCGAACGGCGCCCGCCCCGGCGGCCAGAAGCGCCCGTCGCGCAAGCCTTTTGGCGAGCGCGCCAGCGGCCAGCCGCAGCGCCGCGACCAGCGCCGTCCGGCCTGATGGTTCGAGCATGAAGACGCCGGGCTCACGCCCGGCGTTTTGCTTTAACGGCGGCCCGCCCTGCGGTTGGTGAAATAGACCCCGACCACCACGATCGCCGTGCCCGCAATCAGCGGCGTCGTCAGCGGCTCGCCGAAGGCGATGGCCGCCTCGACCGCCACCAGCGGCGGCACCAGATAGATCAGCGATGCCGCCTTCGATACCTGTCCGCGCCGGATAAGGTAGAGCAGCAATCCGATCGCCCCCATCGACAGGCCGAACACCGACCACAGCATCGTCAGGATGACGGTCAGGCTGCCGTCGAAATGCAGGTTTTCGGTTATCAGCGCCAGCGGTCCCGTGACCAGCAGCGCCCCGACATATTGCAGCGTGGCGATGCTGTTGATATCGCCCTCCTGCAAATGCTGCTTCTGATAGACGGTGCCATAGGTCACCGACACCATGCCGAGCAGGTTGACGAACAGCGGCAGCGCCGTTTCCCCGAGATTGGCGGGATCGATGGCCATCAGCTTCGGCGAAATGGCGAGGGCGATACCGGCAAAGCCGAGCAGCAGGCCGATCTTCTGCATTTTCGCCAGCCGCTCGCCGATCAGCCATGCCGCCGCCACCGCCGTCAGCAGCGGTTGCAGCGCGGCGATGATGCCGGAAAGCCCCGTGGGAACACCCCGCGCGATCGCCCACCACAGGGCCGCGAGGTAAAATCCATGCAGGAACATGCCCGACCAGATCGCCTTCAGCGACTGCCACAGGCTGCGCGGCCAGCGCGCCTTCACCACGAGACAGAAGACTGCGAATGCGAGAATGGAAAATCCGTAGCGCAGGGCCAGAAAGGTGAAGGGATCGGCATGCTGGGCGGCATAACCGGCGGCAAGCCAGCCGGTTGACCAGAGCAGCACGAAAACGGCGGGCGCGAGACGTTCGAGCATGAGACGATTCCGGTTAGGAGCATAATCCGGCCGGAGCGAAACGAGGAACGGTAAGATTATGATTCAGACATGAAGCCTTGGCCCGGAAGGCGGCGAAGCCGGAATCGAGGCAAGGAAAGGCCGGCCTTTAAACCGGCCCCCTGCCCGCCGTCAAAAGCGGATTGACGGCATGGCGTCTCCGGCGCGCCTTTTCCCGGCACCGGAGACCGATCTGCAACAGGCGCGGCTCAGGCCAGCGTATAGGCGGTCTTGACGGTGGTGAAGAATTCCGCCGCGTAGCGGCCCTGCTCGCGCGGGCCGAAGGACGAGCCCTTGCGGCCGCCGAAGGGAACGTGGAAATCCACGCCCGCCGTCGGCAGGTTCACCATCACCATGCCCGCTTCCGAATTGCGCTTGAAATGCGTGGCGTGCTTGAGGCTGGTGGTCGCGATGCCCGCCGAAAGGCCGAAGGGCGTATCGTTGGCAACCGCCAGCGCCTCGTCGTAATCCCTGACGCGGATGACGGCGGCCACCGGCCCGAAGATTTCCTCGCGGGCAATGCGCATCGTGTTGGTGGCTTCGGTAAACAGCGTCGGCTGCAAGTAGAAGCCGGGCGTTTCGCATTTCACCAGATCGCCGCCGAAGGCCAGCTTCGCGCCTTCCGACTTGCCGACCTCGATGTAATCCGTATCGGTCTTGAGCTGGCGCGAATCCACCACCGGGCCGATATGCGTGCCAGCCTTCAGCGCATTGTCCACCACCAGCGTCTTCAGCTTTTCGGTAAGCGCCGCGACGAATTTGTCGTGAATGCCTTCCGTCACGATCAGGCGCGAGGACGCTGTGCAGCGCTGCCCGGTGGAGAAGAAGCCGGAATTGGCGGCCGCTTCGACCGCGACATTCAGATCGGCGTCGTCAAGAACGATCATCGGGTTCTTGCCGCCCATTTCCAGCTGGAACTTGCGGTTATGCTCGATGGAGGCGAGCGCCACGCGCTTGCCGGTGCCGGTGGAGCCGGTGAAGGTCAGGCCCGCCAGGTCAGGGCTGTCGAGCATGGCCTGGCCGACCACCGAACCCTTGCCCATCACCAGGTTCAGCACGCCCTTGGGAAGACCGGCGCGATGCAGGATATCGACGATGGCCCAGGCGCAGCCCGGCACCAGATCGGCGGGCTTGAAGACGATGGTGTTGCCATAGGCAAGCGCGGGGGCGATCTTCCAGGCCGGGATCGCGATCGGGAAATTCCACGGCGTGATGATGCCGACGACGCCGATCGCCTCGCGGGTGATCTCGACGCCGATGCCGGGGCGCACGGACGGCAGCGTTTCACCGGCCAGACGCAGGCATTCGCCCGCGAAGAAATCGAAAATCTGCCCGGCGCGCATGGTTTCGCCGATGGCTTCCGGCAGGGTCTTGCCCTCCTCGCGGGCCAGCAGGCGGCCAAGCTCATCCTTGCGGGCCATGATCTCGTCGGAGGTCTTGCGCAGGATGGCATGGCGTTCCAGAATGCCGGAGCGCGACCAGGCGGGGAAAGCGGCCTTGGCGGCGGCAATCGCATCCTTCACATCATTGGCGGACGCCGCCGCATAGCGGCCGACGACCTCATTGGTGTCGGAGGGGTTGATGTTGTCGGTGGCATCGGTGCCGACCCACTCCCCGGCAATCAGGTTCTGATGAATTGTCATGGGCATCGAGCCTCCTCTGTCTCATGAAACGAACGCCGCCGGATTGCGGCGATGACGCGCGCCGCCCGGCCCGC
>JBDHTA010000141.1:0-11265 GCA_039808465.1 Rhizobiaceae bacterium | reverse complement strand
ACGGCGACGCGGATGCGCCGCCGCCGGAGAACGCCGTGCTGCGCCGCCTGCTGACCCGGCTTCCGCCCCATGTCGCGCCGGAGAACATCGTGCTCATCGGCCTGCGCAATGCCGCGCGGGCAGAGGCGGCGGCCTTGAAGACATCGCGCATGCGCGTCTTCACCATGTCGGAGATCGATGCCGTGGGGTTGCGCCAGGCGATGCGCGAGGCCATCGCCATCACCTCCTCCGGCACGCGCGGTTTCCATCTCTGCTATTCGCCGACGGTCACCGACATGTCCGGCTGGAGCGGCGGCATCGGTGGCATCACGGTGCGCGAGACCCATTCGGCCATGGAGATGGCGGCGCTCAGCGGCAGGCTGCGCTCGCTCAGCTTTTCCGGCATCGATGCCGCGCTGCCGTCTTCGATCGGCGCGGAATGCGCCAATTTCATCCTGTCGGCTTTCGGCAAGACCATTCTGTGAGCGAGGCGGCGTAACCGCGCTTGCGGGGCTCCCGTTTCCGGACCGCTGCGCGCTTTTGCTGGAAATGCTCTAGCGGCCAGACCGGAGCCTGGCCACCTGCCTTGTCAGAGCGCCTGCGCCGTGTTCTTCAGCGCGCCCGGAATGGCGGTGTCCTCGCCGCGCTTACGCCACTTGCCGAGATCGCGGTTGCGCGAGGCGACCGCGCCTTCCCAGAGCTGGTAGGCGTCCTCGCCCAGCATCAGGCGCACCGGCGCGCTATCGCTTTCCACCATGTCCATGATGACCTGCACGGCCTTGACCGGATCGCCCATCTGCTGGCCGTTCTGCGTGGCGTAATACGCGTCCATGCCTGCGGTCAGCGCCGCATAATCGGCGATCCCGCCTTCGGCCTTCATGGCGGCGCTGCCCGCGAAGCCGGTGCGGAATGCGCCCGGCTCGATCAGCGTCACGCGGATGCCGAGAGGTTTCACCTCATGATGCAGCGCCTCGGTAAAGCCCTCCAGCGCGAACTTGGAGGCATTGTAGAGACCGCTGCCGGGAAAGGCGACAAGGCCCGCGATGCTGGTCAGGTTGAGGATATGGCCCGATTTGCGGGCGCGCATCTGCGGCAGGATTTCACGCGACAGTTCGGCGGCGGCGAAGAAGTCCAGCTCCATCTGCGCGCGGATCTGTCCGGAGGTGAAATCCTCGAGCGCGCCGTAGGAGCCCGCACCGGCAATATTGGCCAGCACGTCGATGCGGCCGAATTTTTCGGTTGCCGCCTCCAGCGCGGCCTTGCGGGCGGCGGCATCGGTCACGTCCAGTTGCAGCGCAAGGGCGCGCTCGCCATGGCTGGCCGCGATATCCCGCAAGGGTTCCAGGCGGCGCGCGGTGAGAACGGCGCTGTCGCCTTTGGCCAGCACGGCCTCGGCCAGCGCCTTGCCGAAACCGGACGACGCGCCGGTGATGAACCAGATTTTGCTCATGTGAATCTCCTGAATATGGCGGGCGGCCGCTGTTCGGAACGGCCGCGCACTGTCCGGAAGATAGTGAAGGCGGAGAGTTTCGATTAGCTGCCATAATGCGCATGCCAGCATTAGCAGGGCTTATGAATGTCCGGCGCGTCATCCGGATAGAAAACCGGCGCCTGATCCGGAACGGCTGGACATGACTCGCGGCTGCAATAGATAGTCTTGTCTGAAACGCAGACCTTCCACCGCCTGTCACGGAGCAGATATTGCCAAAACCCGGCCGAGCCGGCGATCTCACCAGCGGTCCGATCGCGCGCACCCTTCTCGTCTTCGCCTTGCCCGTGCTGGGCGCGAACGTGCTGCAATCGCTGAACGGATCGATCAATGCGATCTGGGTGGGGCGGTTTCTCGGGGAATCGGCCTTGACGGCCACATCCAACGCCAATCTGGTGCTGTTTCTGGTTCTCGGCACGGTTTTCGGCATCGGCATGGCCGCGACGATCCTCGTGGCGCAATCGGTCGGCGCGCGCGACCTGCCCGAAGCGCGGCGCATCGTCGGCACCAGCGCCACGTTCTTCCTCGCCATCTCGGTTCTGTTCGCGGCCTGCGGGTGGATCTGGGTCGACGCCATTCTCAACCTGCTCGGCACGCCAGCCGATGCCCTGCCGCTCGCCCGTTCCTATCTGCGCATCATCTTTCTGGCCGTGCCGATGATGAACCTGCTCGCCTTCGTCATGACGGTGCTGCGAGGGGCTGGCGATTCACGCACGCCGTTTCTGTTCATGGCTTTGGCCGTCTGCCTCGATATCGTTCTGAACCCCTTGCTCATTCGCGGCATCGGCCCCTTTCCGGAACTCGGCATCGCCGGTTCGGCCGCCTCCACGCTGATCGGGCAGACGGTCAGCGCCATCGCCATCCTCATTGTGCTCTATGCGCGCAAGCATCCGTTGCGGCTTGCGGGCGCGGACCTCGCATTGCTGCGGCCCGATGCCGGGCTGCTGCGGCTCGTCGTCTTCAAGGGCGTTCCGATGGGGTTGCAGATGATCGTGATATCCGCCGCCGCGCTGACATTGATGGGGCTGGTCAACACCTACGGCTCGCAGGTCGCCGCCGCCTACGGCATTGCCGCCCAGCTCTGGACCTATGTGCAGATGCCCGCTCTGGCGGTGGGGGCGGCGGTTTCGTCCATGGCGGCGCAGAATGTCGGGGCCGGGCGGTGGGATCGCATCGGCCGGATCACCGCTTCCGGTATCGGTTTCAACCTCGTATTGACGGGCGTGCTGGTCGTGGCGCTCTACGTCTTCGACCGTCCGGTGCTCGGCCTGTTCCTGACGGGCGACAGCGCGGCCATCGATACCGCCATCCATATCAATAACCTCGGCTCGTGGTCCTTCATCCTGTTCGGCATTACCATCGTGCTGTTTGCCACCGTGCGCGCCACGGGCGCCGTCATGCCGCCGCTGATCATCCTGATCGTCTCCGTGCTTCTCGTGCGCACCACCTTCGCCTATGCGCTCCAGAATACGCTCGGCATGGATGCGCTCTGGTGGAGCTTTCCCGCGGGCTCGATCACCTCGCTGGCGCTGGCGGCCGCCTATTACCGGTTCGGCCGCTGGCGCACCATGCACATGATCGAAGACCGGCCCGCAACCGGTCTGGCGCCTGATACCGGCCTCGGCATGCCGCGCCAGCGCGCAAATCTGGCGCCGGAGACATCGTCCGCCGAGGTATGATGATCGCCGACGGCCGCCTTGATGGTGGAAGTGCCCGGTTATCTGGGGCCAAGGACCGCGTCCAATGCGCCGCCCTGCGGCAGTCCGGATACTGTCGCGATGGTTCCGTCATCGTTCCTGTAGATGATTGCCGGTGTTCCGCCGAAGCCGAGTTCGGTCATCAGGCTTGCATTGCTTTCGAGCTTCGCCAACGTCTCGCTGCCGATCGATTGCAAGGGGGAAATGCGGTCTTCCCCCTGCGCCGTCTCGTTCCGGGTCAGGGCCTCCTCGGGCGATTTCGCCTCGAGAATGGCGGCCGCCTTGCCGGGCGAATCCTGCCGGATGACGCCAACCATGACATGACGAAGCTGAACCTTGCCCGCTTCGACCCACGGGCGGGCCGCATGCCAGAATTTGTTGCAGTAAGGGCAGTTCGGATCGGTGAAGGTGTAGACGACCCTTGGCGCATCTTCCCTTCCATCCCGGACCCAGGCCGATTGTTCGAGCTTTTGCCACCCTTCGGCCGCTATTGGCGCCTCGAGCAAGGTCTTCAACTGCTCCGCCGCCATATCCTGTCCATATGCGTCGACAAGTGTGCCGACGATGACGTGCTGATTGTCCGGCGTCAGGTAGAGCGCCACCGGCTGGGCTCCGGCCTTGGCCGCGAATGCCCGCAAGCCGCCGGGCACCTGCATTTCTCCGACGATCCGAAGGCCCTGCTGCTCGATCGTGTCGAGGATGGGAGGGCGCTCGGCCGGTGGCTTCGTTCCGCTGTCTGCAAGGCCGATGGCCGGGCAAAGGAGCAGCGGGAGGATTGCGGTGCCAATCGTGCCGAAGCTTCGCGATTTCATGGTGTGAACTGGGCGCATGCGTGGATCCTTTCTGCCGGGCCCGGCTTGACCGCCGAACCTTAAGCCAGGATTAAGGGGCTGCCATCCGGGATCGGGACGCTCACCGCTGGCGTGAGAAAAAGACATGAAATTCAGCGTTCAAGCGATGTCCACGCTATCCGGCAGGCGTAAACCGGATGGCGGCGCCGAAGGCGTCCCCCGCCTTCACGGCGATATCTTCACCATCAGGCGTGAACGGGATACCTGCCTTGGCCAGCAATGCGCGCTGCCGCGCCGGATCGGGAATGGAAACCGTGTAGCCGGTGAACCCGGCATCGCCGCTGGATTGCTCCACCTGCAAGGAGCTGTTGCCGCGCAGGGCATAGGAGATGCGCCCCATACCGGTTTCGCGCGCCGGAATGCCGGTGAAATCCGTCAGGAAACCGGCGTGCGCCAGGGGCTGCGCAACCGATAGCGTGACCGCCGTGATGGCCGCCGCGCCGTTCGGATGCCGCTGGAAATCCGGATTCCAGAAGTTTTCCGGGAAATGCTGCTGGCATACGAAAAACGATGCGTCCGGCAGCCGGGCATCCATGGCGAAGGCGAGGGTGAATGCCACATGCGTTTCGCTGCCGTCGGGACGTTGGCCCTTGCGCTCGAAGAAGAACGGCTCGAAGGCGCCGATCCCCTTTTCCGCGAAGAGCGCCGCATCGGCTTTGGCATCGGCGCTGTCGAGAACGAACATGGCGAAGCCTTCGCGGTTTTGAAGATAATCCCGCACGTAGGCGCCGAAACTGAACCGCCCCGGCTGATGGGGCGCGATCGTTTCGGGGTTCCCGCCGATGGTGATGAGTTCGATGAAGGAGGAGCCGAACTGGACGAGGCGGTTTTCCGTGCCCCATGGGTGACGGTTGCGGGCGCCCACCTGAAAGCCGAGCTTCGTGTAAAACGCCGCCGCGGCCTCCAGATCGTGAACAGCCAGAACGAGATGATCGATGCGCCGTTGTGAGTGGATCATGGATGTCTTTCCTCCCGGTTGATTTCTATGAGCCCTGCCATCCGCCAAGCCAGCGGAACGGGGATGAATTAGCCGGCCGGCCGTGCGCCAGCCTGAACGATGCGGAAGCGCTTCCGCATGCTGCGATCATCCCCGCGCCGTGGCGATGGCTTCCTTGAGGCCTTTCTCGTCGAGAACGCCCGGAAAGATCGCCGTGCCGATGACGAAGGCGGGCGTGCCCGCGAAATTGAAAGCAAGCGCCTGACCGTAATTCCGGTCGAGCAGCCCGGAGATTTTCGCATTATGCCTGTTTACCGCCGCCGCGATATCCTGCATCGGCAGTCCGGCTCCCGTCAGCCGTTTCTCGACCTCCTCATGCGTCAGTTTTCCCTTTGTTTTCATCAGCGCGTTCATGGCGGTTTCGTATTTGCCGATCTGCGCCGCGCCGAGGACGGCTTGCGCGGCGAAGACCGACACATCGCCGAATATTGGCCAGTCCTTCAGCACCAGCCGCACATTGCCATCGGCCTTGACCACCTTTTCCACCATCGGATGGGTCTTCTTGCAATAGGGGCACTGGTAGTCGAAGAACTCGACCACCGTGACGTCTCCCTTCGGATTGCCGAGAACGGGCGCGTCCTTGTCGAAGAAAACTTCTTTCTTCGACAATTGGGCAAGGGATGGCCGGGCGCCGATGGCGGAAACGGCGGCGGCGGCAAGCGTTGCCGTCAAGATGGTTCTGCGCGTCAGCATCGGATGTCTCCTTGTCGATCCATTATTCATTGAAGCGTGCCCTTGGCGGCCCCGGCCGATCCGGCAAGTGAAACGGCGGTTATGTCTCCGACGAGACGGGTGCCGGATGCCTCCCTTTGCTCTGCGTCGAAAAAGATCATCGTCGGCGGCCCGATGACATCGAGGGATTGCATCAGGGCGCGGCGGGCCGGATCCAGCGCCGTGACGTCGAGGCTGGTCAGCCGCACGCCGTCGAGCGCCGCGGCAACATCAGGATCCGTCAGCACGGACCGTTCGACCGTGCGGCAGGTGACGCACCAGCCGGCCGTCACATAGAGCAGGGTGGGCTCGTTCCTCGCGGATGACGCCTGCAACTGCGAGGCGAGATCGTTGCGCGACTCGATCTTCGCAAAATCCGCCTTTCGGACGGAAGGATGCGCTCCGGCGCTGACCGAACCCTTCAGCGGGCCGAGCGGCGTCAGCGGATCGCTTGCGCCGAGACTGAAGCCGATGAAAAGAAGCGCGCCCCACAGAAGCGAGATAAAGGCGACGGACCGGAGCATGACGCCGTAGCCGCCTGTCGGGCGCAAACCCTCGTAGCTTGCGGCATAAACGCCGAAGACAAGCGCCAGAACGGCCCAGGGCAGCAGGACGAAGCGTTCGGGAATGAGCGGCATGGCCAGCCAGATCGCCGTGGCGAGGAAGACGAAGCCGAAGACATGGCGGATCGTTTCCATCCAGCCTCCGGCGCGTGGCAGCGCCTTGCCGCCCACGGTCGACAGGATGACCAGCGGGATGCCCTTGCCGAGACCGAGGGCAAACAGGGCAAGAGCCCCGATCAGGACATCGCCGGTGCGGGCGATGTAGAGCAATGCCCCCGCAAGCGGCGCGGTGACGCAGGGGCCGATGAGGAAGGCGGAGGAGAAGCCCAGCAGGGCGGCGCCTCCCAGTGATCCGCCTTTGCCGCTTCCTGTATGGAAACGATTGCTCAGCGCGGCGGGAAGCTGGATATGAAACAGGCCGAAACTGGAGAGCGCGAGCACGATGAAGAGGACCGCGACTGCCCCGATTGCGAGCGGCGATTGCAGCGCCATCTGCACGTTCCGGCCCGACCAGGCGGCCGCCATGCCGAGAAGGCCGAAGGCCGTGGCGAGCGCCAGCGCATAGGCGCCCGACAGCATGAAGCCTCTGCCTGCCGTGAGGCGCGTGCCTTCCCGCGACAACATGGCCGCGACGATGGGATACATCGGGAAAACGCAAGGGGTGAAGGCGAGAAGCAGCCCGAAGCCAAGGAAACCGGCAAGCAGCAGGCCAATTCCTCCATCTGTCAGCAGCCGGTCCACCGCTGTGTGCGCGCTTCCGCCTGCGATGCGGAAGCCCTCATTGGCGGTTGCTTTCGGGACGGGGAGCGAGAAGCTTCCCCCGCCCACGACGCTGGCCGTCATCGCGGCGACATCGATGGTTCTCGTCGTTGGCGGATAGCACAGGCCGCCATCCTGGCATCCCTGATAGGTGAGCCGGACCTTCGCCGGAGGCCCGGCGATCATGGCGGATGCCTTGCCGTAATAGACTTCGGTGGAGCCGAACCCCGGATCGTCCTTGATCCTGCCCGGCTCCGTCTTCAGGCTCAGGGCCTTGCCGTCTTCATCCTGCGCGGCAAGATAGTCGCGATAGAGGTAATACCCGTCCGCGATCCGCCAGGTGATGACGAGAGCGCCGCCGCTTCCTCTATCGAAGGCAGGCACGAAGGCGTCGTCCACCGGCAATGGCGCTTCGAAAGCGCGCGCCGGTATCACCGCCGCAATAAGAACCAGAACCAGCGCCAAGAGGGTTGCCTTGCGCATCCTTCTCCCTTCCTCGTCGTTTCGAACCGGCGGAGCGATGCCGCCGCCAGCTTAAGGCAGGCTTAAGGTGCGTGGCGCAAGCCCGGCGCTGGCAAAGAGTTCACGGAGGTGTGATGCGCATTCTTGTTGTCGAAGACGATGCGGTGCTGCTCGATGGCCTGAAGGTGGGCCTCGGCCTTTCGGGCTTCACGGTCGATACGGTGGCGAATGTCGCCGATGCGATGGAAGCCCTTGCGGCGAACCGGTTCGATGCCGTGGTTCTCGACCGCATGCTGCCGGACGGCTGTGGCCTGGACGTTCTCGGCGGATTGCGCGGGCGGGACGACCGCACGCCGGTTCTGCTTCTGACCGCAAAGGATGAAACGGCCGACCGGATCGGCGGCCTCGATGCGGGCGCGGATGATTATCTCGGCAAGCCCTTCGATCTGGACGAGGTCGCCGCCCGGCTGCGGGCCATCACCCGGCGCGGCGCGGGGAGGGCGCATCCGCAATTGCGCCATGGCAGCCTGACCGTCGATCTCGCGGGCATGGTGGCGCGCAAGGGAGAAAAGACCGTTGCCCTTTCCCGGCGCGAATTCTCGATCCTCCAGACGCTGATGGAAAACCCCGGCATGATCCATTCGAAGCAGACGCTGGAGCAGCGCCTCTACGGCTGGCAGGAGGATGTGGAGAGCAATACGGTCGAAGTCCATGTCCACAAGCTCCGGGCCAAGCTCGGCGCGCCGGTGATCGAGACGGTGCGCGGCGTCGGCTACCGGATGGGGATCGCCGAATGACCTCGATCCGTATCCGGCTGATCGCCATCCTGCTGATGACCACCGGCGCCGTCTGGTGCTGCGCGGTGTTCTGGACCTATCTCAGCACGCAGCATCAGCTGGAGCGTGTGCTCGACGCCCGGCTGACCGAAGCCGCCCGCATGGTGAGTTCGCTGATTACCGATCACCATATCGAGGTGGCCGCCGCCGTCGATGCGGTGGCGGCATCCGATGCCCGGCCTGAATTCGCGGCGGCGCAAACGGGCTATAACCGTCAGCTTTCATGCCAGATCTGGTCCCTGCAAGGGCAGTTGATCAGCCGTTCGGAAAGCGCTCCGGCGGTCTCCCTTGCCGGGCATGCCAAAGGCTATGAGGATACGGTGATCAACGGCGAGCGGTGGCGGGTGTATGCCGTGGTCAATCCCGCGCTCGGCGTCCGGGTGCTCGTCGGCGACAGTCTCGATATGCGCGGCAAGCTGGTGGGCGATGTGATCAAGGGCCAGCTCATACCGGCGCTTGCGATCATCCCGGTCCTTGCCGCGCTGATCTGGTTCAGCGTCGATCGCGGGCTTGCGCCGCTCAGCCGCGTCGCGGGCACGCTTTCCGGCCGCTCGGCCGACGCGCTTCAGCCGGTCGAGGAAAGCGGGGCTCCGCGGGAGGTCCGGCCGCTTCTCAATTCGCTCAATGCGCTGTTTCAGCGGGTAAGTGCCGCCCGGGAGCGGGAGAAGACATTCATCGCCTATGCCGCGCACGAGCTGAAAACGCCGCTGGCCGGTCTCAAGACGCAGGCGCAGGTCGCGCTCAAGAGCGATGACGATGCCATCCGCAATGCCGCGCTGCGCCACATATCGACCAGCGTCGACCGCACGGGGCGGCTTGTCCGCCAGCTCATCGACATGGCCGCCGTCGATTCGGCCGACGCGTCGCGCATGGCCGGAAAAGCCAGTATTCCCGATGTCCTCACCGATGTGCGCGCCGATCTCGACAGCCTGCGCACGGCAAGGACTGTGACGATCAAGGCTCATGTGGAGGTTGCGCGGGAGCCGGTGGTTTATGACCGGATGCTGCTTGCCCTTGCCTTGAAGAACATTCTCGAAAACGCAATTCTCTATGCCCCGGCGGGATCGGACGTCGCGGTGAGCGTGCGCAGAGAGGGTAACGAACTGCATATCGAAGTTGCCGATCCCGGACCGGGCATGACACCGGAGGAGGCGGAACATCTGATGGGCCGTTTCAATCGCGGCAGGCACGATGGAAAAGGAACCGGGCTCGGGCTGGCGATCGTCGATATGGCGGTGCGCAAGCTGAATGGCCGCTTATCCCTTGAAAAACGGGCGAAAAACTTCGTGGCCGAAATCACCTTGCCCCTCGACCATCCGGGCCAGATCGGGCTGCATCGCAATTGAACCGGCCCTGTCAGGGCCGCGCTTGATGTAATGCCGGGCGCGGACAGCATCGGCGCGCTTTCTTCGAAAACCCGCGCTTTGCCCGCCTGGCCCTTCCCTGGTTTCCCCCGCAAAAAAGCGGACAACTCATCAGATCCTTGTTGAAACTGCCGCCCCGCCGCCATCGGCGGGCGGGGAGGTAATTTTGCGTAAGAGCAATATCGGGGCGTGTTCCCTGTTGACTTCTATTGAATGTTCAATAAATTGACTTCTATTGAATGTTCATTAAAAAATGCCGCGCTACCGAAAGGGGAAAATCATGCAAGGCACGACAGCCATCGACCCTACGGCAATCAACCCGACGGCAATGGGCTCCATGACGATCAACCCTTTGATGTTCCGCTCGCATCTGGCGAAGTACCCGACCGGCGTGTCGATCATCACCAGCGCCGACAGCGCGGGTCAGCCGGTGGGCGGGATGACGGCGGGAACCTTTACCTCGGTCTCTCTCGATCCGCCGCTTGTTGCATTCCTGCCTGCCAAGAGTTCTTCCAGTTGGCCGCGCATTCAGGAAACCGGCCGCTTCTGCATCAATGTGCTGAGCGCGCAGCAGGAAGAACTGTGCAAGGCATTTTCCATTTCGGGCGCAGACAAGTTCGCGGGGGTGGACTGGCACCGGTCTCCGCTGGGGCTTCCGGTCGTGGATGGAGTGGTTCTCTGGATCGAATGCTCGCTCAACAGCGTGCTCGATGCGGGCGATCACCTGATCGTGCTGGGCGATGTGCTCGACATGGGAACGGGGGAGACAGCCGATCCCCTCGTTTTTCATGGCGGAAAATTTCACAAGCTTCTGCCGATCTGAATATCCGGCGCTTACGAGAAAACAGGGGAGGCGGGAGCCCATATGCCGATCATCAAGGTCTCTATTGCCGAAGGCAAATCGCGTGAGGAGTTGCGGGCGCTGATCACCGCGCTGCATCAGGCCGCGGAACAGCATGTCGGCGCTTCGCCGGATGGAACGACCGTCCTCATCGAAGAGATTCCGCCGTCCCATTGGTCGCGCGGTGACGTCACCATCGCCGAGCGCCGGGAAAAGAAATGAGGACAAGCGCATGATCCTGCATGTGACTGCGCAGGGGCTGACCCTGAAAGACCCCGGGAATTTCAACGCCTATAAAGTTCAGATCGACGGGCCGGAAGGCTCGAAAGAGGAGGTCATCGGCCTTCATCCGCAATTGCGCCGCATCGATCCGGGGCATGTGGCGGTTGCGCGGGAGACGCTGGAACGTCTCGCGGGCGGCCTGGCATCCGATCGGGAATGGGTCTCCGGTTTCGCGGGCATGGTGGCATATGCCCGCTCCCGCGGCTGGGTCACCGAGGCGGAAGAGATCGTCGGACATATCGAATAGTCCCATCGCCGTTCGCGGCTTGCGGATTGGCGGCGCGTTCCCGTGCACGGTTTCGTGCCGGACGGCGAGAGGCGTTGGCATCTTCAAAAAATTGAATGATCAATAAATAGAATATCACCCAGAAGGAGGGTAACAGAATGCGTTTCATCTTCATGAGCGAGGGCGAAACACAGCCCGGTCAAACGCA
>JBDHTA010000140.1:0-11310 GCA_039808465.1 Rhizobiaceae bacterium | reverse complement strand
CCGCCTGCGGGCATCCGGTCTTTCTCTACCGGCGCGACGCCCATATCGGCGTTGCCAATTCCGCCGCCATGGCGCTGGTGGGATACGGGGAGGATGCGGCCGATCCGCCGTTCGGCAGGCTTGACCGCGATCCGGCAACGGGAAAGCTGACGGGCCTGCTGCGCGAGACGGCCGCCCATCACGTCGTCAACCATATCCAGGCCAATTACACCGCCGACGATTTCGCCAGCGGGCTTGGCCGCGTCTTCGAGGAATTTGCCAGCTATGGCGTGACCTCGGTTCACAACAGCCTGTGCACCACGCAAGGCATCACCGCCTACCAGATGATGCGCGAGAGGGGTGAGCTGCATATGCGCGTCGGGCTCATGGCCAGCGGGCGGGAGGACGATCTGATCGCGGCCATCATCCGTTCGGGCTGGCGCACCGGCTTCGGCGACGAATGGATCCGCCTCGTCGGCGTCGAATGGTGCCCCGATTGCAGCACCAGCGGCCGCACCGCCGCCTATTACACGCCCTATATCGGCGAAAAGGTGCATGGCGAGCCGGAAAACAATTGCGGCATGCTGCTCTACGGGCAGGAGGATTTTCGCGAGCGGGTGCTGCGCGCCCACCGGGCGGGGCTGATGGTCTGCGCCGATGGCGTCGGCGACCGGGGCATCGATTTCGTTCTCGATGCCTACCAGTATGCGCTGGAGAAGCATCCGGTCGCCGATCATCGCATGCGGGTGGAGCATTGCTGCAAGGTCACGCCCGCGATCCTCAAGCGGCTGAAGACGATGAATGTCGTGGCCTCATCGGCCGCCGGTTTCGCCTATGATCTCGGCGACGCCTACCGGCGCGTGCGCGGCGAGGAGGAAATGCGCTTCATGTGGCCGCATCGCAGCATGATCGACGCAGGCATCGCCGCCCCGGCCCATTCGGATTCGCCCGTCTGCCATCCCAATCCCTTCCGGGGCATTCATTCGCTGGTCAACCGCAAGAGCGAAACCGGGGGCGACCTCGATGCGTCCGAGGCCATCAGCGTCCATGAGGCATTGCAGGCCTATACGGTGCTCGGCGCCTATTGCGGGCGCGAGGAAAACGACAAGGGCGATCTCGGCCTCGGCAAGCTGGCCGATTTCTGCATTCTCGAGGACGATGTCTTCACCGTCGATCCGCAATCCCTTCACCATGTGCGGGTGGCCGCAACCTATGTCGGCGGCGAGCCGACATTCATCCGTCCGTAAGTTCCGGGTCCGGGAGAGGGCACAGCCCGCTCCGGACCGCAAAAAGAGGCATTCATGCGAGCTTTCTTCGATGAGGCGCAGCGTCGGCACCAGCCGAAACAGTTCATGCGCGCCGGTGTCCTGTCCGAACCGGTGGATCTTCCCGACCGCGCCGATGTGTTGATGCGCGTTCTCGAACGGCGCGGCGTTGCGGCCGAGGCGCCGCGCGATATCGGCTGGGAAGCGGCGCGCAGCGTCCACCGCGAGCATTACCTGCGCTATCTGTCTTCCGCCTATCGGCGCTGGAGCGAAATTCCCGGCGCCGGCCCCGAAGTCCTGCCCAACAACGCGCCCTACTGGAACGCCATGCCGGGCGCGCCGCGCCCCGCGTGTCCCTCCGGGTCGATCATCGCCGAAACCGGCTATTATCTCGGCGATCTCGCGGTTCCCGTCGGGGAGCATACCTGGGATGCGGCGCTTGCCGCCACCCATGTCGCGGCGGGCGCGGCCGAAGCGGTTCTGGCGGGTGAAAACGCCTGCTACGCGCTCTGCCGCCCATCCGGGCATCATGCGCGCTCGGACCGGGCAAGCGGCTTCTGTTATCTCAACAACGCCGCGATTGCCGCCCAGCACCTGCGCGGCAGATTTTCCCGCGTCGCCATCCTCGACATCGACGCCCATCACGGCGATGGCACCCAGGAAATCTTCTATGGCCGGGATGACGTGATGACGCTATCGGTGCATGCCGATCCGCACAGCTACTATCCCTTCTACACGGGCTATGCCCATGAGCGCGGCCATGGCCCCGGCGAGGGCTTCAACCTCAACCTGCCGCTTGCCCCGAAATCCGCCGACGACGCCTTCCTCGACGCCATCAGCCGCGCCTGCGACGAGATCGCGGCATCGGACGCCGAAGCGCTCGTCCTGTCGCTCGGCTTCGACAGCCACCGCGACGATCCCATCGGCATATTGAACGTGACGACGGACGGCTTCTTCCGGGCCGCGGCGCTGATCGCAAGCCTGAGGAAACCGGCGGTTATCGTGCAGGAGGGGGGCTACAAGATCGAGATCATCGGCGATTGCCTCGACGCATTCCTGAGCGGCTACCCGGCGTAACGGCCTCACGACCTGCGCGCCATCAGGCGCGCAGATGCGGGCTCTGCCCCGGGAGCGGCAATGAAATGCATAATCAGCATTATGGAACCAAAGGCGGGCGCCGGATGACATCGTGAAACAGGTTGACGCGACGTTGCAGGCGGCTATAAGCGCAAGTCAGAACAGGATCCTTGCAAATCGCGTATCGACTGACCGTTGAATCGACGATCTGGATGGGTGGCCGAGCGGTTTAAGGCACCGGTCTTGAAAACCGGCGTAGGTGAGAGCCTACCGTGGGTTCGAATCCCACCCCATCCGCCACTTGCCGCCGATTACCCTCTATAGCGCGATATTACCGCCAATTACCGCACACCCACCAAGCGGTATAGAAAGCCGCCGACTCTACGCTACAGCCCGATATATTTTGAAGAGTTGCAATGGCGGAATCGACCTCTTCATAGCCACTCCGACGGCAGCTAAGAGTCTAGTTCAAGGTGCCACACCCTACGCTGGTGACGGCCTCGGCAGCACCGCCTCGATCGCCATTCGTAATCTGTCATCTTCTTTGTTCTGTATAGCGCGCGTGACCCAGGCGGTGAACTCGTTGACGCTGCCAGCGCGTAGCTTCGCGGCAAGAGCCAGTAGTGGTTTCTTGCGATCGTAGATCGCAAGCAGTGCGGGCAGGTCGTTGTCCGCTACTGCGTCGGCAATCGTTTTTTCGATTCCGGCGGCGATCGCCGCAACGTCGAGCGCGCCCGTTTGCGTGGCGTAACTGACGGCTAGGTCGCCGACCGACTTGTCGGTCGAGAGGTCGATCCGCTTTAGCATCTGATCGATGCGCCGGCGGCAGTAGCCGAGCACCACCTCGTTAACGTTCTCTGGCACCGTCGCGTCGGCGAACACTGCCGCCTTCACCTCGGCTAACTTGGCCTCCAATTCGGCGCCGCTGAAATCGTTTCTCGCCAGAATGATCCGCGACACGGCGGGCAACAGCAACAGGTTCTCGATCTCGGCGACCGGTAACACCGACACACCGATGCTGGCGAGATACGTCCGGTCATCTGTATCGCGTCCATCTGCATCAACCAGACCGGCGCAAGTAATGCGGGTGAAGGCCGCATTGCGCCGCATCGTCGCGACTGAGTGAATGACACTCTCGCATCCGCCGCGCGGGATCACTGTCCAACTCGGATAGCAGGCGCGGTAGAAGGCGATGTCGAGGCTACCCTGCTCGCCTTCGACGAACAGCACCGGCTTCCGGCTGCCGAGAATTAGCGTGACTAATTCCTCACTGAAGCCTTCCGCCTCCGGCACGTCCTCGATTATCCAACCAGTCGCAGGCGCATAGCTCCGCACAACGTACTTTCGCCCTGCTCGGGAGGCAGCAAACTCTAGGTCGTGCGTGATAAGGAGAAACGCACAGTCTGGTCGCGCCGCCTCCAACTCGTCCCACAACCGACCTAGAATTGAACGATGAATGTGAATTTCGGGCTCGTCCATGATGAAGGTAGAGCCAGAATCGGCGACCAACACCTGTCCAATCATGTAGAAGACGGCCTTCTCGCCGTCACTCATCTGCGTGATGCTGTACGGCGCACTCGTCGCGCCTGCGGCATCATGAGCTACTATAGTGATATCGTCTGCTGTAGTTGCGAGGCTCCGGGTTGGCAGCACTCGGTGGAAGATTGCCTTCAATTTTCGTAGTACGGTCTCGCGACCTAACACGGGCATTCCTGCTTCCGCCGCATCGTTTACTGCTACTCCGACGTTTGCTTGTTCTGCGAAAAGTACTTGAAGCAACGATCCAGCGTCATTGAGAATGAAGCTAGGCCGCGCGTGGCCCCATCGATTTATGTCACGCGCCTGTTGGACTCCACCATAATCCTGTGGATTGGTGTATCCGTATCGCAAGTGATTGCGAGCTGCTTGCTCGCTGATTTTCTCAATAGAAGGATCGAGCGCGAGCATCCGTTGCGCTGAAATCCGGTGAGCGGTTGCACCAGCCTGCCTTTCACATTCCATCGCAAGACGCGTCTTCCCGCTGCCATTCGCGCCGACGATGATTGTCGACATACCAGCACGCAATTGGACGGGTACGCCCGCGCCGGTTAGCTGGAGATCAATAGGGAGTGGCAAGGTAAGCTCCTTCGAGAATCGATTCTCTTGTTAATAGTCGAACGAGCGCGCGATTGGATCATCTCCAGCGCCCAAGAGCCGCCGATCTGCAACTCACTATTCCCCATCCGCGATCGGTAAGCTGGCTTTGATGGAACTCGATTGTTTTCGGGACTGCCAAGGACACCTAGTCAGTTATAGCTTTAGGCACCAGCATTCCCGAATTTGCCAGTCCGTTACCCACCCCGGCGCTAACATTCGCATGAAAGTCTATTTAAGAGGGCCATAGAGGGCTATAGCGTAGACGCAGTTCTCCGTTTCGTCGTTCCCGGCCCGCCATAAGATCATGAAATCCCTATGATAATGGCATTTGCGCCACAGAATCTTCCATCATCCTCGCCCCGCTCACCCGGAAGTGGCGGGGCTGGATGGGTGATTGTGGTTACCGTCCCTGAATAACCCGGATGAAGCGCGGGCTCTTCGTTCTGAAGTCATGATGCGTGATGCGGCCGTTGGCGATGCCGTTGAAGGCGCGCTGGCAATAGATGCGGGCGACGTCGCGGCGGGGGCTGACGTTCATGATCATCGCCATTTCAGCCTTCCGGGCCGGTGATGCCCTTCTTGCGCCTGCATAGCACTTGTTCACGCCCTCCCGTTTTGCCGCAGGGCTGCCCCTGACAATCTCCTGGGCGCGGTTATAACTGCTTTCGGTTACGCATCCCGCCAGAAACAGGGATGCAGCCGCAAGAGCGACCATCGACATGAGCCGCATGTGATCCTCCTCCAATTGATGTCCTGACGACAGGAAAGATAGCAGCCAGCCGCCAAACTTCAATCAGGGATAGCTGGCAGACCCGGCAAGCCGGAAGGTTCGTGGCTTTCCCCGGCCCGCGCCTGCGAAAAAGTCTCGCTCAAGCCGTCGTGATAGGCCCAGAATTCATCCGAGAAGCGCTGGATCATGCTCGACTGGACATGTCCGGCGGGCCGTATCGCGATAAATCCCGCATCGATGAACACGCCGAACGGGCGTGTTATCACGCCGCGATCGATGAATTCGGTTGCGGTCACGGGGTCGATGATCAGCAGGCCGAGCCCTTCGCTGACGAAGGAAAGCGCCGTATGCGATAGCCCCGCCTGAATCGTCGAGATTTTCGGGACGCCGGCGAGCGCCACCTCGATGCGCATGGCAAAGATCGAGCCGGGATCGAGACTGACCATCCGCTGACCGGCCAGATCCGAGGGCGCGATCACCGCCCTGCCCGCCAGAGGATGACTGCGATGCATGGCGACCACCGCAGGCGTCGGCCGCGTCGTAATCAGGAAGCCGGGCCTGTCGAGCGGCCCCTCGGCAAAGCCTATGTCGGCCTGGCCGGAGGCGACCGCCTCGATCACCTTGGGCGATGAAATGCCGTTCAGCGTCGTGCGCAGATCCGGCTTGTCGGCGAGAAAGGCGGCCAGAAATCTGGGCAGGATGCCGTTGGCCAGCGCGGGCATGGCGGCGATGCGGATGGTGCCTGCGGCATGGCGGCCGATCTCCTCGGCCATCGTCGCGATCCGGCTCAGGCCCACGAATGAGCGGTCGACCTCCTTCATCAGCGTGATCGCCTCCTGCGTCGGGACGATCTGGTTGCCGCGCCGCTCGAACAGGCGCAGATCGCAGGCGATCTCGAAATCGCGCACCAACCGGCTCACCGCTGGCTGGGTGACCGACAGCAGCTCTGCCGCCGCCGTCATCTGGCCCGTCAGCATCACGGCGCGAAACGCCTCGACCTGACGGAGATTCACGCGGATGACCATAACATTCACTTATGCTTGGCGTTGAAAACGGAATTTGACGGAATGTGTGACGCGTCCATACTCTGAAGTCAAATCCCGCTGAGGTGAACACGAGCGAATGTCCTTGAACACAGGTGCCAACGCCAGAACCCCGGAAGTCGAGACGGCCGTGATCGGCGGCGGCCTTGTCGGCGCCGCGATTGCGCTGGGCATGGCGCGCTGCGGCCGGGAGGTTACCATTTTCGACGGCGAGGATCTGGATCTGCGGGCCTCACGCGCCAATTTCGCGCTGGTATGGGTTCAGGGCAAGGGGCTGGGCAACCCGCATTATGCCCTGTGGTCGAAGGCATCGGCCGAACTCTGGCCGCAGCTGGCCGCCGATCTCCAGGCCGAAACCGGCATCGATGTGGCGCTGAGCCAGCGGGGCGCCTTCTCCTTCGCCTTGACGGACAGGGAACTCGAGAACTGGCGCCATGAAATGGAAACCATCGCCGGGGAAACCGCTGGCGCCGCCGCACCCTTTCGCGTGCGGGATCATGCCGAACCCCGCGACATGGTTCCGGCGATTGGCCACGGTGTCGTCGGCGCGATCCATTCCTCCCTCGATGGCCACGTCAATTCGCTGCGGCTTTTCCGCGCCCTGCATTGCGCGTTGCGCAACCGGAATGTGCCCTACCGCTCCCGCCAGCGGGTCGATCTCATTGAGCCGCAGGCATCGGGCTTCCTTCTGTCGGGCGCCTGGGGTTCCGTCATGGCCTCGCGGGTGGTTCTCGCCGCCGGGGTGGACAATGGCAGGCTGGCGGACATGGTCGGGCTTTGCGTGCCGTTGCAGGCCAGCAAGGGGCAGATCGTCGTGACCGAGAAATGCAAGCCCTTCTTCCCCTATACCTCGGGCACCATCCGGCAGGCGGATGAGGGCGGCGTGATGATCGGCGACAGCGAGGAGCTTTCCACCATGTCGACCGCCGTGAGCAGCGATATTGCCGCCGTGCTCGCAGATCGCGCCGTCCGCACCTTTCCCCTGCTTGCGGATGTCAATGTCGTGCGGTGCTGGGCGGGCATCCGCGTCAAGACGATCGACGGGCTGCCGGTCTACGAGCAATCCGCGCGCCATCCCGGCGCCTTTTCGGTCACCTGCCATTCCGGCGTGACGCTGGCCGCCAACCATGTGCTGACCGTGGCGCCGCAGATCGCGGCGGGCGCGCTTTCCGGGGAATTGTCGCCCTTTGCTTCCGCGAGGTTTCATGTTCCGAAAAATTGAAAGCGGCGGGTCCGATCAGGTGACGATCCGTTTCGAGGGCGCCGAGATAAAGGCGGATCGCGGCCAGACGCTCGCGGCAGCCCTTCTTGCGGCGGGGATCGGCCAGTTCCGGACGAGCGTGGTTTCGGGCGAGCCAAGGGCGCCCTATTGCCTGATGGGCGTCTGCTTCGAATGCCTGCTGACGGTCGACGGCATTCAGAACCGCCAGAGCTGTCTGATCGAGGTGCGCGACGGCATGGCCGTCTCCCGCCAGCATCGCGCCCGCGATATCGGCATGGAGAACTGTCCATGACGATGCGGCCGATTGCGGATGCGGCGCATCTTGCGCCAGACTACGATATCGTCATCATCGGCGCCGGGCCTGCCGGGATGAGCGCGGCCATTGAAGCCAGCGGCTCCGGCGCGCGGCTTCTTCTGGTGGACGAAAATGCCGCGCCGGGCGGGCAGATTTACCGCTCCATCACCCGCAACACGCGCCGCGGGAACGACGTTCTCGGAAGCGATTACTGGGCGGGCCGGGAGATTGCCGAAGCCTTCGGGCGCAGCGACGCCGATTACGCGGCCGCGACGACGGTGTGGAGCCTGGAAGCGAACCCCGGCGGGCCGCGCCGCCTGTCTGTTGGGGTCAGCCTGAACGGGCGCGCAACGATGATCGGCGCCGATATCGTCATTCTGGCGACGGGCGCGATCGAACGGCCCTTCCCCGTCACTGGCTGGACCCTGCCCGGCGTCATGAGCGCCGGGGCGGCCCAGATCGCGCTCAAATCCGCGCAGATCGTTCCCGGCGGGCGCATCGTGCTGGCGGGTTGCGGGCCGCTGCTCTATCTCGTCGCCTCGCAATTGATGGCCGCCGGTGCCGACATTGCCGCCATGCTGACGACGGCGGACAGGCATGCAAAGTTCGCCGCGCTGCGCCACCTGCCGGATTTCCTGCGCTCCGCCTATTGGCGCAAGGGGCTGAAGCTGATGCTGGACGTCCACCGGCATGTTCCGGTGCATTCCGGCGTGCGGTCGCTGTCGATCGAAGGGACCGGAAAGGCCGAGGCGGTCAGTTTCTCGCAAGGGCGCGGCAGCCGCCGCATCGAGGCGGATTGCGTTCTTCTTCACCACGGCGTCATTCCCGCAATCAATCTGACCAGCGCCGCGGGCTGCGCGCTGGCGTGGAACGACGGGCAGCGGGCCTTCGCGCCCGTCTCCGATGAGATGGGGCGCAGCTCGGTGGACGGCATATTGCTTGCCGGTGATGGCGCGGGCATTGGCGGCGCGCAATATGCGGCGCTGAGCGGCCGCAAGGCGGCCCTGACGGCTCTGGGCGATCTTGGCCGCATATCGCAACCGGACAGCGCGCGCCGCCGTCAGGCGCTGACGGCCGAACAGCGGGTCTGGCGGCGCGGACGCGCCTTTCTCGATGCGCTCTACACCCCTGCCCGCGCTTATCGGGCCCCGGCCGATCCGCAAACGATCGTCTGCCGTTGCGAGGAGGTGCGGGCTGGCGAGATCAGGGATGCCGCCGCGATGGGCGTGCCGGGGCCGAACCAGCTCAAGACGTTCCTGCGCTGCGGCATGGGCCCCTGCCAGGGCCGCCTCTGCGCGCAGACCGTTTCCGAGATCATTGCCGATGCGCGCGGCGAAAGTCCCGGCATCACCGGCGTCTTCCGTTTCCGGTCCCCCGTCAAGCCGCTGAGGCTGGGCGAGCTTGCCGCCCTGCCCCAGACGCCGCATGCGCTCGGCGCCGTCTATGGCGAACAGAACACCAACGATAACCCCACCGCAAATTCCGAAGGAACATCAAATGGCTGAACGTCACATCCGCACACCGATCATGCATCGCGTCGTAAAATTCAATGGCCTTGTCTTCATCGGCGGCACCACCTGCGACGACGAGAGCCTCGACATGGCCGGGCAGACGCGCCAGATCCTCGACAAGCTCGATCAGTATCTCGCCGAAGCTGGCACGGACAAGACCAAGCTTCTGTCGGCGACGATCTTTCTCACCGACCTCGACCTGAAACCCGAAATGGATGCCGTCTGGAAGGCATGGCTTGCGCCGGAAGTGCTTCCGGCCCGCGCCACCGTCGGCGTTGCCGATCTGGGCGGCACCACGCTCATCGAAATCGTCGTGACGGCGCATGAGTGATTCCCCGGCGCCTTGGTCACGGGGATGGCGGCGAGCCAGCTTACTCGTTTTCGCCGCCGCGTGACCGGGCAACAGGGACGGCCGGGGGCATCTTCGGCCATTTACCCATCCGGAACGCTTCATCGGATGGGTTCGCCAATCAGGAAGCCAAGTCTAACCAAACTGGGAACGGAACATGAAAAACACGCTTAAAATCACGGCCCTCGCCCTTGCGATCGGTCTTTCCGGCGCAGCCAGCGTCATGGCCGAGCAGGTCAAGGTCGGCTTTGCCGCCGAGCCCTATCCGCCGTTTACCTCGCTGGATGCCACCGGCAAATGGACCGGCTGGGAAGTCGATTTCACCGATGCCATCTGCAAGGAAGCCAAGCTGGATTGCGTCATCACCACGGTCTCCTGGGACGGCATCATTCCGGCGCTGACCAGCAAGAAGATCGATATGATCATCGGGTCGATGTCGATCACCGAGGAGCGCCTGAAGACGATCGATTTCTCCGACAAATATTACGCCAACCCCGCGGGCATCATTGCGCCCAAGGGCGAGAAGCTCGAAGCGACCCCCGAGGGGCTGGCTGGCAAGATCATCGGCGTGCAGATTTCCACCAACCATTCAGCCTATGTGAAGAAGCACTTCCCAAAGGCGGGCGAGATCAAGGAATATCAGACGCAGGACGAGGCAAACCAGGATCTCGCCGCTGGCCGCGTCGATGCCGTGCAGGCGGGCGCGATCGCGCTGGATACCTTCCTGAAGTCCGAAGCGGGCGCCTGCTGCGAGCTTAAGGGGAATGTCGAGCCGGATGTCGAGGTGCTCGGCCCGGGCATAGGCATCGGCCTGCGGAAAGAGGATACCGCGCTGAAGGACAAGCTCAACGCCGCAATCAAGGCAATCCGCGAAAACGGCACCTATGACGCTTTCTCGAAGAAGTATTTCGACTTCGACATTTACGGCGGCTGAAGCAGGCTGCCCTTCCGGCGCGCAGTGAACTGCGCGCCGCTTCTTTCTCAAGCGGGAATTTTACGGAAGAGTCCATCGAGCTCAGGCATGAACCGGAACAGCATGTGACGGAAATGCCAATATAGATTTCAATGGGTTCCGTCCGTCTGCATCCGCATCAGGACTGCGATGCAAAGAGCCATCTGTGGCGTCGCGGCCTCGACGATCGGACCATCATTGATCCGCGCGCTTCCCTTGCCATTTTCCCAACTGCATCCGGCAACATGATCCGGCACTTTGTCCTTGGCCAACTGATAGGCAGCTTGCAGGTCGCTGGTGTAATGAGGCACCCGCCCGACATCGTCGCCCGACGGCACGATCCACAGGGTGACGTTTTTCACCTCGCCGGTCTTCGGGTCGGTGCCGGACTTCACGCGTTTCTCCCAACCGATGAGTTCGGCTATCGATGCATCCAGGCTGCGCGCAGGCCCTGTCGCTTTTTTGATACGGCTTATGACGGACTGGATCGACATGATTTTTCCTGTCTATTCTTTTTCAGTATTGCTTGACCGGAAGCTGATCAACTCGAGTCGGAAGTGGCCTGCTATCATCGGCCTCGCAACGTAGCGGCATTGGCACGGAAGATGACCATGCCCAGGAAAAACACGACCAAGACCCATCCGTAGAGATAGCCCATATCCATGGATTCGGCACGATATTCCGGATAGAAGCCGGTGCGGAACAGCATCAAGACATGCACCAATGGATTCAGCAGCAAAATTTCATGGAA
>JBDHTA010000139.1:0-11447 GCA_039808465.1 Rhizobiaceae bacterium | reverse complement strand
CGGCAAGCGTGGTCAGCTTGAACTCGATGAGGGTCACGAAAAGCTGGATGGCGAGGATGAAGAAGGCCAACACCACGAGCGCCCATGCGAACAGCAGGCACGCGATCTGGATGAAGTTCTCGAAGAAGGCGATCCAGCCCATCAGGTCGGAAATGGAGTCGAGCAGCGGGCGGCCGGCGTCGAGGCCGGTCTGCGCTACGCGGCCCGGCCGCGTCAGACCGGTGACAGAAAAGCCGGTGCCCGACGCCATGAGACCGAGGCCGGCGAAGCTCTCGAAGACGATCCGGGCGAGGTTGTTCCAATTGCCGATGATGTAGGCGAAGACGCCCACGAAAAGGGTCTTCTTCACCAGCCGAGCGATGATGTCGTCATCTGCGCCCCATGCCCAAAAGAGCGCGGCAAGCGTCACGTCGATGACGATCAGGGTGGTAGCGATGAAGGCGACTTCGCCAGACAACAGCCCGAACCCGCTGTCGATGTAGCGCGTGAATACGCCGAGGAAATTGTCGATGACGCCCGTGTTTCCCATGGTCAGCGCGCCTCGCTGCGGTCACGGCCGAGGAAGCGGTCGCGGGATTCAGCCCATGCGGCGAGGCAGTCGGTGTCGCTCGCCGCCGCCTCGCCGAGTTGCT
Source organism: Rhizobiaceae bacterium (assembly GCA_039808465.1). Lineage (GTDB taxonomy): Bacteria > Pseudomonadota > Alphaproteobacteria > Rhizobiales > Rhizobiaceae > Metarhizobium. Next base: position 10,815 of record JBDHTA010000139.1, on the reverse strand, counting down.
GGCAACGGCGCAGGGTTTCGCGCAGGGGATCGGCCGGGGGCTGGAGGGCCGATGCCGGCCGTGACGCGGAAGGCTCGTCCTTCCGCGTCATGTCGATTGCGGTCACTGTCAAGGCAATCGCAACGAACACCACGGCCCCGAGCCGGACCAGCATCTTGCCGTCCATGGCGAGCCTCCCGGTCAGTTGTTGCCGTTGTTGAACATCTGCGCGTTACCCGGCTGATAGCCGCTGCCGGGCGTCAGGAAACGCTCGCGCTGGATGCGGCCCTGTTCGGCGGCGGTCGCGCGCTCGGCTTCGGTCAGCGCGTCGGCGCGGCCGTTCGCCGAGATGACCGCGATCAGATCGGAAAGCTGCTGTGACTGGAGCGCGAGAAGCTGGTTGCCGGCCTGCGTGGCTTGCAGCGCGCCGGTCGCGCCTTGGCTCTGGCCGACAAGCGCGGCCATCTCGGCGCGGTTGCTGTCGATGTTGCCGACCGCACCCGCCTGCACGCGCATTGCGTCCTGCAAGCCGCCGACCGTGTTCTCCCACCGGCTGCGCGCATCGGCGACAAGCTGGGCGTCGGTCGTCGAAAGCGAGACGTTGCCGTATTGCTGTTGAAACGCTTGGTCGATCTGCCCGACCTCGAACGCGATGTTCTGCGCTTGGCTAAGAAGCTGCTGCGTCCGGCTCACGTTCTGCTGGAGCTGCTGGAGCGACGAATACGGCAGGCTCGCCAGATTGCGGGCCTGATTGATGAGCATCTGCGCCTCGTTCTGGAGGCTGGTGATCTGGTTGTTGATCTGCTCCAGCGTGCGCGCTGCCGTGAGCAGGTTTTGCGCGTAGTTGCTCGGGTCATAGACGATCCGGCCGAAACCGAATTGCGCATGGGCCGGGCTTGCCAGCATGGGCGACAGCGCGACGGGCACTGCGAGCGCCAGCGCGAGGGCCGAAGCCCCGACAAACTTGGGATAGGTCATGGAAGAATCTCCTGTGTGGGGTGGGTATCGAGCCGGGCCGGCGCGGCGGATTCCGGCCGGTCGGCAAGATTGGTGAGGTTGGGGATCAGCTCGGCCGCCCACTCGACGCCGCGCGCGCGTAGCCATGCGGCGAGGAAGCCGTCGCGGCCGTGTTCGGCGACGATCTGTGCAATGAGCGTCTGGTCGGATTTGGCGGATGCGGCGCAGAGCGCGAGGCCGATTTCGGACAGGCCAAGCTCGAACAGGCGATTGCCGCGCCTCGACTGGCAGTAGTAGTCGCGCTTGGGCGTGGCCCGTGCGAGGATTTCGATCTGCCGGTCATTCAACCCGAAACGCCGGTAAATCTCGGTAATCTGCGGCTCGATGGCGCGCTCGTTCGGCAGCAGAAGCCGCGTCGGGCAGCTCTCGATGATCGCGGGCGCGATGTTGCTGCCGTCAATGTCGGACAGGCTTTGCGTGGCGAAGATGACGCTGGCGTTCTTTTTGCGGAGCGTTTTCAGCCATTCGCGGAGCTGGCCGGCGAAACCCTCGTCGTCCAGCGCAAGCCAGCCTTCATCTATGATGAGAAGCGTCGGCCGCCCGTCGAGCCGGTCGCCGATGCGGTGGAACAGGTAGGACAGCACGGCCGGGGCCGCTCCAGTCCCGACAAGGCCCTCGATCTCGAACGCCTGCACATCCGCCGAGCCGAGATGTTCGGCTTCGGCGTCGAGCAGCCGGCCATAGGCACCGCCGACGCAGAACGGCCGGAGCGCCTGTTTCAGATCGTTGGATTGCAGCAGCACCGCAAGGCCGGTGATGGTGCGTTCCTCGACCGGGGCCGAGGCCAGCGAAGTCAGCGCCGTCCAAAGATACTCTTTGACCTCGGGCGTGATGGCGATGCCTTCCCGCATGAGGATGGCGGCGATCCAGTCCGCCGCCCATGCGCGTTCATAGGTGTCGTGGATGCGGGCGAGCGGCTGGAGCGAGACGGACGCCTCGGCCCCTTCTGTCAGCCCGCCACCAAGGTCGTGCCAGTCGCCGCCCATGGCGAGCGCGGCGGCGCGGATGCTGCCGCCGAAGTCGAAGGCGAAGACCTGCGATCCGGCGTAGCGCCGGAACTGCAAGGCCATAAGGGCGAGCAGCACGCTCTTGCCCGCGCCCGTGGGGCCGACGACAAGGGTGTGCCCTACGTCGCCGACATGCAAAGACAACCGGAACGGGGTTGAGCCTTCGGTCTTTCCAAAGAGCAGAGGGGGCGCACCGAAATGCTCGTCCCGTTCCGGCCCCGCCCACACCGCCGACAGCGGGATCATGTGGGCGAGATTCAATGTGCTGATGGGCGGCTGGCGGACATTGGCGTAGGCGTGTCCGGGCAGGCTGCCGAGCCATGCGTCAACCGCGTTGACGCTCTCGGGCATGGCGGTGAAGTCGCGCCCCTGAACGATCTTCTCGACCAGGCGCAGCTTCTCGTCGGCTAGGCGCGGGTCGGCATCCCATACGGTGACGGTGGCCGTGACATAGGCCATGCCCGCCACGTCCGCGCCGAGTTCCTGCAAGGCCATGTCGGCGTCGAGCGCCTTGTTGGCCGCGTCGGTGTCCACCAGCGCGGACGCCTCGTTGGTCATCACCTCTTTCAAGATCGCGGCGATGCTCTTGCGCTTCGCAAACCATTGGCGGCGGATGCGGGTCAGCAGCCGCGTCGCGTCGGTCTTGTCGAGCAGGATCGCGCGCGTGCTCCACCTGTAGGGGAACGGCAGGCGGTTCATTTCGTCGAGCAGGCCCGGCGTCGTCGCGGTCGGGAATCCCACGATGGTCAGCACGCGCAGATGCTTGGTCCCAAGGCGCGGCTCCAGCCCGCCGGTCAAGGGCTGGTCGGCGAGCAGCGCATCGAGGTGCATGGGCACCTCGGGCACGCGCACGCGATGCCGGTTGGTCGAGATGGTGGAGTGGAGATAGGTCAGCGTCGCGCCATCATCCATCCAACGGCACTCGGGCATGAAGCCGTCGAGCAAAGCCAGCACGCGGTCGGTGCGGTCGATGAAGCCGCGCAGCAGCTCCCACGGGTCCACGCCGGTTTTCTCGCGGCCCTCGTAGAGCCATGTTTCGGCGCGGGCGGCTTCCTCGGCCGGGGGCAGCCAGAGGAAGGTCAGGAAATAGCCCGACACGAAATGCGTGCCTGCTTCCTCGAACCCGGCTTTGCGCTCGGCATCGACCAGCGCCGATGCCGCATCGGGAAAGGTGCTGTCGGGATAGGTCGCGGCCTCGCTGCGCTGCGCCTCAACAAAGATGCTCCAGCCGGAGCCGAGGCGGCGCACGGCGTTATTGATGCGGCCGGCGACGGCGACCAGCTCGGCCGCGACGGCGGAATCCAGATCGGGACCGCGAAACTTCGCGGTCCTCTGAAAACTGCCGTCCTTGTTCAAGACGACGCCGGAGCCGAGCAATGCGGCCCATGGCAAATAGTCGGCGAGCCGGGCGGCGGTGCGGCGATATTCGGAAAGGTTCATCATGGCCGCGCCCTCACACCGCCAGATGGCCGGGGACGCGCAGATGCCTACGCCCGACCTCGACGAATTGGGGATCGCGCTTCGCCGCCCATACGGCTGCGAAATGGCCGATTGCCCAAATGGCGATGCCGACCAGCCAGAGGCGCAAACCGAGGCCCACGGCTCCGGCCAGCGTTCCGTTCATGATGGCGATGGAGCGCGGTGCGCCGCCGAGCAAAATATGCTCGGTCAGCGCCCGGTGGACCGGGACCGTGAAGCCCGGCACCGCGTCGAGCAGTTCGAGGCCGCCCGCCATCAAACGAGCGCCCCGCCGCCGAACGAGAAGAAAGACAGGAAGAAGCTCGATGCGGCGAACGCGATGGACAGGCCGAAAACGATCTGGATCAGGCGACGGAAGCCGCCGCTGGTATCGCCGAACGCGAGGGTCAGGCCCGTCACGATGATGATGATGACGGCGATGATCTTGGCGACCGGCCCCTCGATGGACTGGAGGATTTGCTGCAAGGGCTGTTCCCATGGCATCGACGAACCGGACGCATGGGCGGCCGGGGCAAGCATGAGGCTGATGGCAAGGGCAGATGCGGCGGTCGTGGCGAAGCGATAGCCGCGCGTAAGGGTGCGGATCATGAAGATTCTCCTGTGCTGGTGGGGATTGCCGAAGGGATGGGATGCGTGATGCGGTAGTCGCCGTCCGGCCCCAGCCCCTCGACGCGGGCAAGCTCGGCCAGCCGGCGCGCGGAACCGCGCCCGGAAAGGACGGCAACAAGGTCGATAGTCTCGGCGATCAGCGCACGCGGGACCGTGACGACAGCCTCTTGGATGAGCTGTTCAAGGCGACGAAGCGCGCCGATGCCGGTGCCGGCGTGAATGGTGCCGATCCCGCCGGGATGGCCCGTGCCCCATGCTTTGAGCAGGTCGAGGGCTTCCGATCCGCGCACCTCCCCAATCGGGATGCGGTCGGGGCGCAGGCGCAGCGAGGACCGCACAAGGTCCGACAGGCTGGCGACGCCATCCTTGGTGCGCAGCGCCACCAGATTGGGCGCGGCACATTGCAGCTCGCGGGTGTCTTCGATGATGACGACACGATCCGCGCCCTTGGCGACCTCCGCCAAAAGGGCATTGGTGAGCGTGGTCTTGCCGGTGGAAGTGCCGCCCGCCACCAAGATATTGGCGCGGGCTGCGACGGCTTCGCGCAGCGTTTCCGCCTGATCGGCAGACATGATGCCGGCGGCCACATAGTCGTCGAGCGTGAACACCGCGACGGCAGGTTTACGGATGGCGAAGGCCGGCGCGGCGACCACGGGCGGCAAAAGGCCCTCGAACCGTTCCCCGCTCTCGGGCAGCTCTGCCGAGACGCGGGGGCTGCGGGCATGAACCTCTGCGCCGACATGATGCGCGACCAGCCGCACGATGCGTTCGCCATCGGCGGCGGACAGGCGTTCGCCCGTGTCGGAAAGCCCTTCGGACAGCCGGTCCACCCAAAGGCGACCGTCCGGGTTCAACATTACCTCGACCACGGCCGGGTCTTCGAGCAGCCGGGCAATGGCGGGGCCGAGCGCGGTGCGCAACATGCGCGCGCCGCGCTGGATCGCTTCCTGTCTGTGGTGGTTGGTGGTCATGTCGGCCCCGGCTTCTGGCGGGGCGCAACAGGCGGTCCCCGGATCGGGGTCGATTAAGAAAGCCCGGAATTGGGCCGGTTCAACAAGTATCTAAGCGGCGGCGGCAATCGGCGGCCATCGGCGGTAAATAGGACGGGTCCGAATACTTATTCTTGATCGCCGTTGCTCTCGGATTCGTCCGGCAACGGATCGTCGGGAAGTGAGTCGAGGTCGCGCGACAGCTCTTTGAGGAACCTGTCGCCGGTCGCCAGACGCCGGCCGAGATTCTGCTGCCTTTCCACCTCTCCTTTTTGCTACCGAAGTTGCGATCAGGCTTGTCGCACGTTATTGATGGTCATGCCCTATGTTAAAAATGACGACGTTCTCGTGAGGTATGAGACGTTTGGTGATGAAACGAACCTGCCTCTTGTCCTGATCTTTGGCATCAGCATGACCTGTGAGGACTGGTTAGAACTTGGCTACATCTCAGGATTGGCTAAGGAATTTCATGTCGTATGTGTCGAACCTCGCGGGCACGGGCTAAGCACATGCCCCACGAATTCGTCCTCTTACGCATTGCCCAAAATGGCTTCTGACATTGAAACGGTAATCAACACCCTAGATCTAGTAAATCCATTAGTCTGGGGATACTCGCTCGGCGCAAAAATAGCGCTCGCTGCCGCCGTTCAAAATCCAGAGGCTTATCGAGGATTGATTCTTGGGGGGTTCGAGCTTCACTCTGAAGTCGATTTGGCGACAGATATGGTTGCCGAAACATTTTCCAGTGGAGCACAAGCTTGGCTTGCTGTTTGGATGCAAATGTTCGATGTGCCGGACGGCATGGCCACCCGTCTTGCTCGCGTCAACACCAACGCACTTCATGCATTACGCACCGCTGAAGCTGAATGGCCGCCCTTGGGTGCGGCTTCTGAGTCGTTCACTGCGCCAGTTTTACTTTATGCAGGCGAAAAGTGCTTTTTTCGGAATGCAACAGCCGCCGCCGTCGCACATTTCCCATCAGCACGGTATCTCGAACGCCCTGGGCGAAATCACTTTGATCTGATGCCTGATAGCGCGTGGATAACCGGAGAGGTAGTTCAGCAATTCGGAAGCTCTAGATAACATTGATGCGTTGACGGAGAGAAGTAGGCGAACCTAGCGCCGCGCATAGCGACTATAGTCGGTGCAATAATCTTCATCAGCGCTCCTGCGTTGGATGATTGTTCAACCCCGGAAGACCTTCTTCAGGCCCAACATCTCTCGTAATCTCCTTCAAGAACCTGTCGCCCGTCGCCAGACGCCGGCCGAGATTCTGCATGAATCCTTCAAACCGTTCCGCACCTTTCGCGCGGGCAGCAGATTGCGCGGCTCCTGAAAGCGGCGGCGTGATGGTCATCCAGAAATGGATGAACTGCGCGACCGTCTCGCCGAGGACGGCGAGATCTAGGTCGAGCGTGTCGATCTGGCGGCCGAGTTTATCCAAGCGGCGAGACATGGCGGCTTCAAGCTGGTCGTCGGCATCGCCGGACAGGTAGGACATGACCGCCGCCTCCACGATGGCGGATTTCGAGACATTGCGGCGCAGCGCCGCCGAGCGGCGCAGCGCCATCGCCTCGATCTGCGGGATGAGCGCTGGGTCGAAATAGAGATTCAGGCGGGTGCGTGTGGTCATAGGCGTGTCCTCAAAGCTCGATTCCATCATCGGGGTTCATCGCCACCTGCCGCGCCACCATCCTCATGCGCTGGCGGATAGTGCGGGCCTTGGCCGCGTCAACATCCGGCTCGTCGTCCAGAATGTCGAACTCCTGTTCGGGGGATGGCGGCGGGGTGACGATTTCCTCATGCTCGGGCAATTCCGGCTCGCGGCGGATGCCGGCGTTGGCCGGATCGCCCTCGGTCGCATCTGCGGCGACCGTTGCGGAACGGCTTCCCGCCGCGACCACGCGGCCGGACCAGTCATCGGCGGATGGGCTGGGCGCCAGCGGAGCGGCGACCAGATCGGGCGGGGTCAGGATGCGTTCCTGAAACCGCGCATCCTCGAAATAGCGGGCCTTGGTTGCGCGGATCGGCGGCGTGCCCGCGACCATGACGATTTCGTCGGTTGGCGGAAGCTGCATGATCTCGCCCGGCGTGAGCAGCGGCCGAGCCGTCTCCTGCCGTGAAACCATCAAGTGACCTAACCACGGTGCAAGGCGATGGCCGGCGTAGTTGGTGGAATCGCGCAACTCGGTCGCGGTGCCAAGCGCGTCGCTCACCCGCTTGGCCGTCCGCTCGTCATTCGTGGCGAAGCTGACGCGGACGTGGCAGTTGTCGAGGATGGCGTTGTTCGGCCCATAGGCGCGCTCGATCTGGTTGAGGCTCTGCGCGATCAGGAAGCCTTTGATTCCATACCCCGCCATGAAGGCGAGCGCCGATTCAAAGAAGTCGAGCCGGCCGAGCGCCGGAAACTCGTCCAGCATCAACAGCAGGCGATGGCGCTTGCCGGAGGTGGTCAGTTCCTCGGTCAACCGCCTGCCGATCTGGTTGAGGATCAGGCGGATAAGCGGCTTGGTGCGGTTTATGTCGGACGGCGGCACGACCAGATAGAGCGTGACGGGCCGGCGGCTGCCGACCAGATCGGCAATGCGCCAGTCGCATCGTGCCGTCACCTGCGCCACCACGGGATCGCGGTAGAGGCCGAGAAATGACATGGCTGTGGAAAGGACGCCGCTGCGCTCGTTCTCGCTCTTGTTCAGCAGCTCGCGGGCCGACGACGCGATGACGGGATGAACGCCAGCCTCGCCGAGATGCGGCGTATCCATCATGGCGCGCAAGGTCGCCTCGACCGGGCGACGCGGATCGGACAGGAAGTTGGCAACGCCCGCCAAGGTCTTGTCCTTCTCCGCATAGAGGACATGCAGGATCGCGCCGACCAGCAGCGAATGACTGGTCTTTTCCCAATGGTTCCTTTTGTCCAAGCTGCCTTCGGGATCGACCAGAATATCCGCGATGTTCTGCACGTCGCGGACTTCCCATTCCCCTTGCCGGACCTCCAGCAGCGGGTTGTAGGCCGACGATCTGGCGTTGGTTGGATCGAACAGCAGCACGCGGCCATGCTTCGCGCGGAAGCCCGCTGTCAGCGTCCAGTTTTCGCCTTTTATGTCGTGGACGATGGCGGATGCGGACCATGTCAGCAGCGTCGGCACCACCAGCCCGACACCTTTGCCGCTGCGCGTCGGGGCGAAGCATAGGACATGCTCCGGGCCATCATGGCGCAGGTAGTCCCGGTTGTATCGGCCGAGCAGGACGCCATCGGGACCGAGCAGGCCGGCGGTGCGGATTTCCCTATCCTCTGCCCATCGCGCCGAACCATAGGTGGCGACGTTGCGCGCCTCCCGTGCCCGGATGATCGACATGAGGATGGCGGCGGCGATGGCGAGGAAACCGCCCGATACGGCGATGATGCCGCCCTCGACGAAGATCGCGGGCGCGTAGGCGTCGAACGAAAACCACCACCAAAAGAAGGCCGGCGGATAATAGACCGGCAGGCCAACCAGCTCGAACCACGGATTGCCAAGCTGGGGCTGGAAGCCGAGACGAAACGCTACCCATTGCGTCGCCGCCCACGTCATCACCAAGACGATGGTGAAGACTACGGCGATCTGACCCCAAAGGATTCGGCCTCCGCGCAATGCAGGCTCCAGTCGGCAAAAGAGACGGAGCCGATCAGAGAGTAGGCAAAATCGGGACAGGCAACAGGAAAGCGGATGCGAGAGGGCTGCCGGATACTATCGGCGGCAAATAGGACGGGTTGCATTCACCGCCATCCGGCCGGGTGATCGCCGCTGCTCAACTGGTCGGGCGAATCGCCGCAATGGATGCCTCGGATAGCCCTCGCGTCATGTCGCCGCTGTCACATATGTAACTTGCATAATGGAAGTAACGCCATTATGGATGTGCCATGCAACGAACAAGCTTTCTATCATCCGAATGTCCCGCAGCCCGAGCGCTGGAAAGCGTCGGTGACTGGTGGAGCATCCTGATCCTGCGGGACGCCTTCCAAGGGTTGAGCAAATTCGATGAATTCGAGAAGAATCTCGGTATTTCCACGAACATTTTGGCGAGGCGATTGAAACATCTCACAGCCGAAGGGTTGTTTGAAAGGCAACGATACAATGATCATCCGCCTCGATTTGAATACGTCCTTACCGACAAGGGGCGAGATTTCTATCCGGTAGCAATCGCCCTGTTCGCATGGGGAAACCGGAATCTTGCGCCCAATGAAATAGCCATGCGCCTTGGCGACAGGGAAACCGGTAGGGAACGAAACGCCATCATAGTCGATGCGGATACTGGAGAAAAAATCACTCCTGAAAACACGGTTCTTCTAGCAGGCCCAGCGGCGACGGAAGAAACGATGCGCGTCATAAACCGTGTGAAGCGGGTAAACTCAGAAAAAGCGGAATAATCAAATGCGTCGAATTGTTATAACCGGCATGGGTCTGGTGGGCCCTCTTGGTTCCGGGACCGAAACAAGCTGGAAAAGGCTCTTGGAAGGAAAATCAGGAATTAGGAGTTTGCCCGATGAAATCTCCAGCGACCTGCCGGTGAAAATCGGAGGACTCGTTCCCAGCCTGATTGAAGATTCCGAAGCCGGTTTCGATCCCGATGTGATCGTTGACACAAAGGATCAACGAAAAATGGATCGCTTCATTCTGTTCGCACTAGCGGCCGCGATGGAGGCTCTTGAAACGGCGGGATGGCATCCTACGTGCGACTACGAACGTGAGCGCACGGCGACAATTATTGCCTCTGGTATAGGCGGATTTCCTGCAATTGCTTCAGCAGTTCGTATAACGGATACACGGGGAGCACGGAGGCTATCACCCTTTACCGTGCCATCGTTTCTGGCCAATCTCGCGGCAGGACATGTTACCATCAGGCATGGATTTACAGGTCCTATTGGCACGCCTGTAACCGCCTGCGCTGCCAGCGTTCAAGCCATCGGCGACGCCGCGCGGCTGATACGCTCTAACGAGGCCGACATCGCTCTGTGCGGCGGGGCAGAAGCATGCATTGATAAGGTTAGTCTTGGGGCATTTGCTGCCGCGCGAGCACTATCCACCGGCTACAATACTACCCCGGAACTGGCGTCGAGGCCGTTCGACACCGGGCGCGATGGTTTCGTAATGTCTGAAGGGGCGGGTCTGATCGTCATAGAGGAATTAGAACATGCCCTCGCTCGGGGTGCCAAGCCCATAGCGGAATTGGTGGGATACGGCACAAGCGCCGATGCACATCATATGACTGCCGGTCCAGATGACGGCCGAGGCGCGGCCCGTGCGATGGGAATTGCACTCCACAGTGCTGGGTTGAAACCAATCGATATTCAACATTTGAACGCACATTCCACCTCCACCCCCGTAGGAGATCGAGGAGAAATTGCCGCGATACAATCCGTGTTCGGCAATCATGATGTGGTCGTAAGCGCCACGAAATCGGCTACGGGGCACCTACTTGGTGCCGCAGGCGGTATTGAGGCAATCTTCACGGTGCTCGCTTTGCGCGATCAAATTGCTCCCCCAACGAGAAATTTAGAAACCCCCGATCCTGTTGCCGCTGGTATCGACCTCGTTCGCCAATCTGCGCGGCCCATTCTCATGGAACATGCCATTTCCAACGGATTCGGCTTTGGCGGTGTTAATGCAAGTGTCGCTTTCCGGCGATGGCAGTAACAGTCCCGGACTGTGCTTCCGCAAACACTTCGGTTCGCTACGCAACGATGGTCAGATAAC
>JBDHTA010000138.1:0-11449 GCA_039808465.1 Rhizobiaceae bacterium | reverse complement strand
TCGTTGCCGCCGGAACCGAGGGCGTCAAGGTCAATACGCTGATCGCGATCCTCGCCGCCGATGGCGAGGATGTGGCGGCTGCCGCCAGCGGCGCTGGCGAAGCCTCCGCGCCGAAGCAGGAAACCAAGGCGGCGGAAGCGCCTGCGCCCGCAACAAGCGAGGCTGCTCCGGCTGCGGCCGCTTCGGCGCCAGTTGCCGGTGGCGACCGCGTCTTTTCCTCGCCGCTGGCGCGGCGTCTGGCGAAGGAAGCGGGTCTCGATATCGCAGGCATTTCCGGCTCCGGCCCGCATGGCCGTGTCGTGAAGAGCGATGTGGAAAAGGCTGTCGCCGGAGGGGCTAAGCCCAAGGCTGCCGCGCCGCAGGCGGCTGCTTCCGCACCCGCCCCGCAGGCCGCGGCTCCTGCCGCGCCGAAGGGCATGTCGGAAGAGGCCGTTCTCAAGCTGTTCGAGCAGGGTTCCTACGAACTCGTGCCGCATGACGGCATGCGCAAGACCATCGCCAAGCGCTTGCAGGAATCCAAGCAGACCATTCCGCATTTCTACGTCTCGGTCGATTGCGAACTCGACGCGCTTCTGGCGCTGCGCACGCAGTTGAACGATGCGGCTCCGGTCAAGGACGGCAAGCCCGGCTACAAGCTGTCGGTCAACGACATGGTCATCAAGGCCATGGCTCTGGCCCTGCGCGATGTGCCGGATGCCAACGTTTCGTGGACGGACAGCGCCATGGTCAAGCACAAGCATGCCGATGTCGGCGTTGCCGTGTCGATCCCGGGCGGGCTGATCACGCCGATCATCCGCAGCGCCGAGATCAAGAGCCTGTCGGCCATCTCCAACGAGATGAAGGATCTCGGCAAGCGCGCCAAGGAACGCAAGCTCAAGCCCGAGGAGTATCAGGGCGGCACGACGGCCGTGTCCAATATGGGCATGATGGGCGTCAAGAGTTTCTCCGCCGTCGTCAATCCGCCGCACGCCACCATTCTGGCAGTCGGCGCGGGCGAGGAGCGCGTGGTGGTGAAGAACAGACAGATGGTCGTCGCGCAGGTGATGACCGTGACCCTCTCCACCGACCATCGCTGCGTCGATGGCGCGCTGGGCGCGGAACTGCTCAAGGCGTTCAAGGGCTATATCGAGAGCCCGATGGGGATGCTGGTCTGAGGCTCGATCCGGAGCAATCCGGCGGGATTGTCTGATCGTCCTGCCGGAATTGCCTTGAGGAAATACCGCGATGAAGACAGTGCTCTGCTATGGCGATTCCCTGACATGGGGCTATGACGCGGCCAGCCTTGGCCGCCATGCCTTCGCGGATCGCTGGCCGAGCGTGCTGGCAAGCGCGCTCGGGCCGGAGGCGAACGTCATTGCCGAAGGGCTGAACGGGCGCACCACCGCCTATGACGACCACCTGGCCGATTGCGACCGCAACGGCGCGCGCATCCTGCCGACCATCCTGCACAGCCACGATCCGCTCGATCTCGTCATCATCATGCTCGGCGCCAACGACATGAAACCGGCGATCTGCGGCACCGCCTTCGGCGCCGTGCAGGGCATGGAGCGGCTGGTGGAGCTGGTTCGCCACCATGCCTGGTCCTTCGATACCGATGACCGGCCGGAAATCCTTCTCCTGTCGCCGCCGCCGCTTTGCGAAACGGCCAATGCCGCCTTCGCGGCGATGTTTGCGGGCGGGGTCGAGGAATCGGCGAAGCTCGCGACGCTCTATCGCGATCTCGCCGACGAGCTTGGATGCGGTTTCTTCGATGCCGGATCGGTGGCGCAGACCACGCCGCTCGATGGCGTGCATCTGGATGCGGAGAATACGCGGGCCATCGGGCGCGGTATCGAGCTGGTCGTCCGCATGCTCTTGGGGATGTAAGGCATGGTGACGCTTCGCCCGGCCGAAAGACGCGACGCGGCGGAACTCGCCGTCATCGTCGATCTGTCGTCGCACAGCTTCGCCACATGGCTGTGGCATGAGGCGGCGGCGGGCGTGGCCGATACCGCCATGGAATTCGGCCGCAACTGGATGGCATCGGATGCCCAGCTTGGCGGCTGGCGCGATGCGATGATCGCCGAGGTCGACGGCGCGGCGGCGGGCGCTTCCATCGGTTACGCGCTGGATGCGGCGCTGCTGTCATTGGTGCCGGACCATGAGGCGTTGGCGCCGCTCGTTGATTTGCAGAAGCCGCTGGCGGGTCATTGGTTCATCGATAGCATCGGCGTTTACCGCCGCAACCGGCGCAAGGGCATTGCCCGGCAACTGGTGCAGAACGAAGTCAGGCGCGCGGGTGGCAAACCGGTGAGCCTGATCACCGAGGATTACAATCACGCCGCCCGGGCGCTGTATCGCACGCTGGGCTTTTCGGAGAGGGCGCGGCGCGCGGCGGTGCCGCTGCATCCGGGCGGCAGGAAGCATGAGTGGGTTCTGTTGACACTAGAGCATCCTGCGATCGGGCGAAACGCCTAGTCGCAGATAAGATGCTCTAGCTTCAAAAAGCTCTGGGCGCATAAGCAAAAAAGAAGGCAGGAAACACATGGCTGGAAATTACGACCTTATCGTTATCGGCTCCGGTCCGGGGGGATATATCGCGGCAATCCGCGCGGCGCAGCTTGGCATGAAAACCGCCGTTGTGGAGCGCGAGCATCTGGCGGGCATCTGCTCCAACTGGGGCTGCATCCCGACCAAGGCGCTGCTGCGTTCGGCCGAAGTGCTGCACAATGCCCAGCATGCCAAGAATTACGGCCTGACGCTGGAAGGGCAGATCAAGCCGGACCTGAAAGCCATCGTCGCCCGCTCGCGTGGCATCGCCGAGCGCATGAACGGCGGCGTCGGCTTCCTGATGAAGAAGAACAAGGTCGACGTCATCTGGGGCGAGGCGAAGATCGTGAAGCCCGGCGAGATCGTCGTCGCCAAGACCACCAAGGCGATCCAGCAGCCGCAGGCGCCGCAGCCGAAGAACACGCTGGGCGAGGGCACCTATACCGCCAAGCACATCATCATCGCCACCGGCGCCCGCCCGCGCGCGCTGCCGGGCATTGAGCCGGACGGCAAGCTGATCTGGACCTATTTCGAGGCGATGAAGCCGGAGGAAATGCCGAAGTCGCTGCTGGTCATGGGCTCGGGCGCCATCGGTATCGAATTCGCCAGCTTCTACCGCACCATGGGCGTCGACGTGACGGTCGTGGAAGTGATGAAGCAGGTGATGCCGGTCGAGGACGCGGAAATTTCGGCGCTCGCCAGGAAGCAGTTTGAAAAGCAGGGCATGAAGATCCTGCTCGAAGCCAAGGTCGCCAAGGTGGAGAAGGGCGCGAACTCGATCACCGCCCATGTCGAGAAGAAGGACGGCTCCATCGAGAAGATCACCGCCGACCGGATGATTTCCGCCGTCGGCGTGCAGGCCAATGTCGAGAATATCGGCCTTGAGGGCGTCGGCGTGAAAACCGATCGCGGTTTCATCGCCATCGATGGCTATTGCCGCACCAATGTTCCCGGCATCTACGCCATCGGCGATGTCGCGGGGCCGCCAATGCTGGCGCACAAGGCCGAGCATGAGGCGGTAATCTGCGTCGAGAAGATCGCGGGCCTGCCGAATGTGCATGCGATGGACAAGGCGAAGATTCCGGGCTGCACCTATTGCCACCCGCAGGTGGCCTCGGTCGGCCTCACGGAAGCGAAGGCCAAGGAGCTTGGCCGCGATATCCGCGTCGGCCGCTTCCCCTTCGTCGCCAACGGCAAGGCGATTGCGCTGGGCGAGGATCAGGGTCTGGTGAAGACCATCTTCGACAAGAAGACCGGCGAGCTTCTCGGCGCGCATCTGGTCGGCGCTGAGGTGACGGAACTCATTCAGGGCTTCGTCGTCGCCATGAACCTGGAAACGACGGAAGAGGAGCTGATGCACACCATCTTCCCGCATCCGACCATTTCCGAAACGCTGAAGGAAAGCGTGCTCGACGCCTATGGGCGGGCGCTGAACGCTTGATAATCTCCTGCGCCGCCCTTGATTCAAAGGTGGCATAACAGGAAAGGAAGCCGCCATGACCATCGAAACGCAAGCCCTGATCGTCTTTCTTCTCATCGGCCTCGTGGCGGGTTTTCTCGCCAGCCTCGTGGTTGGCGGCGGCGGGCTGATCCGCTGCCTGTTGACGGGGGTAATCGGGGCGTTCGTCGGCGGCTTTCTGTTTCAGGCGCTCGGCATTTCGCTGGGAATCGAAAGCGCCATCGTGGTGCAGATCATCCATGCCACTGTTGGCGCGATCGTGGTCGTGCTTCTGGCGCGGCTGATCGCTTAGGAAGAAACCGCAGGAGTATCGCATGGAAAATGTCGGCTGGATCGCTTCGATTTTCATCGGCGGCTTTGCCGGGTGGATGGCGGGCAAGTTCATGGATGTGCGCTTCGGCATCATCATGAACATCATTCTCGGCATCGTCGGCTCGGTGGTGGCGGTCGCGGTGCTCAGGCAATTCAACGTCTTCGTGGCGGATAGCAAGCTCGGCTATCTCATCACGGCCTTTCTGGGCGCGAGCCTGTTGCTGTTCGCCGTCAAGCTGATCCGGCGATAGGTAAAACATTACCGGATAAGACTGTGGAATGATTCCAATCCGGGCTGTATGAAAGGCGGAAATCCGCGTGTCGCGCGGTGAAAGCGGGTAAATGGCATGGTGACGATTCTCGACAGGACCACGGCGGAACAGAAGCGCGTTCGCCATCCGGAAAAGGCGCATCGCCCCGATACCGAGGTGATGCGCAAGCCGGAATGGATCCGCGTCAAGGCCCCGGTCTCGAAGGGCTATAACGAGACCCGTTCCATCGTGAAGGAAAACAAGCTGGTGACGGTCTGCGAGGAAGCGGGCTGCCCCAACATCGGCGAGTGCTGGGACAAGAAGCACGCCACCTTCATGATCATGGGCGAGATCTGTACCCGCGCCTGTGCCTTCTGCAATGTCTCCACCGGGAGGCCGCTGCCGCTGGACAGGGATGAGCCGGAAAATGTGGCGAAGGCCGTGAAGACCATGGGGCTTTCGCATGTGGTCATCACCTCCGTCGACCGCGACGATCTGGAAGACGGCGGCGCCGAGCATTTCGAGAAGGTGATCTTCGCCATCCGCGCCGCGTCACCGCTGACCACCATCGAGATCCTGACGCCGGACTTCCTCAAGAAGCCGGGCGCGCTGGAGCGCGTGGTCGCCGCAAAACCCGACGTCTTCAACCACAATCTCGAAACCGTGCCGGGCAATTACCTGACGGTGCGGCCGGGGGCGCGCTATTTCCATTCGCTGCGCCTGTTGCAGCGGGTGAAGGAACTCGATCCCTCGATGTTCACCAAATCCGGCATCATGGTCGGCCTGGGCGAAGAGCGCAACGAAGTGCTTCAGCTCATGGACGACCTGCGCACGGCCGATGTGGATTTCATGACCATCGGCCAGTATCTGCAACCGACCCGCAAGCACCACAAGGTCGAGAAATTCGTGACGCCCGACGAATTTAAGTCCTACGAAACCGTTGCTTATAGCAAGGGCTTCCTGATGGTGGCGTCGAGCCCGCTGACGCGCTCCTCGCATCACGCAGGCGACGATTTCGCCCGCCTGCGTGCCGCCCGCGAAAGGAAGCTGCTGGCGGCGGCGGAATAGACATCCGCATCCCGTTCCTTTAAACCCCGCCGTCCCGCATGACGGCGGGTTTTTTCGTTTCGGGAGAGCGGGCGATGGCGGTTTCGATCGGCATGGATGAGGCGGCGCAGCGGCTGAGAACGGCAAAGCGCGTGCTGGTGATCGGCTGCTCGGGCAGCGGCAAGAGCACACTGGCGCGGCAAATGGCCGGACGGCTTGGCCTGCCTTACGTTTCCATGGACAGGGAAATCTACTGGCTGCCCGGCTGGCAGGCGCGTCCAAGGGCGGAGGCGCGGGCGCGATTGCTGGATGTCGTCGCGCAGGACCGCTGGGTGCTCGATGGCACCAGCCCCGGCACCCTACCGCTGCGCCTGCCGCGCACGCATCTGGTGCTGTGGCTGCGGCCGCCGCGCTGGGTGTCGCTGTATGGGGTCATTTCGCGCTGGCTGCGGTATCGCGGCCGCTCGCGCCCGGAAATGGCGGATGGCTGCCCGGAAAAGATCGACCGCGAATTCCTCACCTATGTCTGGAACTTCGAGAAGACGGAAAGCCCCGAGATCGAGGAGAATCTGGCGGCGTTCGGGCCGGACGTGCCGGTTCTTGTGTTGAAATCGCGGGCTGCGAACCGGCAGCTACTTGCCAGACTGGAACGGGATCATTAGCTCTCGGCTATGCCACAGTTCCAGACCAAACGCACCGTTTCCCATTCTCCCGACCGGATGTTCGATCTCGTCGCCGATGTGGAGCGCTATCCGGAATTCCTGCCGCTCTGCGAGGGGCTGACCGTGCGCAGCCGCAAGGAGCGTGACGGCAAGGTGCTGCTGGTGGCGGATATGACCGTCGGCTACAAGGCGATCCGCGAAACCTTCACGACGCAGGTGCTGCTGAACAAGGCGGAGCGCGTCATCGACGTGAAATATATCGACGGCCCCTTCAAATATCTCGATAACCGCTGGCGGTTTCTCGATGCGCCCGGCGGCGGGGCGGTGGTCGATTTCTTCATCGATTACGAGTTCAAGAGCCGCATTCTCGGCGCGCTGATGGGCTCGATGTTCGACCGCGCCTTCCGCATGTTCGCGGAAGCTTTTGAGGCGCGGGCGGATAAAATCTATTCGGCCTGAGAGATTTCCAGCAGCATTTCCAGAGCGGTTTTGACGGTGGCGAGGCGGATCTCCGTGCGCCCGATATCACCATAGCGCATTTCCCGGTGCAGCAGCGCGCCGGAGCGGCGTTTCGCGGCCAGATGCACGAGGCCGACCGGCTTGCGATCCGAACCGCCGCCGGGGCCTGCAATGCCGGTGACGGCGACGGCAAGCGCGGCGCGGGAGTGATCAAGCGCGCCCTGCGCCATTTCCAGAGCCGTTTCCTTCGAAACCGCGCCATGCCGGTCGAGCGTTCCGGCGGCAACCCCGATCATCTGCTGCTTGGCCTCGTTGGTATAGGTCACGAAGCCGCGATCCACCACGGCGGAGGAGCCGGGAATTTCGGTCAGCGCGCCCGCGATCAGGCCGCCGGTGCAGGATTCCGCCGTGGCGATCATCAATTGACGTAACGTGAAGTCGTTGACGATACGTTGGACAAGGGCTTCGATGTCGGCGGGAAACAGGCTCATGCGGGTTTTCTCCCGTAAACCACGGTGGCGGTGGCGATGGCGGCGATGCCTTCGCGGCGGCCGATGAAGCCGATCTGTTCGTTGGTGGTGGCCTTCACCGAGCAGCGGTCGAGATCGATGGCGAGCATATCGCTGAGGTTTTTCCGCATGGCGTCACGATGCGGGCCGACCTTCGGGGCTTCGGCGATCAGGGAAATATCGGCGTTCATGATGGTGCCGCCCTTTTCACGCACGATTTTGACGGCATGCTCCACGAAGATGCGCGAGGCGGCGCCGCGCCATTGCGGATCCGACGGCGGGAAGTGATCGCCGATATCGCCCGCGCCGCAGGTGGCAAGCAGGGCGTCCGTCAGCGCGTGCAGGGCCACGTCGGCATCGGAATGGCCTTTCAGGCGCTGGTCATGCGGCATGAAGATGCCGCAGAGCGTGACGCCGTCGCCGGGTTCGAGCTGGTGCACGTCATAGCCGTTGCCGGTGCGCACATCCGGCAGAGGGGAAGAAAGCTTTTCGTCGGCCATGTCGATATCCCGTTTCACCGTCAGTTTCACGTTATCGGGCGTTCCGGGGACGATGGTGACCGGAATGCCCGCCCATTCGGCGATGGAGGCGTCGTCGGTGAAATCCGTGTGCCCCGCCAGCGCCGCCTGTTCATGGGCGGTGAGAATATCGGTAAAGCGGAAGGATTGCGGTGTCTGCGCGGCATAAAGTCCCTGCCGGGATACCGTTTCCGCCACCGTGCCATCCGCCGCGCCGCGCTTCAGCGTGTCGGCGACTGGGATCGCAGGCAGCACGCCCGGCGCGCCGTCTTCGAAGGCGGTCACGATACGGTCGAGCAGGCCGTGGTCGAGAAAGGGGCGCACGGCGTCCTGAATCATCACATGGGTAATGCCCGACCCCGAAAAATGCCGCAAACCGTTGAGAACCGATTGCTGCCGCGTCGAGCCGCCGAACACCGTGGCGATGGCGGCCGGATCGGGGGCTCCGGTTACCGCCTGCGTGAACAGCGCCTCGTCATCGGGGTGGATGACGGCGCAAATCCGGACAGGCAGCCGCCATGTCTGCAATTGCGTCAGCGTGTGGGCGATCACGGGCTTGCCGCCGATCGGCCGGTATTGCTTCGGTCCGTCCTTGGAGGCCCCGGCGCGCTCGCCGCGGCCTGCGGCGACCACAACCACGCCGATGGAAAAAGGGTTTTGCATCGCTCGGCAACTCTTTGGAGAAAAACAAAACTTTGTCCGGAATCTCTAGCCTCTCCCTGCCGCGAATTCCAGCCGGAACAGGAAAAATTGCGTCAGCAATGCTGACCTCTTGGCAAGCGCGCCGAAAATGGCTAAAAATGGTGCAACACAATGATGTGCCCGAAAGATAATCATTTGACATCCAATCCTCTGGCATCTCCTTTCGAAATCGGTGGTGTTGCCGTTCGCAACAGGGTGATCCTCGCGCCGATGTCCGGCGTTACCGACCTGCCGTTCCGGCAGCTTGCCTGGCGCCACGGGGCGGGACTGGTGGTCACCGAAATGGTGGCGAGCCGCGAACTGGTCGGCAATGCGGCGGAAAGCTGGGCGCGGCTGCGCGGCATGGGCGTCAAGCCGCATATGGTGCAGCTTGCGGGCCGCGAGGCGCGCTGGATGGGTGAGGCGGCGAAGATCTGCGCCGATAACGGGGCGGATATCATCGACATCAACATGGGCTGCCCGGCCAAGAAGGTGACCGGCGGCTATTCCGGCGCGGCGCTGATGCGCGATCCCGATCTGGCGATATCGATGGTCGAGGCGACGGTGAAGGCGGTTTCCGTTCCGGTGACGGTGAAGATGCGCCTCGGCTGGGACGAAAATTCGCTGAATGCGCCGGAGATCGCGCGCCGCGCCGTGGAGGCAGGCGCGCGGGCGATCACCGTGCATGGCCGCACGCGCATGCAGTTTTACGAGGGCCGGGCGGATTGGGACGCCATCCGCACCGTGCGCGATGTCATCGATGTGCCGCTGATTGCCAATGGCGATGTGGATACGCCGGAGGATGCGCTGGAAATCCTCAGCCGTTCGGGCGCGGATGCGGTGATGGCGGGCCGCGCCTCGCAGGGGCGGCCGTGGCATGCCGGGTGGCTGGCGGGCGCGCCCGCGCCGCATCAGCAGGAAATCGCCGGTATCGCGGTGGCGCATTACCGGGCGATGCTGGAATTTTACGGCGAAACGGTCGGCATCCGCCATGCGCGAAAACATCTCGACTGGTATCTGCAACGCTTCGCGCCGCATCTCGAACCGCAGGACAAGGCGGCAATCCTCACCTGCCGCGAGGCGCAAACCGTCTGCGAGCGCCTGTTCGATGCGCTTTCGGCCTGGAGGCAAGCCGCATGAGCCAGAAACCCGGCGATCCCGCAATCGGCGCGGCACAGGCGCTCACCGTCCTGAACGCCATCCAGAACCCGGTGATCATGGTCAACGAAGCCGGGTTCATCACCTTCGCCAATTGGGAGGCGGAGGATTTTTTCGGGGCAAGTGCTGCGCATCTGGCCCGCTACCGGCTCTCCGCCTTCATTCCCTTCGGCAGCCCGCTTCTCTCCCTCATCGATCAGGTGCGCGAGCGGCTGGCCCCGGTCAATGAATACCGTGTCGATCTCAGCTCCCCGCGTCTGGGGCAGGAGAAGCTGGTCGATCTCTATGTGGCGCCAGTCGTCGCCGAGCAGGGGTCGGTGGTGATCGTGTTTCAGGTGCGCTCGATGGCCGACAAGATCGACCGGCAATTGACGCATCGCGCCGCCGCCCGCTCGGTCACCGGCCTTGCCTCCATGCTGGCGCATGAAATCAAGAATCCGCTGTCGGGCATTCGCGGCGCGGCGCAGCTTCTGGAAGGCTCGGTGCAGAGCCATGAGGACCGGGCGCTGACGCAGTTGATCCGCGAGGAGACCGATCGCATCGTCTCGCTGGTCGACCGCATGGAGGTGTTTTCCGACGAGCGGCCGGTGGACCGGCAGCCGATCAATATCCATGCCGTGCTCGATCATGTGAAGGCGCTGGCCAAGGCCGGGTTCGCCCGCCATATCCGCATCGTCGAAAATTACGATCCGTCGCTGCCTGCCGTTCACGCCAATCGCGACCAGCTCGTGCAGGTTTTCCTCAACCTTGTGAAGAATGCAGCCGAAGCCGTCGGCAACCGTCCCGACGGCGAAATCACGCTGACGACCGCCTATCGCCCCGGCATCCGCCTGTCGGTGGCGGGCACGCGGGAGAAGATCTCGCTGCCGCTGGAATTCTGCGTGCATGACAACGGGCCGGGCGTGCCCGCCGATCTGCTGCCGCATCTGTTCGACCCCTTCATCACCACCAAGACCAATGGTTCCGGCCTCGGCCTTGCCCTCGTCGCCAAGATTATCGGCGGCCATGGCGGCATCGTCGAGTGCGACAGCCAGAACCACCGCACGACGTTCCGCGTGCTGATGCCCGCGCACAAGGACGCCGCGCGCGAAGAATCCCCCAGGACCACAGGATATAATCGATGACCGCAGCCACGATCCTTGTCGCCGATGACGACGCTGCCATCCGCACCGTGCTCAATCAGGCATTGAGCCGCGCCGGATACGATGTGCGCATCACCTCCAACGCCGCGACGCTGTGGCGATGGGTTTCGGCGGGCGAGGGTGATCTGGTCGTGACCGACGTGATGATGCCGGACGAGAACGCCTTCGATCTCCTGCCGCGCATCAAGAAGGCGCGGCCGGATCTGCCGGTTCTGGTGATGAGCGCCCAGAACACCTTCATGACCGCCATCAAGGCATCGGAGAAGGGCGCTTACGATTACCTGCCGAAACCCTTCGATCTCACCGAACTGATCGCCATCATCGGCCGTGCGCTGGCGGAGCCGAAGCGCAAGCCCGCCAGGCTGGACGACGATTCGCAGGACGGCATGCCGCTGGTCGGCCGCTCCGCCGCCATGCAGGAAATCTACCGGGTGCTGGCGCGGCTGATGCAGACCGACCTGACGCTGATGATTACCGGCGAATCCGGCACCGGCAAGGAACTGGTGGCCCGCGCCCTGCATGATTACGGCAAGCGCCGCAACGGCCCTTTCGTCGCCATCAACATGGCGGCTATCCCGCGAGATCTGATCGAATCGGAACTGTTCGGGCACGAAAAGGGCGCGTTCACCGGCGCGCAGACCCGCTCCACCGGCCGTTTCGAGCAGGCGGAGGGCGGCACGCTGTTCCTCGATGAAATCGGCGACATGCCGATGGATGCGCAG
>JBDHTA010000137.1:0-11479 GCA_039808465.1 Rhizobiaceae bacterium | reverse complement strand
CCCGTGAAACTGCCGCGCTTCATGCCTTCGAACAGGATGGCAAGCGCCACCGGCATGTCCATCGCCCTGCCCGGATCGGCCACCAGGTCGATGCCGGTCACCGCCGCCATCGCCTGATAATTGCGCCGGTGCGTCAGTTGCACGAAGCCGCGCCCCAGCCAGCTCCTGCCCTCGGCATCCGGCCGCCAATAGGGCGTCTTCACCGCGCCCAGCTTTCCCCTGGCGAAAGCGCGGTCGAGAATGCCGATGGCGGCGGCATCGCTGGCCGCCAGCGTTTCGCGCACCGGCTGCATGGTTTCCGCCGTCTCATGAAAAACGGTGGCAAACATATAGGCCAGCCAGCGGTCGTCGCTTCCCGCCTCCTCTTTTTCCCAGCGATCGAGAATCGCCTCCATGCCCGCCACCTGCGATGCCCGCAACCGCCCGCGAAACAGGCCCGCGCGCAGGTAATCGAAGAAGAAATGCCTGTTGATGATCACGGCTTACCCCCTGCTTGCCAGACCGGCGCGATTGCCGCCGGAAGATTCAATCGATTGTAGAAAAAATTAAATCGTTTAAGGGCTTTAGGAGCCAATTTACTTTTCATGAAGGATATGGAACCAAGCGCCTCGATCGACGTTAAGACGGCCGTGTGAACCATCGAGGAGTGTTTCGTCCATGCAGCCCAGCCAGCAAAACACCAAGGCCCCGCAGCCCATTCCCCAGCATGTTCTGGAGCGCCTGGAATCCGAATGGCGCCAGATTCGCGAAAACGCCCCGCAATCGGCGGCGCCGCGCTGAGTCTCTTCCGGTTCAGGCAGCCGTGAAAAGCCCGCAAACCTCTCCTTCGTCATGCCCGGCCTTGTGCCCAGCATCTAGGCGTGAACAGATCCCAGGGATGACGGCAGCGGGCGGGCGAGGTTTGTCAACAATCCGAGCGGCCTACGGGCCGCTTTCCTGTTTCTGAAATACTCAGATCCCACGCACCCGCGGCTCGCCCGCGCCTTCCAGCATCAGCGCCGTCAGCGCCCAGACCAGCGCGTCGAGCCGGTCCGGTGAGCGTCCCGACGACAACCCGTCCGGCCCGAAATCGCACATCTGGTCCTCCAGCGCCGAAAACCGCCCGGCATGCGCCACCCGCCCCTGCTCGTAAAGCGCCGCCACCGGCTCGGCCCGCAGATATTTGCCGCGCGTCGCCCGCACCGTCGTCACCGGCAGGCTGGCATCGACGCTGCGCAGCATCGCCGTCACCATGTCGCCGCCCTGATTGATCTCCGCGACGACACGATCCGCATCGAAGCGCCGGAAGGCTTTCACCACGGCATTGGCCCACGCTGCGGGGCTTGCGGCGGCAACGGAGCAATCCGCCAGCACCACGGCGCGGCCATTCTGTTCCATTCCTGCCACGACAATGCCGCAACAGGCGTTCACACCCGCACTTGCGGGCGGGTCGACAGCGACGACGATGCGGCGGAACGGCCCGGTGACGCGCATCGTCGCCGCCTCGATCGCCTCGCGTTTCCACAGGCCGTCTTCGCGATCCTCGATCAGCTCGCCGTCCAGCTCCTGCCGCCCCAGCCGCGTGCCGCCATAGCGGCTCGCCAAAGCTTCCATGAAGCCCGGAGCCAGATTGGCGCGGTTGGCCGAAGTCGAGATGCGCGTCAGCGCCGTCCCAGGATCGGCCATCAGCGCCCGCAGCAGCGGCACCGGCCGGGGCGTGGTGGTGATCAACTGCCGGGGCTTTTCCCCCAGCCGCAGCCCGAATTGCAGCATGTCCCAGCTTTCCTGCGCATGCCGCCACTTCGCCAGCTCATCCGCCCAGGCGAAATGAAACTGCGGCCCACGCAAACTCTCGGGATCCTCGGAGGAAAAGATCTGCGCCATCGCCCCGCTCGGCCAGACCAGCCTGCGGCGCGACGCCTCGAAGCTCGGCCGGTGCACGCGCGCAATCCGGCAGATGCCCGAAGCGCCGTCGATCATCACCTCGCGGGCATCCCCCAGCGTTTCCGCCACCAGCGCGATGCGCAGCTCCCGCGCCTGCGGATGCCGCGTCGCCAGGTCATGCACCCATTCGGCGCCCGCCCGCGTCTTGCCGGAGCCGCGCCCGCCGAGAATCAGCCAGTTGCGCCAATCCCCCGGCGGCGGCGCCTGCTCAGCCCGGCGCAGAAATGTCCAGTCGCGCCCGAGGATCGCCGCGAAATCGAGCGGATCAGCAAACGTCTGCGCCGTCACGGCCCCTTCCCCGATCATTTTCCGCCCGGCCGCAAGGGCCGCCCGCGCCGCCTCCGCCAATCCCGAACGGCGGTTCGTTCCGATCTCAGCCATGCCCTTCCCATGCCCGTTGAAAATCGCCTGCACCTTTACCACCACCGCCTCACGGCGGCGGCGAACGCGGCGCGGCGGGCGGCTCACCGGCATGGGCGGCTCCGTCATTCAACCATTCCTCCCTGAAGCGCTCGAAGCGCCGCTGCGCTTCCTCCTCGGCCCGCGCATCGATCAGGCCCAGAAAATGCCGCCGCGCCGCCGCCACGTCCTCGCCGCCGGCCTCGCGCTCGGCGGCCGTCTGCCGGTCATGGGCAAGCTGGCGCTGAAGCGCGTCGATCTTTTCCAGCGTGCGGATGATCAGCGACATGGCGTCGCTCGCCGCCTTGGCGTCGGCGCGCGCGCCCTTGGCCGCCGCCTCGTCCCCGGGAAAAGCCAGCGCCTCACCGGCCGCCTCGCGCAGCGCCCGGAAGCAATCGAACTGCGCCCGCATCTCCCGCGTCATATCGTCCAGCAGGCGGCGCAACTCCTCATCCCCATAGCCCTCGGATTTGATTTCCGGCGCCCGCTCATCGTCCTCGTCCCAGGGCGAAAACAGCGCCACATCGATCGTCCCGGCATCATCCAGCATCGCATCCGCCCCAACGAAAAAGCGGCCCTCCCTGCCCGGAAGAACCGCTTTCCAAAACCCTGCCTCGCCGCTTCATTGCCGCCCTACCGGCGCAACTCTCCGACGATGCCTGAACCCTATCAAACCACCGTCACGCCGTCAAGGACTATTTTCCTATAAAAGAAAATTTTCCTATTTCCGCCCCACCGTCAGCGGCCAGTCGACCACGTAATCCTCGAAATCCTCGACATCCACCTCGGTCTCGCTCAGCGTCCGCCCCTGCGCCGAAATCCCGGCGATATGCACCGTCTCGGGATCGCCCGACACCAGCGGATGCCACCAGTAGAGATCCTCGCCGTCGCGCACGAGGCGATAGCCGCAGGTCGGCGGCAGCCAGCCGATCTCCTCCACCAGTTCAGGGGTGAGCTGGATGCAGTCGGGCACGAAATCCCTGCGGTTCGGATAGTTGCTGCATCGACAGCTTTCCCCGTCCAGCAGGCGGCAGGCGATGCTGGTGAACACCACCTCGCCGGTGTCCCAGTCCTCCAGCTTGTTGAGGCAACAGAGCCCGCAGCCGTCGCACAGGCTTTCCCATTCGGCGACGGTCATCTCCGTCAGCGGCTTGGTTTTCCAGAAGGGCAGTTCATCCGCCATGGCGCGTTCTTTGTCTCTTGTTCTTTTCCCGCTTCCGCACATAGGATATGCCCGCTATCGGTTTCTTAACGCTCCGGGCGTATCGGTTCGGATCCATGCTGTGACGGCACGGCAAGGCCGCGTCAAGGCCGAATGAACGAAAGCGGGATCAGGATGCAAGACCCTCTCCCCCCCGAAAACCGTCCTCCGCGCAAGCGGCATATCCTGCTGCGCATCGATTCGTGGATCGATTCGACCGTCTGGAACGCCGGGTTCAAGCTCGGCGAAATCTGGGAGGAGCTGACGATCTTCTTCCGCCGCTTCCGGGTGCGCGGCTGGAAGCGGGCGGTGTTCGAGGTGCTCGGCGAAACCGCGACGCTCGGCACGGCGGGCGCGGTGCTGCTTCTGGCGCTGGCGCAGCCCGCCTTCGAGGAAACCAAGGACGACTGGCGCAATCGCGGCGATTTCGCCGTCACCTTCCTCGATCGCTACGGCAACACCATCGGCCATCGCGGCATCATCCACGAGGATTCGGTGCCGGTGGACGATCTGCCCGATTATTTCGTCAAGGCGGTGCTGGCGACGGAAGACCGCCGCTTCTTCGATCATTTCGGCATCGATTTCATCGGCCTCGCCCGCGCCATGACCGAGAACGCCCGCGCGGGCGGCGTGGTGCAGGGCGGCTCGACGCTGACGCAGCAGCTCGCCAAGAACCTGTTCCTGTCGAACGAGCGCTCCATCGAGCGCAAGATCAAGGAAGCCTTCCTCGCATTATGGCTGGAAGCCAACCTGTCGAAGAAGGAAATTCTGCGCACCTATCTCGACCGCGCCTATATGGGCGGCGGCACCTTCGGCGCGGCTGCGGCGGCGCAATTCTATTTCGGCAAGTCGGTCCGCGAGGTCGACATGGCCGAAGCCGCCATGCTCGCCGGTCTGTTCAAGGCGCCCGCCAAATACGCGCCCCACGTCAATCTTCCCGCCGCCCGCGCCCGCGCCAACGAGGTGCTGACCAATATGGTGCAGGGCGGCATGATGACCGAGGGGCAGGTCATCGCTGCGCGCCGCAATCCCGCCAGCGTCATCGACCGCAACGAGATCGAGGCGCCGGATTTCTTCCTCGACTGGGCCTTCGACGAGGTGCAGCGCCTTTCCTCGCGCTTCCCCGAGCATTCGCTGATCGTGCGCACCACCATCGACATGGGGCTGCAAAAGGCCGCCGAGCAATCGGTGGAAACCAGCCTGCGCGAATTTGGCGAGGGTTACCGCGTCAAGCAGGGCGCGCTGGTCATGATCGAGAATGGCGGGGCCGTGCGCGCCATGGTCGGCGGGCGCGATTACGGCGAAAGCCAGTTCAACCGCGCCACCAGGGCGCTGCGCCAGCCCGGCTCGTCTTTCAAGGTCTATACCTACGCCGCCGCCATGGAAAAGGGCATGACGCCGCAAACAGTGGTCAGCGACGCGCCGATCACCTGGCGCGGCTGGTCGCCGCAGAATTACGGCCGCTCCTATTCCGGCCGCGTCACGCTCGCCACGGCGCTGGCGAAATCCATCAACACCGTGCCGGTGCGCCTTGCCAAAGACGTCCTCGGCATCGACCGCATCGTGGAAATGACCAAGGCCATGGGCGTCGAAACTCCGATCCGATCCGACAAGACCATCCCGCTCGGCACCTCGGAGCTGACGGTGCTCGATCAGGCGACGGGCTATTCGGTGTTTCCGGCGGGCGGCGTGCAGGCGCGCAGGCACGGCATCACCCAGATCATCGGCTATGACGGCCGCCTGCTCTATGATTTCGCCCGCGACGAGCCCGCGCCGGAGCGCGTTCTGTCGGAAAAGGCCAATGCCGCCATGAATTTCATGCTGGCGCAGATCCCGGTCAGCGGCACCGGCCGCAAGGCGGCCCTCGATCACGGCATCGTCACGGCGGGCAAGACCGGCACCACGCAGGCCTATCGCGACGCCTGGTTCGTCGGCTTCACCGGCAATTACACCTGCGCCGTCTGGTTCGGAAACGACGACTACACCTCCACCAACAACATGACCGGCGGCTCTCTCCCCGCCATGACCTTCAAGCGCGTCATGGACTACGCCCATCAGGGCATCGAGCTGCGCGCCATTCCCGGCATCGACAATCCGCTGCCGCCGAAGGATGCCAAGGCGAAGGCCGTGGCGCAGGCGCCGGAGAGCAAGGACGGGGCGCTGCCGCCGCTTGTGCGGCCGCGCTCGCTGTCGGTGGAGGCGACGCGGGTGCTGCGCGGCCTTGGCGAGGCGCTGCGCGACGCCGAACCGCTCGCGCCGCAGAAGGTGGCGAGCACCGCGTTACGCGGCGCGCCATCGCCCGCGCCCGGCGAGACGAATTGAGGCCAGCCCGTTGAAGATCGCCGCAAACCTGTTCCGGGTTCCCCTGTATGTCGCGCTTGCGCTCCTCATCGCCTTCGGCGGCGGCATCATGGCGACGCTTTACGCGCTGAACGCCTCCTCCGGCTTCGGCGCCATCCGGCTCGGCGCGTGGGAAGCCTTTCCCCGCGCCCAGACCGCCGATGCCGATCCTTACGCCAAATCGCACCGCGCCCGCGCCGGTCAGCTCCTGCTCGGCACCGCCGAGGGCCTGCGCTTCACCGCCACGCAGGACGATAGCGGCCAGCCGCTCAGCACCGCCTGCCGCTACGAAATCACGGGCCAGACGCCGCCCGCGCGCCTGTGGACGCTCTATGTCACCGATCGCAACGGCAATGCGATCGAGCCGCGCCCCGGCCTGCCCGTGGGGCTGAATTCCTGGGTGGTGGCGCGCCATCCCGACAGTTCCTTCACCATCGCCATCGGTCGCGGAGCCGAGCCCGGCAACTGGCTTCCACTTCCCGATGGCGAACAGCCGGTGGCGCTGGCGCTCACCCTGTTCGACACGCCGACGGCGGGAAGCTCCGGCCTGATCGACCTGTCGATGCCAGGCCTCAGGCGCGTGGGGTGCGGCCGTGCTTAAACTCGCTTTCACCGTTGTCATCGGACTGGTCGGCGCCGCCCTGCTGCATCTCGTCATCATACTGGCGCTGCCGCATTTCACCGGGCTCGACGCCTATACCCGGGTCACCGCCAAGGGCGATCCGCAACGTTTCTACATTCTCGGGGAAAAACCGGATGAGACGGGGCTGGCCGACAGCGATCCTTACGTGCAGGCAGCCGTCTGCCCCTTCGATATCGGCGATCTGCCGGTGCGCCTGCAAGCGCGGGGCGCGGTACCCTTCTGGTCGTTGGTGATTTACGACAGTTCCTCGAACGAGGTCTTCAGCATGAACGACCGCACCTCGGCGGGCGGCGCGCTGGATGTGCTGGTGGCTTCGCCAGTGCAACTGACGACGCTGCGCAAGGCGCTGCCGGAGGCTCTGGAGCAATCCATCCTGGTGGAAATGCCCCGGGCCGAAGGCTATGCGGTGGTGCGCGCGCTGGCGCCGCGCAAGAGCCTGGAAGATGCCGCGCACGCCTTTCTGGCGGGGGCAAGCTGCGAGGAATTCAGCAGTCCCTGACGGTCCGCCGCTTCAATGCGAGCTGACCGGCTTCTGCTGCGCGTCCTGCTGGGTCTGCGGGGCGAAGTCGAAACGCTCGTAGCGCACGCCGGTAAACAGCAGGATCTGCGCGTTCTGAAAGCTTTTCTGGGGTTTTCGCGGCAGGCGGTCGAGCCTGTCCCGGATATGAACGATGTCTGCCATTCTCGTCTCCATACGTTTCGGGCGGTATTGCCCAGATGAGACGGATGAACGCGATCGATTTCACCCTGCCCGTTTCTTCGGGCCAGCGCATTCACGGTTGTCGGAATGATCCTGAAATGCGCCGGTTACGGCGCGAAACGGCAACCATGACATCTGCACCTCTCTCGTACACCCGGCGACCGGGCCAAAGGCCCTTTCGCTGAATGCAATAATGCGCGGGACGTGATTTCGTTCGACTCGTCCCGTTCGCATTCAGCGCCGAATTCGTTAACAAAGCCTTAACATCAACTGTAGCAAGTGCTGATAAGCCCCGAAACGTAAGGCATTTTTACCGCTCCGTGACGAATTTGCGGCTTGAGCGGGGCATAGTTAACAAGATGCTAAGGATTTTGCTCCAGTTTGATGCGTACGTATTGCGTTTGTGAGTGGTATCCGTGAGCGACCGGTTTCGAGACCTTGAAAACCCGCAATCCACGCGGAAGAAGGATGTGGTTCTGATGGCGAGCGTCAGCAGTTTCGAGAACCTGTCCTACCCGGCGAAATCCGAGCTGCGGCAATTCGCCGAACTGTTCGAACCGCTGTTCAGGGCCTCGTCCGAGGAAGCGAAGCGGCAGGCCGTCGCCGCCCTGTCCCAATGCCCGCATGTGCCGGAAGCGCTGGCGCTGTTCATCGGCTCGCAGCCCATCACCATCGCCGCCCCCTTCCTCGCCTGCTCCAAGGCGCTCACCGATCAGGCGCTGATCACCATTGCCCGCACGCAGGGCCCGGCGCATGCGGCCGCCATCACCCGCCGCGAAAACCTGTCGCCGATGGTGGTGGACGCGCTGGTGGGCGTGCGCCGCGAGCTTTCCAGACCCGCCGCCACCCCTGCCCCGCCGCAACCGGCCCCGCCCGCCGCCGCCCAGCTCAGCGACGAACACGCTAGCGCCCGCGCCCGGGAAGAAACGCTGCGCCAGCAGTTGCGCGATCTCGCCCGCCGCGCCGATCCGCCCGCCAGCGACCGCCTCGGCCTGCGCAGCCTCACCGAAACGCAGGAGGCGCTGCTGGTGCGCTTCGCCCGCAGCCGCGACGCCGATCATTTCACGACCGCGCTTGCCGATGCGCTGAGCGCAAGCCACTGGCTCGCCGGGCGCATCATGCTGGATATTTCCGGCCAGCAGCTCGCCACCACGCTGATCAGCCTCGGCCTGAACGACGAGGACAGCGCCTTCGTCCTCACCCAGTTCTACCCGCATCTGTCGGAGCCAACGGGGCGCCGCACGAGGGCGCAAATCCTGCTGTCGACGCTCGATCCTTCCGAATGCGATGCCCGCGTGGAAGCCTGGCGGCGGGCCGACAGCTATACATTCCGCCAGAAGGATACGGCGCGCAATGCCGGAGGCGGACAGGATGGCCCGCCGGTGGTGCGCAACCTGCGCCCCGCCAACCTGCTCCGGACCGGGCGCGGCTAACGCGCCCCGGCCTGCCTCAATCCGTCACCGTGAACAGGTCGCCGATCTCGTCCACCTCCAGCTCGACCAGCCAGAGATCGGAATCGAGCCGCCTTTCCCTGAGGATGAAGGCGTCGATCTCCGCCGCCTCCACCCGCTCGAAACGGCGCTCGAACAACCGGCCGTCCGCCTCGCCCTCATCGAACATCATCTGCGGCGCGGGCGCGTAGAGCGTTTCCAGCCCGTCGCGGAAGCGCTGGCGGATATAGATGGCCCCTGCCGATTCCGCCCCCTTGATTTCCACGGCGGCATAGCCGCCGCTCCGGAAAACCCGGCGCGTCAGGGCGGACACGAAAAGATCGGAGCGAAGGCGCATGCGGTTTCGATAGCCGCGTTCGGCCGCCGTTACAAGCCGCCCTACAGGGCGCCGATGGACTTCATCTTCTTCAGCACGTCCTGAGACGGCTCGCCGGTCTGCGGCAGGCGGTAATGCTTCTGGAAGTGGCGGATCGCCTTGCGGGTCTGCTCGCCCGCCACGCCGTCCACCTTGATGTCGCTATAGGCGAGATTGGTCAGGCCGCGCTGGATCTTCATGACGAGATCGGCGCTGACGGCGGCCGGTTGCGCCGGAAGCTGCCCCTCGGCCTTCAGGATCGCGGCGGCGACCGGATCGATGCCCTGCCCGCTGCCGACATCGCTCGGCCGCTCGGCGGGCACGACGGAAGAAACCGGATCGGTGGCGATCATCGCCGCAATGTCGTCCGAGGTAGCGGGCGGCGTCTGCTTCGGCGGCACGGCCGAGGTCGGCGCCGGATCCGGCGCGCGCGCCTCAGCCGCAGCATCGTCGCCGCGCTCGATGCGGAAGGTGGTCACCACTTCCGGCTGCGCCTCGCTCGCGCCCGAGCCCATGAAGGCCGTGGGATCGTCGGGATCGCGGGTCTGGAAGATCGGGGCCGGATGGTGGCCGTGCTGATACCACAGCGCATTGGCCGAAATGAAGGAGAGCGCCACGATGAAGGACGCGCCGCCGAGCACCATGGCCGGATAACGGGTCACCAGCCGTCCGGTGCCCGCGCCCGCGCCCAGCAGGCCGCGCCCGGCCGCGCCAAAAGCGGCCAGCGCCGGATGCGGCCGGGGCGGGTTCTTCTTTCGGGAGGCGGGCCTGATGTGCTCAGGCGATTTTCGCGGTCGCTTGCTGGTCATGGTCATCGTCTTGGCGCCGGGTCTCGGCAATAGGTGAGGCATTTTTGAGGCGCGGCGGGAAATCCACCGGCTGCGATACCTCGATTTCCACATCCTTTGCGGATGCGCCCTGCCCATCCATCGGCACGGTCACGGAAATCACCGTGCCCTCGCCCGGACGGCTGGAAATTTCAAAGCTGCCGCCATGCAGAGCCACCAGCCCCTTCACCAGCGACAGGCCAAGGCCCGTGCCTTCGTAGCGGCGGGTATATTCGTTCTGCACCTGCACGAACGGCCTGCCCAGATCGGCCAGGCGGCTTTCGGGAATGCCGATGCCGGTATCGCTGACGGTCAGCGCCAGAGCGCCGTCGCGCTCGGCCGCGTCGACGGTGACGACGCCGCCCGCATCGGTGAACTTGATGGCGTTGCCGACGAGGTTGATGAGGATCTGGCGGATGGCGCGCTCGTCGGCCACCACTTCGCCGAGGCCGCGCTGCGTGCGGCTGGTCAACGTCACGCCCTTTTCACGCGCCTGCAAGCCCAGCATTTCCTCGCAGGCCTGCACGGCGTGCGACACCGGAAACGGCTCCAGCATCAGCTCGTAGCGGCCCGCCTCGATCTTGCTCATGTCCAGCATGGTGTTGACGACCGAAAGAAGATGCGCGCCCGACTGGCGGATCAGCCGCACATATTCGCGCTGGCGGTCGTTTTCCAGCCGTCCGAAATATTCGCCGATCAGGATATCGGAAAAGCCGAGAATGGCGTTCAGCGGCGTGCGCAGCTCATGGCTGACGGCGGCGAGGAAGCGCGATTTCGCGTCGTTGGCGCTTTCCGCTTCCGCCGTCTTGCGCGCGGCATCGCTTTTCAGGGCCTGTTCCTGCGAGATGTCGCGCATCTGCGCGAAGATGCCGGTCAGCTCCGCCTCCGCCCGCAAGGCCGTCATTTCGAGGCGGATATGCACGAACTGCTCGGCTTCGGCGATCGCCGCGAGCGTGGCGCGCTCGATGCGCAGATCGACCGTGGCATCGCCCCGGCCCTGCCGCAAGAGATCGACCGCCTGCATGAAATCCAGCCGGTCGGAGACATGCAGCTGGTCGAAGAAACCGCGCCCGGCGGGATCGCGCATCCAGCCGAGAAAGGCGTCGCGGTCGCGGCCGCTGACCCCGGTGACATTGCCCTGAGGATCGAGAAACAGCACCGCGCCCGCGCAGGCCGCCGCAATCTCGTGGCCGGGATGGATGGCCGCCTTCTCCTGCCGGACGGGCCCCGGCTTTTCACCGCGCCCGCGCAGATAGCCGACGCCGCCGACGGCGCCGATCAGAAACGCCGCCGTGACCAGCGCCGCGCCGACCGGAATGGCGACGGCGGGGCTGAGGAAGGCCGAGAGCAACACGGGAACGGCAAGCAGGCCGCAGGCCGAGGCAAGGCCCGCCCGCCGCAGGAAGGCGATCTCGCTTTCCGTCGCGCAATGGCCGTCGCCCATGCGGGCAAGCCAGCTTTCCGCCGCCCGGTCGACCAGCCCCATCGCTGTTTGCGCTCTCTTGTTCAATGCCTGCACGTCCAATCCGAAGACCATAGTTTTATGTGGAAAACCATAGGCCGGGGCGCTTAAGGAAAGGATAAAACCACCCCTTCCGGGAGGCTGAAAACGGCCCGCAAACCCCATTTCGAAGGGCTTC